>JAUQPW010000044.1 GCA_030550175.1 bacterium
AATTCCAGGGACCCTAAATGGATAAATTTAGGTGGAATTTTAGCCCAGACAAACATAGTCCCTTTGGGTTTTTCGATCGCCCAGCCTGCCTTGTTCAATCCCTCTACCAATACATCTCTGCGGTTCTTGTAAGTACGTACGATTTCTTCAACACAATCTTGAGGACCGTTAAGGGCAATAATACTGGCAATTTGAATGGGTTGAAATACTCCATAATCCAGGTAGCTTTTAATGCGTTTCAAAACTTGAATGATTTCCGAATTACCCACGGCAAAGCCAACCCGCCATCCTGCCATGCTATAGCTTTTAGAAAGCGAGAAAAATTCAACCCCTACTTCCTTCGCTCCCCGGACCTCCATCAGACTTGGCGCTCTATACCCATCAAAGACAAGATCTGCATAGGCGAAATCATGGATCACAATAATATCATGGGCTTTGGCAAATTCTACTAACTCCTCAAAGAAAGGACGTTCGACCGTGACGGTGGTTGGGTTGTGGGGGAAACTTACGATAATAAGCTTCGGAAGAGGCCATGTCTGCTTGGTGGCCTCTAACAGGTTCTCCATGAAATCACTCTCCGAGGTCAAAGGGATACTTCTTAAATCTCCCCCTGCAATGATAACACTATAGGCATGGATGGGATAGGTGGGTGTGGGTGCAAAAGCAACGTCGCCACGTCCCATCAGCGCAAGAACCAAATGGGAAAGTCCCTCCTTAACCCCAATGGTTGTAACGACCTCCGTATCGGGATCAAGTTCAACCTGATACCGTCGAGCATACCAGTCTGCAATGGCTTTTCTTAAATTAGGAATTCCGGCCGAAGCGGAATATCGATGATTTTTAGGATTGTAGGCCGCCTCACAAAGTTTGTCCACGATATGTTTGGGAGTCGGTAAATCGGGATTACCCATCCCCAGGTCTACAATATCCTCACCCTGCCGTCTGGCTTCCATTTTTAACTCATTTACAATGCTAAAAACATAAGGGGGTAATCGTTTGATCCGAGCAAATTTTTCCATAGAGCCTCCTCTCTACGAACTGCTCACTGCTTACACGTAGGATACACGTATTATGATACTAAATAACAGATCCCTCCCATTCTGTCAAGAAAGTCCTTCTCAGACAAGATCGAATTGATTAAACTTTTAATTGCTCGAATCATCTGGAAGTTAAAGGGTAAGGTTCATGCCTTTTCAAGGAGGAATAAGACTGTCCTTGCGATGGAAGCCGAAGCCCGAAGCGTAGCGAAGAGGACAAAGCCATTTCTTCGCTTCTACTCCTAACCCATTGAATGGGGGGTTGTGGCTTTAGCCATCAAAACCATGAAGATAAAAACGTCTAAAACCTGGACAACGGAAGGCCGATAAAAATTCACTCTGTTTAATGGGTAAGACCCTGTTCTTTGTGGATAAGGAATCGTAGGGATAAAGCCGATTCTGGCATCAAGTTTGCCTAAGAAAAGGTTTGAGCGTGTAAACCATGGGCTTTTAGCCCTGAAATATTAAACTAACCCAGTTTAATATAAATTACTCCCGGTACATTGTTTACTTAGTTTTAACAAAAAACTCTACACCATTCATAAGCTTTTAAAAGGGCAAATAAAAGGAGATATATACATCCTCCCCGTCCACGGAGAGGTAGGGTGGGGGCCCTTATTAAATAAACTATTCACGAGATTCTTATAGAGAATTTATATTTCAGAAAATTAAATATGTCCGGTAATAGAATTGCCTTGATCGATGAACTCAAAAGATACGTAACCGGTTTAGAAGAGATAAATAAGGGGTTAAAGTCTCTATTTACTTCTATGATCCCTGGGGCTCTTCTGGTTGATAACCGGGAAACCGTTAAAATCATTAATCCTTCAGCCAAAAAAATACTGGGATTATCTGTAGATACCGAATTTGTGGATAGTTCTTTTTTAAAGAATACCCTAGGATTTAGTCCCCTGGAATTACTTATAGAAAGCAAAAAGGAGATTATCAAAAAGGAGATACGGATCTCTGAAAAAATCTATCAAACTATTATATCGGCTGTTCGGGATGAATCTCAAGCTTTGATGGGAGCCGTGGTTATTATTTTAGATGTAACCGAAGAGAAAAAATTTCAGGAACGAGAAGCAGATTTCTTGGCCATGATTGTTCACGATCTTAAATCTCCGATGACGGTTATTAAAGGAGGTACCGAGGCTCTATTAAGTGAAGTAATCGGGAGTCTTACTGGGGAACAAAAGGCAATACTTTTCGATATTCAAGGTGCCAGCGAGCGGGCCGTTGAGCTTATCAACAACTTCCTTGAACTATCTCAATTGGAGTTTCGACAGATGAAGTTAGAATTACGAGGGATCAATATCTGTGAGCTTATTTTGAAAGCCCTCATGGAAGTTCATCTTCTGGCCCAGAGAAAGAGTCTCGTACTAACCCACCATCTAGAAGAAAATCTGCCTCCAGTTCTTGGAGAGGCAGAAAAGTTAGAACGGGTCCTTGTTAATCTTCTCAACAATGCGGTTAAGTTTACACCTGAACAGGGTCAGATTGAAGTAAAGGCCCGGTTAATTGAATTACCGGCAGAACAGGAGGAGCTTAAAAAAAGGAGAATGATCCAGGTAGACATCAGTGATACAGGTCCTGGGGTTGCTGTAGAAGACCGGGAGCTCATCTTTGAGAAATATCAACAAGCTAAAATAGGAAGATCCCCGGAGTATAGAGGAACTGGATTGGGTTTGGCCATTTGTAAAATGATTATAGAAGCCCATAACGGCAAAATTTGGGTCCATGGCGAGCCTGGAAGAGGAAGTACTTTTAGTTTTATCGTACCCGTAGCAGAACAGAACCCTTCCTGATCCATAAAAATTTAATCCTCATCTCTTCACTTTACATTTGTTTACTTTACATTTTATATTAATTTACATAAAGAACCATTCACTGTGGGAATTTGCCTGAAGGGAAAGGCCAATTCTATAGGATTGGTCTCTAACTGTCCTCTTCTTACATGGGAATGGTATAACAACAAGGAATAAATAATGAATTTCCTTAGCTCATTGTTGATGGTTGAGGATCCTATGCAAGTTTATCTGGATCATAATGCAACAACTCCCGTAGATCCCCAGGTTTTGGAGGCCATGCTTCCGTATTATCAGGGTAAGTACGGCAATGCTTCTACCCTTTATGCTTTGGGAAGAGAGGCCAGGATTGCTATAGATGATGCCCGGGAGCGGGTCGCAGAGTTGATCCATGCCCAACCTGCAGAGATTTATTTTACCAGTGGCGGAACCGAATCGGACAATACCGCTTTAAAAGGTGTTGCTTTTGCCAATTGGGAACGAGGAAATCATATTATTACTTCCCAAATTGAGCATTCCGCAGTTTTGGATACCTGCCGTTATCTAGAGAAACAGGGGTTTGAGGTGACTTATTTACCTGTAGATCGATTTGGAAAAGTTCATCCCGAACAGGTGTTAAAGGCCCTCACGGCTCGGACTATTCTGATTTCCATCATGCATGCCAACAACGAGATCGGAACCATCCAACCCATTGAGGAAATTGGAGTCATAGCTCGGGAACGAGGGATTTATTTTCACACCGATACGGTTCAAACGTTTGGAAAACTACCCATCGATGTAAAACGGATGAAAATCGATTTGCTATCGATTTCGGCTCATAAGATTTATGGACCTAAAGGGATTGGAGCCTTGTATATTCGGAAAGGGGTGAATATAGATCCGCTTTTGCATGGAGGTGAGCAGGAACGCAAGCGACGGGCAGGAACCGAAAATGTTCCGGCCATTGTGGGATTCGGGAAGGCGGTAGAGCTTGCAAAAAAACATATGAAGGCAGAAGCCCAGCATCTTACGAAGCTGAGGAATCAACTTTTTGAAGGACTTCAATCCCGAGTTGATGGAATTACCCTCAACGGACATCCTGTAGACCGTTTACCGGGTACCTTGAATATCTCGGTAAAGTATGTTAAAGGAGAGGCCCTTTTACTTCAATTGGATAAACAGGGAATTTATATCTCTACAGGTTCGGCCTGTGCCTCGGGATCTATAGAACCCTCCCATGTCTTGCTAGCCCTGGGTATGTCCGAACAGGAAGCCAGGAATTCCATCCGATTTAGCTTAGGGCGAGAAAACACAGAAGAAGATATTGCCTATGTATTAAATGTCTTCCCGGAGGTCGTACGAAAGCTTCGAGGGATCTCTGTACTGGCCTAGGGTAGCGTTAGGATGAAGTCTGTATAAATGAAACCGCCACTCGGAAGCCGTTACTGGCGTGCCGTACATGGGGTTGGTATCGATCCCGGCACGCGGAACGGCAATACCAGGCATAACTATTCCAGGAGCCTCCCCGTAACACCCGGTAGGCGTCATTTCCGTCTGATTCCCAAACCTGCTTATCCGACGGTGCGTTCTGGTAGTCTTCGTGCCAGGGGTCTGCACACCATTCCCAGACGTTACCATGCATATCATAGAGTCCGAAGGCGTTTGCTATTCCAAAACTTCCTACAGGGGTGGTCTCCTTACGGTATTCCCCGACGGGTCCTTCTCCGTAAGGCTCCAGACCGTTATAGTTGGCCAGATCCGTTGTAAGGGTATAACCCACATGGAACGGCGTCATGGTTCCGGCCCGACAGGCGTATTCCCACTCGGCTTCGCTAGGTAAGCGATAGGTGCGTCCTGTTTTAAGGGATAATCGGGCACAAAACTCCTGGCAATCATACCATGATACCTGTTCCACAGGTCGATCTGCACCCCGGAATCTGGACGGTTCTGGATCCAGTGGGCGGTTAATAGGGGGTAAGGCGGCTATGGCTTGCCATTGTGCCTGGGTAACCGTAAACTTCCCTATAAAAAATGGTGCCACACTCACCAAATGTTGGGGACTTTCTTCACTTAATCGCCCCGGCTCTTTATTCGGTGATCCCATCCAAAACGTTCCCTCCGGAATGGCAACCATCTCCAAGGTTATTCCATTTCCCAGGTCTTCCAGGAAAAAGTATCCCTGACCCCTACGATAACCTTTAACTTTTCCCCTCGGGTCTACGGTCAGGGTATCGAACTCGAAGGGATAAAGCTGAGGAAAACCGGATCCAGAAGTATGGGAGTATGGGAGTGTGGAAGTGAGGGGGTGTGGAAGTGGGGGGGTATGGGGACGTGGGGGTGTGAGCTTACCAGAATCTCCCCGACTCCCATACCCCCACACCTCCATACCGGTTTTTCCACGTTTTTTAGTCTCAACCTGGGGTTCTACCCAGGTTCGAGGATCTCGACGGCTTTCTTCAAAGGATTTATTGGCTTCGATACTTTTCAAAATATCTTGAAATTCGAAGTAAATTTCACCGGTGTCATAATCTAATTTTAGTTCAATATTCTCCGGATCTTCGGCGGCTAGCTCTCGGAGTAGTTGTAAGGCTTTTTGGGAGGTATAGCCCAGGGTATTTACCAGATCTAAAGGTTTTATTCTTCCGCCACTTCGAAAGGCAATCCTTCGTACAGTATCTTGTAGAAGTTTTTTCGTGAACTTTGCCTTACGTAGGCGACCTCTCCTCAAAAGGCCAACCCCGATGAGCAAAGGCACCATACCCAGTCCAACGTAAGTAATAATCCCTGATACCTGTACGCCCCAATGGGCCCAGATACTTAAAAAAATAAAGGTGTTTAAAGAGCCCAGGATAAGGGCAGCCATACCCATATGAAAATCAAAATTAATACCGAATCTTTCCGATATTTTTTCCGGATTCTTCATTCTAATCGACGTTTAGCCTTGTTTATCTGTACTTCCTCCCCGTGCGCCACGGATGGCCTCTATGACGGCTCCACCCATAGCTCCGATTATCGAGAGTTGAAGCGCTCCGCCAATAGCTCCCTGAATAGCTCCGATGATGGCCGAAAGAATGGACAGAAAAATTGCAAAAGGGAGGGTCCAACTTATTCCGTAACGGGCTCCGGTCATCGCGCCACCGATGGCCCCGGTCATCGCCCCTCCTATAAGGCCAACAATAGCTCCAAAGATGGCCAGGCGAAAGGCTCCAAGGAAAATAGCTTTACCCGTTATTCCCAGAACCATTACCTTATTCAATATTTCGTTAATTACATCGGAGCTTCTGGTTGCTCCAGGAAGTTGAGCAGGTTGAGGGTTCATTCCCAATGCCAGCGCCCACGATTCCACGGCCCAGTAAGCTGCATCTCTGGATAATGCAAGATTATCTTGGAGTCGCTTTGTGAGCCGGGTTAAGAGAATCTCGCTGGGTACATACTCCTGAAATGTGAGGAGATCGGCTACGGCTCCTTCCTTGAGAGCGCTGATCAGTACCAAAATCTCGCGTTTGTACTCTCCACAAGAGTCCTGGAGCAAAGCCTCGCACTGCGCCGGATCCTTACATATCGAGTGTCCATACTGGATAAGGATTTCCCGTAATTTTTGACGAGGTAAATTATCCATGGTTTAATTGACTTTACACCGTCGGATAACCGGATGACTTCCCTGGACGATTTTTACTTCTATGTGAGCATTATTAAATAACTCACACTCCTCCACGATTCCCTGTCCTTTATTAAGGATCCAAAGTCCCCCTGACTTTCCATGATGAATCTTACATTGTCGGATAATAGGGGCACTACTCCCCTGGATTCCTATTCCCACCCTGGCATTGCCGGAGATTTCACACAACTCCACCCTTCCCCGACTGTTTTCGGTAATCCAGATACCTCCGGAGCCGCCATCGTGGATTTTACATCGCCGGATAACCGGATCACTCCCCAGACCAATTCCTATTCCCACCCCGACATTACCGAAAATATCGCAGGATTCTACCATTCCCCAACTGTTTTTAATAATCCAGATACCCTCTGATTTTCCATGGTAAATCTGGCACCGTCGGATAAGGGGGGAACTTCCTTGTTGAACTAGGATAGCCACCCCGGCATTACCGAATATCTTACAGTCTTCAATGATTCCCTCTGCCTTTTCACTGATCAAGATACCCGATAGCTTCCCATGATAAATCTGGCATTTACGAATATCGGGATTACTTCCTCGTTTGATTTCGATCCCGGTCCTTGCATTACCGAATATCTTACAATCTTCCAGTGTGCCCGATCCGTTCTCAATAAAAGAGATACCCGTAGATTTTCCATCTCGAATCTGACATCGTCGAATGAGGGGATGACTCCCACGGGTAATGATTATTCCTGTAGATGCATTACCGAAGATATCTGAATCCTCGATGATACCTGTACTCCTTTCATGGATGTAAATCCCGGCTTCTTCTCCATTATGGATTTGGCATTGTCGGACGATGGGGTTACCTCCTCGTGTGATGAGTATTCCGGCTTTAACGTTATTAAAAATTCGGCAGGACTCTATAATTCCCCGGCCATTTTCTGAGATTGCAATACCCACGTGCTTCCCATTTCGAATTTGACACCGCCGGAGGATCGGATTGCTATCCTGCCGGATAGCTACCCCGACCTGGGCATTACCAAAGATATCACAATCTTCCAGGGTCCCCTCACCCTTTTCGTAGATATGAACTCCCCCTTGTTTTCCATCATGGATTTGACATCGGCGTAAGATCGGATTGGCAGCAGGTCCGTGGATGGCCACACAGAAAAGTGAGTCGGAGGTGATATCACAATCTTCTAGTACCAACTGTCCCTGCGGGATATCTACCGCAGCGTAATTCTTATCCGGTAAAGTGGTACGACTTCGCAAGGTTATACCCCGTACCAGAGCATAATCCGTCTCCATGCGAATACAATTCCCGTCTGTGTTTTCAACAATAATCTCTGTGACCGGTCCATCGCCGATAATTTGCAAGGATTTATCGATCACAATACTTTCTTTATACAGGCCCGGTCGTACAAGGATACGAGTTCCGGGTTGTACACTTTTAAGGGCTTTACCTAAGGTCTTACCATGCCCGGGACCTTGTTGGGAAACAATAAAAGTTGGTACCGGAGGAATTTCAGAGGAGGAAGAAGGGGAGATTTTCTCTCTTTCTTTTACCTCCCGTTTCGTTCCCTCTTCTTTTTTAATTACCCCCAGTGCCAGGGCCCAGGACTCTACTCCCCACCTTGCGGCCTCTTCAGGAAGATTAAGGTGTTTCTGCAATCGCTTTGTAAGTTCTTCCAACCGTGCTTCCAGTAACAATCCATCCTGCAAGGTAAGTAGATCGGTCGGTATCCGTGCCTGGAGAGCGCGGATCAAGATAAAAATCTCCCGTTTATGTTGATTCCCAAGGTCACGTAACAGGGTAATCCAGGATTGGGGATTATGGCATATAGAGGGACCGTATTGAGCGATAATCTCACGGAGTTTTTGACGGGGTAGGTTGTTCAAGCGTAATAAAAGCCGCCTCCATCTCGCCTCATAACCTTTCCTTCAATCTTTCCCTTTCAAAGGCAGAAGGAGTTAAGTAAATTACCTTTCCCCGTCGACGGGGACTTTTAAGGGTAGGTTTTTTCTCATCTAACCCCTTAATCCCCTTTCCGACGCGGAAAGGGAGAACTCGGGAATCGTCTGGGTCCCTATTCTCCCCTCACCCCCTCGTTCCCCCTCTCCCAACGTGGGGGAAGAGGACAGAAGGGGAGGGGGAGACGAAGGGGTTAGACCCAAAAAACCTGCCCCTGAAAGGTCGACAGGGAGGGAACTGAAAGGTAAGGGGAGTGAGGCGAGTCGATCGGCCCTGGTATTACTCTTTACTCTTGCTTCACATCAGCCACCGGCTGAGCCTTACACACTTCAACTCCCACCAAATCCAATGGTTACTTTTCCATTTTCCACAATAACAGGGACATCTCGCCGTCCTTTCGAGTACTCTAGCATGCGCTTCAAATCCTCTTTGCTTCTATAAACATTGATGTATTCAAACGGAATACCTCTCCTGGCATAATCCTGCCGGGCATCTGAGGTATAGGGTCACGTGTCTTTACCAAAGATTAAAACTTTTTCGGACATACCTGAGGGAGTCCAAAGTCCAGAGTTTAGAGTCCTGTTAACCCTGGACTTTAAACTCTGGGCCTTGAATTTATTTTATTTCAAACCGTTGAACGGCTTCTTCATTGAGATCAATTCCAAGCCCGGGCTTCTGAGGTACTTCCAGGAAGCCCTGGACCGGTTGAAGGGGTTCGATTAAAAGATCATCAAAATTTACAATATCTGACTCTCTTAAGAAATATTCTACGGTTAAACTATTCGAAGTGGCTGCAACCAGATGAACGTGGATATCCCAAAAATAATGAGGAGCGATAGGAATATCCCAACCGCCGGCCATATGGGCCACCTTTATCCATTCGGTAATTCCTCCGACAACCGTTACATCCGGTTGTAAGATGTCGGCAGCTTTTCTCTCAATGAGATCCCGGAATCCCCATCGGGTTCCTTCAATCTCTCCGGTTGCTATAGGAGTTTCCAGGGCAGCCGTAATCTCAGCACTTGCCTGGATATTATCCGGCATGACCGGTTCTTCAAACCATTGAATATCATACGCTTCAAATTGACGACCGGCTTTAATGGCCGTTTTAGCGTCGGGATAGGCATTGTTGGCATCTAACATCAAAGAGATATCCTCGCCAATGGCTTCACGAACACGCCGAACCCGTTCTACCTCTTCCTTTAAGGATAGTCGCCCAATCTTCATCTTCACGGCCTTAAACCCCTTCTCCACATAACCTGCCATCTCATCGGCCAAGTCCAGGGGTGTTTTTCCCTCCCGATAATATCCCCCGCTGGCATAGGCCGGAACTTTATCCCGATATCCTCCCAACAACTTATAAATCGGTTTCTGAACCGCTTTCCCCACGATATCCCAAAGGGCAATATCGATACAGCTAATTCCCCGGATAATGGTCCCCCGACGTCCTGGAAGAAGGGTATTATAAAACATCTTATGCCAGATACGCTCCACATCAAAAGGATCTTCACCGATCACCAGATCCTTTAAAATCGATAAAACACCTTCTTTTACCAGGCGTCCACCGAATGAATAACCTATGCCGGTAATTCCTTCATCGGTGATAACCCTGACTATCGTATACTCCCGCGCAGTAATAACCTTCGTAGAAAAGGCAGCAGGTTGTCTCAGCGGGATTCTAACAACCTGGCATTGAATGTCTCTAATTTTAATAGTTGTCCCTCCTGTGGAATTTGTCCAAGTATAATTTCATAGAGAATGATCTTTAAAAAAATACTCCACCTTTTCCTTGACGAGATGAGGAAGCGGTGGTAGCCGTAAAAGTAAATATGCCGATCACTTTAGTAGAAATGAGGAATATTGTCAAGTATTTCCCTGGAGTTCTGGCTAACGATCATATTAATTTTACAGCCTGGAAGGGGGAAATTCATGGGTTGTTGGGTGAAAATGGTGCGGGCAAAACCACTTTGATGAACATTCTTTACGGTCTTTATCAACCCGATCAGGGGGAGATCTACTTCGAGGGAAAAAGGGTGGTTATCCAGGCCCCTCAGGATGCTATTCGGCTGGGGATTGGGATGGTTCATCAGCATTTTATGTTAATCCCGCGTTTGACGGTCGCCGAGAATATTGTTTTGGGACTCAAGTCTCCCCGAGAACCTTTTTTAGCCATCCGAGAAGCAGAGGATCGTATCCAACAGCTTTCTGAAGAATACGGCCTCAAAGTAAATCCCCGGGCACGGGTTTGGGAACTTTCTGTAGGAGAAGAGCAAAGGGTTGAAATCCTGAAAGCTTTATACCGAAACACTAAACTCCTTATCTTAGATGAACCTACTGCGGTCTTGACTCCTCAGGAAGTAGATAGATTATTTAAGGCCCTGAATTATATCCGGAAAAAAGGATGTACCATTATTTTCATCAGCCATAAGCTCAAAGAGGTTAAAGAAATTACTGACCGGGTCACGGTTCTTCGTAATGGAAAAGTCATTGCAACTTTTGCAACGGCAGAAGTTACCGAGGGTCAATTAGCCAGACTGATGGTGGGTCGTGATATTTTGCTGCAGGTCTTTAACCCTCCGGTAGAAAAGGGAAAGCGTGTCCTTGAAGTTCAGGATCTCTCTGTATATAATGATAAGGGCCTGGAGGCTGTAAAAAAAGTTTCTTTTTCTATTCATGAAGGAGAAATATTGGGTCTTGCCGGAGTTTCCGGAAATGGTCAGAACGAGTTGGTTGAAGCCCTGGTAGGTTTACGGAAAGTCGAAAAAGGAAGGGTTTGGATCTATGAAAAGGAGGTAACCAATCTTCCACCCAGGAAAATCCTAGAACAGGGAGTAGGGTACATTCCCGAAGATCGCTTAAAGGTAGGACTTGCGGTAAGCTTATCCGTGGCTGAGAATCTGATTCTGCGGCAATACCGTCACCCGGAATTTTCCAGGGGCGGCTTTTTCCGTTCCGAAAAAATTAAATCCTATGCCAAAAGTTTGGTTGATCGGTTTAATATTAAAACACCTTCTCTGGATACTCCTGCCGGTAAGCTTTCCGGTGGAAATTTACAAAAACTCATTCTGGCCCGAGAAATTTCTCAAGAGCCTCATCTTCTCATTGCCATTCAGCCTACCCGTGGATTAGACGTAGGAGCTACCGAATATATCCAGACCCAACTTTTGGAACAAAAACAAAGGGGAACGGCCATTTTGCTGGTTTCAGAAGATTTAGAAGAAATATTTGCCTTGAGTGATCGGATCGCGGTGATATACGAAGGCCAGATTGCCGGCATTGTTCCAACCCGGGAAGCAGATCGGGAGCAAATTGGATTGATGATGGCCGGGGGATAGTTTGTTATCCGTTGTTTTTTGTCCGCTATCGAGGCCCAATAGCAAAATTTACCGGGTGTTCCTCAAGTCAGGGCAGCTCCATATGCATCAGGCTAAGAAGGGGAAAAGCCTTATTTTCGGCCTGAACTCTCCTGTTCCTCCTCCCAAGGGATTTAGAAGGTTACCTGCCAAATTCCCCCTGGAGGGAGGTTAGGGAAGTGTTTGGACCTCAGGTCTAACCCTTAACTTGATGCTATGGAAGCAGCTCGTGGTTATCCTGTTTAAGGGTAATCCTGGGAGATCGTCCTGCAGGTTATACGACTTCTCTATTAAGATGTTTTTTAAAATTTTGAATTCCTTTATCACAATACTTTTAGCCTTGTTGGTTGGGATGGTTCCACTTATCCTTACCGGAAACAATCCCGTAAGGGCTTACCTGGCCCTTTTCCAGGGTGCTTTTGGAAGTTTGTATGGGCTAACCGAGACGCTGGTAAAGGCTATTCCCTTGATCCTGACTGGACTGGCCGTTTCTTTCCCACTTCGCGCAGGATTTTGGAATATCGGAGCAGAAGGTCAATTGTATTTGGGAGCCATAGCCGCTACATGGGTTGCTTTAACCTTTGGGCATCTGGCCTCCTTTATTTTACTCCCTTTGGTTATCCTATCCGGGTTTTTAGCAGGAGCTCTATGGGGTTTGATTCCGGCTTTTTTGAAAATTCGGTTACAGGTGAATGAGATCCTTCTGACCCTGATGATGAACTATATTGCCGTTAACGGATCTAATTATTTAGTATATGGCCCCTTAAAGGATCCGCAAGGAGCCAATTTTCCGATTACTGCTACCTTTTCAGAAGCCGCCTGGCTTCCCCGTCTTCCGGGTACCCGTTTGCATGCCGGGATTATCCTGGCTTTTACCATGACCGGGGTCCTTTATCTTATCCTGAGCAAAACACGTTTGGGCTATGAAATTAAAGTAGTAGGAGCCAATCCCCGGGTCGCCTTATATGGAGGTATTTCTTTGATGACCGTTACGTTGATCGTGATGGCGATAGGAGGTGGATTGGCAGGATTGGCAGGGGTCGGAGAGGTTGCAGGCCTTCAACATCGTCTCCGAAAAGATATATCACCCGGGTACGGTTATACCGCGATTCCTATTGCACTGCTTGGAAAGGGCCATCCCATAGGAGTTACCATTGCTGCCCTCCTCTTTGGGGCTTTGTTTGTGGGAGGTTCTCATATGCAACAAACAACCAAAGTACCTGTGGCCTTGATCTCCATTATTCAAGCTTTGGTCGTCTTGTTTGTGGTTGCAGGAGAAGCCCTAAGAAGTTCTTCCTTTGGAGTCCGTAGCCCGTTACAAAAGATAACAGGTCCATAATTCAAACCATGAACTAAAGTCCAGCAGACCTATGTCGGATATTTTAACAACTACTTTCCTTATTTCTGTCTTGGCAGCAGCCGTGCGTGCGGGAACCCCTTTGTTTTTTGCTGCATTAGGAGAGATCCTCGCAGAGCGATCGGGGGTTTTAAATTTGGGCCTCGAAGGGTTAATGATCCTGGGGGCTTTATCTGGATTTATGGTAGGAAGTGCGACGGGAAGCCCCTGGTTAGGATTGCTGGCTGCTATGATAAGTGCCGGACTTCTCAGTCTCCTCCATGCTTTCCTGTGTATTCATCTTAGAGGTAATCAAGTCGTCAGTGGCATTATGCTGGTTCTTCTGGGGATGGGACTATCCAGTTTTGTGGGGGAAAACTTGGTTGGTAAGACGACCCAGGGGTTTCAACCCCTTCCTATTCCCATTCTGAGCCAACTGCCGATCCTGGGTCCGGTTTTATTTCAACATAGTGCTCTGGTTTATCTGGCCATCTTGCTGGCCTTTCTTTCCTGGCTTTTTTTGTTTAAAACCCGTTGGGGCCTGGAAGTCATTGCCGTAGGCGAAAGTCCTGAGGCCGCAGACACGGTAGGTGTCCCCGTACAGGCTATTCGATACGCCTGTGTTCTAATAGGAGGTATGTTAGCTGGAATCGGTGGGGCCTTTCTTTCCCTGGCTTATACCCGCATGTGGGTAGATCAGATGACCGCCGGTCGCGGCTGGATTGCCGTAGCTCTCGTAATCTTCTCGGCCTGGCTCCCTCAAAGGGCTTTACTGGGAGCTTATTTTTTTGGTGGCATAGAAGGACTCCAGCTCCGGCTTCAGGCAGCAGGAATAGGAATTTCTTATCATATCTTGCAGATGATGCCTTATCTGGCCACTATCTTCGTCCTTATCTTCTCAGCCCGACGGGAGTTCCGACAAAAGATAGGAGCTCCGGCAGCTTTAATGAAACCATACGTACGTGGAGAACGAGCCTAACCCCGAAGATCAGTATCCACGAAGGACCCAAAGACTATAAAGAACCCTGGATAATAACTGTACCGTCCTTTAAAAACTGGTTGTATCTTATATAAAATACGAGGTGATTTTGCCTCGTACTGGGAGGAGAATTCAGAGGGTATTCTTTTGGTCCTTTGGGGTCTTTCGTGGGGATACCATACTAAGGAGAGAATTATGAAGAAAAAATCCTGGCTTACAGGCATTGTCATCGTTTTGCTTTTTTCCGTTCTTTCAACCTTCGTACTTACGGTACAGGCTCAAGACAAACTCAAAGTAGCGTTTATTTATGTAAGTCCGGTCGGGGATTTTGGGTGGAGTTATGCCCACGATCAGGGACGAAAGTATCTGGAGAAGACCTTGAACTATGTAGAAACCGCCTATACAGAGTCTGTAGCCCCACCCGATGTGGAACGGGTCATCCGGGATTATGCCCAGAAGGGCTACAAAGTTATCTTCACTACCAGCTTTGAGTTCATGGATCCCACACTGGAGGTTGCCAAGGACTTTCCAGATACTATTTTTGAGCACTGCTCCGGATACAAGACCGCGAAAAATGTAGGCACTTACTTCGGTCGTATCCACGAAGCTGCCTATTTAAGCGGACTCGTTGCGGGAAAAATGACCAGGAAAAACAGACTGGGTTTTGTAGCCGCCCATCCTATTCCCGAGGTTATCCGTAATATTAATTCCTTCACGAAAGGAGTTCGTGAAGTCAATCCCCAGGCAACCGTTAAGGTGGTTTGGACCGGTTCCTGGTATGATCCTCCTAAAGAAAAGGAAGCAGCTTTGAGTCTTATTGAGGCCGGAGCTGATGTGATCGCCCAGCATCAGGACTCTCCGGCAGCTTTAGAAGCTGCTAAAGAAAAACAAGTCTATTCGGTGGGATATAACAACGATATGAGCCAATTCAATCCCGAGGGTTTTTTAACGGCTCCCGTCTGGAATTGGGGTCCTTTTTATGTAGAGGTTGTAAAATCTGTAAAGGAGGGAACCTGGAAAAGTGAAGCCTACTGGAAAGGTTTTGAAGCCGGTATCATTGATATTGCTCCCTATGGAAAGGTCGTCCCCCAGGAGGTACGAGATTTTGTAGACAAAAGAAAACAGGAAATCAAGGAAGGGAAATTTAAGGTATGGCCGGATAAAAGCGATGAAGAACTTCTCAAAATGAATTACTTTATCGAGGGGGTAGAAGGACAAATTCCAAAGTAGATCCGGCAAAAACAATTAACCTTTCGGAGCTTTTAAAGGAGGTAAGTATGGAATCAGTACCCAGAAGAGTCGAGAAGGTCATTGAGCCGCAACCTGTCGTTGAAGGAGCAGGTGTTAAGCTGAGAAGAAGTATTGCAACCCAAACCCTGGACTACCTGGATCCTTTTCTACTACTGGATCATTTTGCATCCAATAATCCCGATGATTACAAGGCCGGATTCCCCATGCATCCCCATCGGGGAATCGAAACCGTCACCTATGTGCTTTCGGGGGTTGTTCATCATCGAGATACCTTGGGTAATTCCGGGAGTATCGGTGCTGGGGATGTTCAATGGATGACGGCGGGAGGCGGTATTATGCACGAGGAAATGCCCCAGGTGCGTCCTGAAGGAATTGAAGGATTCCAGCTTTGGGTCAATCTTCCGGCAAAACTTAAAATGACCCGACCTCGATATCAAGATATCCGATCCCACGAAATTCCAGAATTCAAACGGGAAGGTGGTACCACCCTCCGGGTGATCGCAGGGGTTATAGATGAGGTTCAGGGTCCAGTGACCGGTATTGCAGTAGATCCCCTCTACCTGGATGTCTTTGTTCCTCCCCACACCTCTTTCATACAACCGATTAATCGAGGACATACGGCTTTTGCCTATGTTTTTGAGGGTAAAGCGAAATTTGAAGAAAACGGAGCGATGGTTTCCCATCCCAGGTTAGTGGTTTGGAGCGATGGGGATAATATCCGAGTTACCACGGAGGAGAGTCCTGTTCGCTTTTTGCTGGTTTCCGGTAAGCCTTTGCATGAACCGATCGCGCGGTATGGCCCCTTTGTTATGAATACCCGGGAACAAATCGAGCAGGCACTCCTGGATCTCCGGCGGGGAACCTTTGTTTATTCAGAATCCAGGTAAAGGATTCCAAGAAATACCCTTTACAGGGATAGGCTTTTTAGAGGTAAAGGAAAATAAGCCTTTACCTCGATTCCTCCCGCTCCAGGGAAGGTTGATGGGAAAGGTTCTTCCTTTGCAACAGTAAAGGAAGAACTCGGGAAGGGGGGACTTGGGAGTTGTCTGGATTCCCCCCCCAGAGGAGGGGAGTTGGAAGGGTCAAGTCTAAAAAACCTATCCTTGTAAAAGTTCAAGAAGCCAGATCTAAAACCTGCCTCGGCGAGAGGAAGTATCTAGCACTTATGACCGGCAAGGAGGGCAAAAAATCAAAGATCCCGGTACTGGAACAAACCTCGGCCGGGGGAGTTGCTTTCCGCTATGGCGCTTCCGGACCTGAGATCGTAATCATCTCGGTAGGACCTCAAGAACGCTGGCAACTTCCCAAAGGCCTTGTTGATCCGGGTGAATCTCCGGAGATAACGGCTATACGTGAAGTACGAGAGGAAACCGGAATTGAAACCGAGTTAATCTCTCCCATTGATACCATCGAGTACTGGTACATGGGCAGCCAGGATAACCGGCCTATACGATTCCGTAAGTTCGTACACTTCTTTTTACTGCGTTACAGGGCCGGTAATGTGAGTGAGCATGATCGGGAGGTAAACGAGGCGCGATGGGTCTCCCTGGAGGAGGCAAAAACCCTGCTGACTTTTAAGAGTGAACGGGAAATCGTGGAGAAAGCTGAAACTATGATCAAGGCGTTAAAGCCGGATAGTAAAATTCCTTCTTGAAGTCAATTAAAACTAACTTTACGGAATGTTATTATGGTTTTTGCCCTCACCCCCGGCCCCTTCTCCCGAGGCTTCGGGGGAGGGGTGCTTGAGGGACTGGCCTGAAGACTTGCCGATTCCCCTCGCCCACAGTGTGGGCGAGGGGTTAGGGGTGAGGGAAGAACCATACAGAATTAACTTTACAGGTACTTTTATCTCAAAACTTTGGAGAACTTATTTATGAGTATGAATCCACCACAAAATTCCGGAGATCTGCAGGGCAAAGAAGTCATAACCCTGGGCGGAGGCTGCTTTTGGTGCCTCGAAGCCATCTTTGACGAACTGAAAGGAGTAGAAAAAGTGGAGTCGGGTTACTCAGGGGGCTGGGTGGCCCATCCGACTTATCGTCAGGTTTGTACGGGAACCACCGGTCATGCCGAAGTAGTACAGATTACCTTCGATCCTAAGGTTATTTCCTTGAGGGAGCTTTTGGAGATTTTCTTTACCGTACACGATCCTACTACCCCCAATCGTCAGGGACCGGACATCGGCCCGCAATATCGCTCGGTGATTTTTTACCATAATGAAGCCCAAAAGGCTATCGCCGAGCAGGTTATCAAAGACATTGAAGCTGCAAAGTTATGGAATGCGCCTATTGTAACGGAGATTTCACCTTTTAAAGCGTTTTACAGGGCAGAGGATCATCATCAAGAGTACTTTAAGCGGAATAGCGAACAACCTTACTGCCGGTATGTGATCACACCGAAGGTTGCAAAGGTTCGGGAGCATTACCGGGATAAGCTGAAAACAGGATAAGACGAGAAGATATTTGAAGTGGTCAATAGGGTTCGTGCCGGGCGGGATTTAACTCCTAAACATTGGCCTCACAAAGCCCGTGTAGCTGTGGGATTGTCCTTTGATGTAGATAATGAGACCCTTTTTCTTAGAGATGGGCAGATATCACCTGCCTTAATGGCTCAGGGTGAGTATGGTTCAAGGGCAGGTTTACCGAGGATACTTCGATTACTGGATCAATTCCAGATTCCGGCCACGTTCTTTACTCCTGCCATGACCGCAAAACTTCATCCCCAATCGATCAAGGATATTTTAAGCAGCGGGCGGCATGAAATAGGAATCCATGGCTGGATCCACGAGCGTAACAGTCAACTGGATGAAGTGGAAGAGTACGAGCTGATGCGACGTAGCCTGGAAACACTTACAGAAATAACGGGCAAAAAACCTGTGGGATTGCGCACCCCCTCTTGGGATTTCAGTCTGTCAACTTTGAAGTTTATCTGTGATTTCGAGTTGCTTTACGACAGTAGTCTCATGGCCGATGATCGTCCCTATGAAATACTTTTGGAAGGTAGGCCTACAGGCGTCGTTGAATTACCCGTTGAGTGGATACTGGATGATTATCCCTATTTTGGTATGGATAGAACCCTGGCTGTTCGCCCCTATACACCCCCGGAAGATGTTTTTAATATCTGGCGGGCCGAATTTGACAAGGCCTATGAGGAAGGTACGATATTTATTCTAACGATGCATCCCCATATCATAGGTCATCGATCCCGCATCATCCTACTTGAGCGGTTAATTCGTTATATCTGGTCGCGTCAGCGAGTATGGTTTGCTACCCATGAGGAAATTGCACAATTTGTACGACCGGCGAAGGAAATTACCTAGAGGAAGAATGGAGGAAATATGAACGAATTTTCGCTAGAAAGTAAATATTTGCAAGAAGAAGGGAGAATCATTCTGTCCGGAGTTCAAGCTCTGGTGCGTTTACCGTTGGATCAGCATCGTGCAGACAAACGGGCCGGGTTGCGCACGGCGACTCTGATCTCAGGTTATCGAGGTTCGCCACTTGGGGGCTTAGATACCCTGCTTCAGCGTAATCGAAAGCTATTAAACGAGCATGACATAGTCTTTATACCCGGGGTGAACGAGGATCTGGGTGCAACGGCCGTCTTTGGCAGCCAACTGGCGAACCTCTTACCCAATCCCAGGTATGATGGGGTACTGGGTATGTGGTATGGTAAAGCCCCGGGGGTGGATCGTTCCGGAGATGCTTTCAAGCATGCTAATTTTGCCGGAGTCGGTCGTTATGGAGGTGTGTTGGCCCTGGCCGGGGATGATCCCATCTGTAAATCCTCAACTCTCCCCTCTCATTCGGAAGTCGCTTTGTATGACGCACAGATGCCCATTCTGTATCCTGGTAATGTTCAAGAAATCATCGAACTGGGCCGATATGGATTTGAACTCTCCCGTTACAGCGGGACCTGGGTCGGTTTCAAAGTGGTCACAAATGTAGCCGATGCGTTCAGTACTGCCGAAGTTTATCCCATCGAGAACATCATCCGACCGGAGTTCATCTTTAATGGCCGACCCTGGCAACATACTCAAAATCCTGCCCTTCTGGCTCCTTACTCTTTGCAACTTGAACGTGAAATTTACGAAGGGCGTCTCGAAGCCGCCAAGCTCTTTGCTGCAGCCAATAAGCTTAACCGTATAACTATTTCAGATACCCAGGATTGGATCGGGATCGTATCCGCAGGTAAAGTTTATTACGATGTACGGGAAGCACTCTACCAACTTGGATTGGACGATGAGCAATTACGCCGGTATGGGATTAGATTACTCAAAATCGGTCTGCTCTATCCCCTGGAACCGGAAATCATTAAAACCTTTGCCCGGGGTCTGGAAGAGATTTTTGTCATTGAAGAGAAACGTGCTTTTATCGAATTATTTATCCGGGATGTGTTATATAATCAATCAGAACGACCCCTGGTTGTTGGTAAACGAGATGAGCAGGGTCGCTTTCTCGTACGGGGAGATGGTGAACTCGATGCAGATCAGATTACAGGACTGCTGGTCAGACGGTTGACAAAAAAAGTACCCCCGGCGTTATTTGAGAAGCGGCTTGCGGTCTTGTCCCATCACTCCCTTGCCTTATCTGTTCAGGATCAACCCTTGCTCCTGCGTACTCCCTATTTCTGCTCCGGTTGTCCCCACAATCGCTCCACCGTTATCCCCGAAGGTTCCATCGCGGGCGGGGGTATCGGTTGTCATAGTATGTCCTTGTTAATGGACCGTCGTACCTGGGGTATTACCCACATGGGCGGTGAAGGGGTGCAGTGGGTCGGTGCAGCTCCATTTTCCAATACGCCCCACTTGTTTCAACATCTAGGGGACGGTACGCTATTCCATTCGGGTTATCTGGCAATCCGGCAGGCGGTGGCTGCGGGAACCAACCTTACCTATAAAATTCTTTATAATTCGGCTGTTGCCATGACGGGAGGTCAGGCAGTAGATGGGGCCATGCCGGTACCCGAATTAACCCGGGCCCTGGAGGCCGAAGGAGTACGAAAGATCATCGTCTGTACCCATGATCCCAATAAATATCCCCCGGATGCAAAATGGGCTTCGAATGTGGAGATATGGCATCGAGATCGTCTGGATGAAGCCCAGCGCGTGTTACGCAGGGAGAAAGGGGTGACCGCTTTGATCTATGATCAACCCTGTGCGGCAGAATTACGCCGTAAGCGTAAACGGGGATTGGTTGAAGATCCACCCCTGCAGGTCTTCATCAACGAAGCCGTCTGTGAAGGATGTGGCGATTGTGGGGTGAAGTCGAACTGCCTCAGTGTACTCCCGGTTGAAACCGAATTCGGACGTAAAACCCAAATTCATCAATCTTCCTGTAATAAAGATTATACCTGTCTCAAAGGAGATTGTCCTGCCTTCCTCACCGTAATTCCTGAGCAAAACGGTAAAGCGGATAAACGGCCGGAGATTAACCTGGAGGATTGCGATCTACCTGAACCCCACCGTTTGTTATCCAAAGAGGCCCATATTTATATGACGGGTATCGGCGGTACAGGTGTTGTGACGGTCAATGAAATTTTAGCAACGGCAGCCTTCCTGGAAGGAAAATATGTCTATAGCCTTGATCAAACAGGATTGAGCCAGAAAGGCGGTCCGGTCCTCTCTCATCTGAAAATCCTGGACCGGCCCCGTGAGGTTTCCAATAAGATTGGATGGGGCACAGCCGATGTTTATATCGTGTTTGATATCTTGGGGGGTGTGACCGACGAAAATTTACGTCATACTGATAAAGAGAAAACCATAGCCGTGGTATCCAGTAGCCAGATAGCAACCGGAGCCATGATAAGATCAACGGCCGTCCGTTTTCCTGAAGAGGACTCTTTAAGGCAACGTATCGAGGCCCATACTCAGGCCCAAAAGAATGTATATCTCGATGCAGTGGCCTTGGCTGAAAATCTGTTTGGTAATCATATGCTTGCCAACATGATTATCATTGGCGCAGCTTATCAGGCCGGATTACTTCCACTAACTGCTCAGGCCATTGAACGGGCCATCACCCTCAATGGGGTATCGGTAGAAGCAAACCGACAGGCTTTCCGAGTCGGACGAATGGTTGTAATTAACCCCTATTGGAAACCTGTACAAACCATAAACCGTATGGGTTCTCAATTCCTAAAATCAAAAATTACACCGGAAGCGCAAGCTCTGATTGATTCTGTCGAGGCAGAGGGTGAATTACGTCGTCTACTCGAAATTCGCGTTCCCGAACTTATAGCCTACCAAAACCTGTCTTATGCTCGAGAATACGTGGAGTTTGTTAAGCGGGTGAAAAAAGCCGAAGCTGGTATAACCCGGGAGACCCGCTTGAGTGAAGGTGTAGCCCGTTACCTGTTTAAATTGATGGCTTATAAAGATGAATATGAAGTAGCCCGTTTGCAGATACGTCCCGAATTTCAATCCGTGTTAACCCGGCAGTTTGGCAAAAATGCCAAAATCACCTATCACCTCCGTCCTCCCTTCCTTCGGGCCCTGGGTCTCAAAGGGAAAATCGGTTTGGGTAAATGGTTTAATATCGGCTATTGGTTATTGACAAAGCTCAAAGGTCTACGGGGTACCCCTTTGGATATTTTCGGTTATACTCGCATACGCAAGGTCGAACGAGAATTAATTACAGAGTACCGTACCCTTATTGAACAGGAATTGATCGGGTTATCGATAGATACCTATGAAAGGGCTGTGACCCTGGCTAACCTGCCGGATATGATTCGTGGTTATGAAGAAATCAAGCTGGCTAACGTAGCCAGGTTCCGTGCAGAAGTGCAGAGAGTACGAAGTCAGTATACCGAACAGGTACCGATATAAGGATTCAGCCGCTTTCTGATACTCTTCAGAAGCTGCCTCTTCTACCGATTCGTTATGAAAATGGATTAATAGATACGATTCTCGGTGATCTTCATAAAGGAGGTAAGGAGGGCGACCCATTGGTCGTCCTCCCACTGTTACCATGTAAGATGTTTTTGAATTTAATCTAACCTCCCCAGATTCCCACCTTTTCCGGTGCGATCTTTATGATAACCCGTTGTTCTCCAGGCTGGCGGTAAGGATATTTATCTACTCCCAAATACTTCTTCGCCAGCTTGTCGATATGGGCATCGGCACCATCCTAGGTCATTTCAACCACACGTCCGCGAATTATCACCTCTTGATAAGGATTTTGAGAATTGGTAATAGATAAGGCAACCCCTGGGTCCCGATGGAGATTTCTTTCTTTAAGACGTCCTCTGACGGTATTGAAAAGAATATACCGCCCATCGGTATCTATCCAGACCACGCTTACCTGAGGGGAGCCATCCGGCATAAGGGTAGCCACGCTGGCAAAGTTTTTTCCTTCGGTCATGAGCTTACGGGCTAATTCAGGTAATTCTACCATTATTTCCTCCTTTTGGATATTACCCCAAAAATCTAGAGTACCTGGAAAAAATCTCTTTTTAACTCCAGATCTCCGGACCCTTGCAACTAATTTAACGGATAATCTGATAAGAAGAGCCTATATCTGGAAATTTAGTCACTTCGATTCTTACCGGAAAGGCATTTTTAAGGGTATTCAAGTGGGTAATGATTAAAATTTTATCGAAATCATCCTGAATGGCCCGAATGGCTTCAATGAGCTGCTCTAATCCTTGAGCATCCTGGGTACTGAATCCCTCGTCAATAAATAAGGTTCTGAGTTTGGTTCCGGCCCGTTTGGCTAAGAGTTTAGAAAGGGCTATACGCAAAGCAAAGTTGGTTCGGAAACTTTCTCCCCCACTGTATAACTCTAGGTCTCGCGTTCCAAGTTCATCACTCACTTTGATATCCAGTGTTTCTTTGATTCCTCCACTTTTCTTATCTCGAAGGGATTCGATGGTGATATGGGCTCGATGATCGGTTAATTGGGATAAAATAGCATTGGCTTCATCTTCCAACTCCGGAATGGCGTTTTCAATGATAAGGGCTTGAATTCCGTCTTTTCCAAAGGCCGTCGTCAATTTTTCATAAATAAATTGATCTTTACGAGCAGCCTGCCATTGAGCCGCAATCTCTTGTCTCTTCTCCTCCAGTTCAAGACAACGCTGATATTTGCTTTGGAGAACCCCTCGCTCCTCGAGTCTTTTATCCCGATCCTTTTCCCAGGTTTTTAGCCGATCTTCTTGTACCTGGATCTCTTCTTCCAACCCCGGAAGCCGCTTGAGATCTTGTTGCAGTTCTTCTATTTTTTGCAGAAGATCCTTCTGCAGGTTTTCTTTTGCAATTCGGGTTTCTTCACAACGTTGAAGGGCTTCCAGGACCAGATTAATTTTTTCTTCAGCCTGAACCAACTGATCTCTTTCCCCCAAAGCGTGATAGAGCCTCTGAAGCTCTTCTTTTATTTTTCTGTGGGTTTCTTCGTCATAACCCAAACTCTGAATTTTAGCCTGTAGCTCTCTAAGCTGAATTTGCTCTGATACGGCATAATCGCGATTCTGAAGCGTTTCTGAGATTTTGGAAATCTCCTCTTGGATCACCGAAAATGTCTCACAGAGTTTTTGATGTTGGATACGGGTGGTTTCGAGCCGGTCTTTGTCCAATTCAAAATGGCTCAAATCCTTTACCTTCTGTTTTATAGCCTGATGTTCTTCCTTACTGTATCCCAGAGCTTTGATATCTTCTTTAAGGAGCTTTAAAGCCTCCTGGATTTCAGAGGCATAATTTCCTTTTTGAATCTGTTCTTTTAAACCTTCAATCTTTCCTCCGAGCTCCAGAAGCTTTCCTTTAGATAATAAAATTTCTTGATAATCGGCTTCGACCCTGGCCAGATCTTGCTGCACTTTAGGGAGATCCTCCAGTTTTTTCTTCATCTCTTCATACTGCAAGCGAAGTCTGGATAGCTCCGCTTCTTCCCTTATGATCTGCCGTTCCAGTTCTTCTTTTTTACTTTGGGCCTTCGAGAACTCATCGATTAGCCTGGCTTCTAAAACCGCTCTTTTACTTTCGGTCAGGTCAGATTCACAAACAGGGCATCGGGCCTGCGTGTCCCTTTGCAGGATGAAAAGTTTGCCGGAGAGTTCTGGAATTTTTTCTTGCACCAGAATGTTTAACTGATTTTTCAGGTTTTCGAGGGATACTTTCAGCTGATTCCCTTGTTCAACAACCTGTTCCTTATCCTTTTCCAGAGTCTCTAACTCGGATTTTAGGGTTTGAAGTTGATCCAGTCGAGCTTTTTGTCGGAATTCCTGGCCGACCTTCCCTCGAAGTTCTCCGGCTTGCTGATTAAGGGCTTGGATTTCTGCTTGAAGTTGGGTTTTGGTGGCTTCGATCTGGCGTTCCAGATCCCACGCTTTTCTCTCCAGTTTTTCCAGTTGATTTCGTTTTTCTTCCCAGATCTCCTCCCTTTTGCGAATCTCTTGTAAGTCTTTATAACCTTGTTCGATTTCCTGAGATTTGTTTAAAATCGATTCTGCTTCTTGAATTCTTGACTGTATTTGGGCCAGATTCGTTTCCCATCGCTCTTTACGTTTCTCTAACTCATGTTGGGCCTTTTGAATTGCCTTTTCTAGAACACTCCTTTCAGATTCGAGATTTCGTAACTGCTTCCATTTCTCGGTGTAAACTTCCTCCTGGAGGCGAAGTTCCTGGTATTTCTGGTAATTTTCCAGGATTTCTTCCTTACGCTGAAGAATCCGTTCGTAGGCTGTAACCTGTTCCTGCTGATCCTGGATTTGCTTAACCAGCATCTTCAAATCCGAGTTTATCTGTTGGACTTGTAGATTAAGATCTGTTAAGTTGTGTTTTTTACTGTTCAAGAGGTTCTTTTCTTCTTTTAAGGCCTCCAGCTTTCTCGAACTTTCCTCTATTTGCCGGGAAAGGGTCGTAAGGATTAACTCCAGATCTTCTATCTGGCTTCGATAAACCTCTTTTTGAGCCAATTCCCTGTCTATATCCTCCAGGATCTTTTGTTGTTGCTCACAAAATTTTTTAGCTTCTTCGGCGTGGGATTTAGCTAACCTGGCCAGTTCATCGTATCTAGACAGGCCCAGGATTTCCGTGAAGATGGCTTTTCGGTCCGTAGCCCCTTTTTGGATGAACTCATCGGCCCTCCCCTGAAGGATGAAAGCGGAATTGATGAAAGTATCGTAGCTCATTCCCAGGAGTTTTCTGATTTTTTCCTGGGTTTCTCCAATTTTACTTCCTCCAATAGGAATGAAATTACCCGTTGCTCCGTTTAGAAGTTGAAGTTCAAGGATTGGTTTACTTTTTTTTACTTTGCTAAACTTTCGAATAACTCGATATCGTTCCCCTTCCAGGTCGAATTCAAATTCTACCTCCATGTCGGTAGTTCCCAGGCGAACGAGACCTTCATCGGGCTTTTTCTGTCCGGGACCTTTTCGGGCTTCTCCCCACAGGACCCAGGTTATGGCATCTAAGAGGGCAGATTTACCGTGACCGTTGTTACCCGACAGACAGGCTACATGAAATTCTGTGAAATCTAGAGGAGCAACATTTTCACCATAGCTTAAGAAATTTTTAAGGGTCAACTTAACAGGAATCATTCATTTTTGGCGACACGGCAACTCGAGAATAAAGAGATAGATACCTCATGTCTCTGCATTCTCGCTCGTTCCTTCATTCTCCACGTCTCCGTGTCTCTGTATCTCTAAGCTCCTGCTCCAATCTGGCCGCATAGCTCTTTAAATCCTCGGCATAAGGTTGTAGATCTGGATTATTGAAAATGTATTTATCCAAAGCTTCCAGCATTCCGAGACTCTCCGAAATAGGAACCCTCATGGTTCGTTTGACATTTCCCGTTTTGCGAATAATGCCGGCTACCAGAAAGGCCGGTTCCAGGGCAGCCCGGACCCTTTTAAGATCCACCAGACTCTCTCGTTCTTCATCCACCGTATAGAAGACCCGAACCACTGCACCGTTTAGTTTGGGACGATGTTTATCAATTTCCTGAAGGATATCCTGGGTGGGATCTTCTTTGTTTGTGATATTGACCCCAACGGTTAAGAAAGGTCGGGCACAGGTAGGAAGAAACCGATAAGAAGCCTCTCCCTTTTTTAGAGAAACCATACAGAAACCCTTTTCATCAAATTCTTCTCCGAAATCTACCCGATCGATACTTCCCGGATAAACCACGGGAGGATAACCTCTGGGATTGAGATTTTGATGCTTATGAATATGCCCCAAAGCAACGTAATCAAAAGCAGGATTGGCAAGGATACCGGTCAAGAAAACAGGATCCTTACCGATCATGGCAGATCGCTCAGAACCGGAATAGGTAGCTTCGGCTGCAGCCAGATGGGCCAAAAGAATCGAAGGAATTTGAGGATCCAGACGTTGAGCATAGAAATCGATAATTCCGGTATAACTTTCTTCGATTTTCCTGGTAATCTCCTCATCGGTCAGATTTTTATATTCCTCCCGGGTCATAAGTATATGTCGGGTTGGCCAGGGAAGACCCAGGATCTGCACAGGTCCGCTTCTGGTTTCAACCGTTATAAGCTCCGGACGGGTTATGACCCGATAAAGCTTTTCAGATCCCAGGGTTTTAAAAATATCCAGGGCAGAGGCTTTTCCATAAGCGGCCGGAATATCATGATTTCCCGTTATCATGACTACGGGAATTCCGGCATCGGCTAACTTCCGGATTTTTGCCGCAAATTCTCGCTGGTGGGTTGGATTAGGATCTGCGGTACGATAAGCATCTCCTGCGAAAAGAGCCAGATCAATCCCTTCAGCAAGAGCCGTATCAACAGCAAACTCCAGGCACTTTACAAAATCCTTGAGGCGGGTATGAAGTCCTGTTTCAGGATCGATACGCCCGTAATTTTCCATGCCAATATGGGTATCGGAGATATGTAGAACTTTAAGGGGCTTCATGCTTATTACCCAATTCCGATTTATCGGTTAAAGAAAAACCTATTTGCAGGGTGGTTACCTAAACTTCATCATGTCTACCGTAGGCCAGACATATCTATAGAAGTATCGGATTTGATCTTAAAAGTCAACTCTATTTTTATAGAGTAGGGATATCCATTTCATGTGAAAATCGCCTTAGGATTTTTCCAGGAATTGGGATAGATATTTGTTCAAAGGCTATTCTTGACAAGAGGTCTTGATTTTGTCAAAAATAAGGGTAAAATTACCTTTCTTTCTTTCGTATGGGTTGGAAATGATAGCAACCTATATAGGCTGCTTCCCAATTCCCTTCCCTTGTAAGGAACGAGGCTGGGAGTTAGGTCGCTTTTTGAAGGGCAAATGGGGAATAGCACCCATTTGCGATGAAGAGGAGGCATCATGAGACCATTTTTATTAAAAATACTCTTAAGTAGTCTGGTGACCGTTTTCTTTCTTATCCATTCAGCCCTGGCTGCAGATACCCTCAAGATAGGCTTTGCAGGTCCTCTCACCGGAGATCAGGCGTCTCTTGGGGATATGCTAAGAAATGGAGGGACCATAGCCGTTGAAGAATGGAATGAAAGGGGAGGGGTCCTGGGAAAAAAGATTGAGGCTGCCTGGGGAGATGACCAGCATGATCCGAAACAGGCTGTTGCCATAGCCAATAAGTTTATCAATGAAGGCGTCGTCGGCGTCATCGGTCATCTCAATTCCAGTTGTTCCATTCCCGCTTCAACGATTTATGCAAAGGTTCCTATCCCCCAAATCACACCTTCTTCCACTAATCCCCAATATACTGAGCAGGAACTGAGAAATGTATTTCGGGTTTGTGGCCGGGATGATCAACAAGGAGCGGTTGCCGCAGATTTTATCGTCAATACCCTTAAGAAAACCAAAGTGGCCGTCTTCCATGATAAAACAACTTATGGTCAGGGGTTAGCCGATGAAACGGTCAAGCGGCTAAAAGAGCTGGGGGTTGAGCCGGTCTTCTACACGGGAATTGTTCAGGGAGATAAAGATTACACAGTGATTCTAACGGCCGCTAAACAGAAAAATCCAGAAGTTCTTTACTTCGGAGGAATCTATCCCGAGGCGATCCTTCTGGCTAAACAATCCAAGGATATCGGGTTGAATATTATTCTCATGGGTGGAGAAGGTTTGCATGTCCAGGAATTTATTGATGGGGCAGGTCCTGCAGCGGAAGGGACCTACTTCAGCTCTAACCCAGACCCGGAAAGAATTCCGGAAGCCCAACCCTTCATTAAAAAATTTAGGGAAAAGTTCCCACAGACCAGGGAAATAGGCGTTTATACCGTTCACAGTTATGTGGCCACCAACATTCTCCTGGAAGCCATTCAGGCAACTCAGAGTACAGAGGGACAGAAACTGATAGACTATCTTCATAAGGCCCAGTTTAATACGGCACTGGGACCGATCCGATTCGATGAAAAAGGCGATGTGCTAGCGCCTCCTTATGTATTTTGGCAGGTTCAGAATGGGAAATTTGTGCAGGTCCAGGAGCTTAAGAAGCCATAAAAAATAGGAGTGGTGGCGCAAATGTTATTTCACACCAACAAGTTATGAAACAGCATTTCGCGCTACAAAGGCTCCTAACCAAACAGGGCCTCAATATCTGCTGCAACCTTTTCTTCTCGCTCTTTTTCTGTGAGGAAGCCCATATCTTTATAAAACTGCTCATCATAATCTCGACTACGAATAACTATCGGCATAGGGACGGCATGACCTAGAATCAAAGCCTGCTGTTTAGAATCCAGACTGGCCAGAACACTCCGGAGTCCGGTGGGATTACTGACCCCGGTTAAGACGGCTTGAATATCCTTTTCATCATCAAGAAGGGCTATGATTTTGGTTCCGATTTGGGAGAGGATTTCATCATCGATTCCAGAAGGGCGCTGATCCACAACCAGCAGAGAAACGTAATACTTTCTCAACTCTCTGGCAATGGTGCCAAAAATGGTTTGTTTTGAGGCCCGTGGGTTCAAAAACTTATGGGCTTCTTCAATGGTAATCACCAATTGCTTCGGCCTATTCGCCGGATTTTGCGTTGCCAGATACTCCTCGGTTCTTTTTACATAAAGTTCATGAATACGGCGGGTGATAATGTTGGCCACGAGAAGGTAACAGAGCATACTGGATTCTTTTCCGAACTCCAGGACGATATGAATACCTTTATCGATATACTCCATGATTTTTTGGATGATATCTTCGCTGGTTTTAGGGATCAGGAATTTAAAGGCACGGAACCTTCGGAGCTTTCGATAGAGGGCTGCCAGGGATTCAGGATGCGTCCTGAGTTCATCGGCTAGAGCCTGAATATCTTCCTCCCCTCGCTCAAGGAGGGTATCCAGCCAATCGTTTTTATAACGAGCCCAAATCGAATAGGCGGCTTCCATAGCCGTAGGATGTAAACTGAGTTCATCCTGGAGGGGAATTACATCTTCCACGGCAATTTGATCGTATCCGATAAGAACCTCATGATCTGCCTGGACTTTGCGCCGCCTGGAGGAATCCGGATC
Organism: bacterium; assembly: GCA_030550175.1. Lineage (GTDB taxonomy): Bacteria > Moduliflexota > Moduliflexia > Moduliflexales > JAUQPW01 > JAUQPW01. Next base: position 29,750 of record JAUQPW010000044.1, read on the forward strand.
CAGGGTAAAGATGGCAACCCGGTTTCCAAAGATCTGTTTAAGCCCTTTGACAAAATCCTGTCTGTTCCCTCCGGTCTCTTTCATGGCTCCCCATCCATATTCGTTGTGCGTGTCAAAAATAATATTAACCGCCTTTTCATTTTTGATAAGACCGCTGAGGACCAGCCGCGTCAGGAAAGTCTTTCCAGTCCCGGTTTTACCGAAGATTCCATTACTCCGCTCCACGAAGCGATCTAAATTTAAGCAAACAGGAGTGTCCATATCCAAAGGCTTCCCAATGTTGAAGTATTTTCGATCTAAAGCTTCTCTTCCAAAGATCCGACTGACATCTTCTTCGTCCGCTTCGTAAACTAAAGCAAAGTGGGTAGGAATGGTTTTAACGGGTTGGGGTGTTGGATTGATTAAATGAGAGTTCTCTACCCGTTCTAATGCCAGCATAGGGCGCAGAATCACCGTGGCATAGGTGCTGGTACCACTTAGAACCTGACGCAAGAGGGTGTTTTCTCGGGAAGGTGGATGGGTAAGAATCTGGGGATTGGTCACCTCCAGCCGAACGTCGGTAATCATCGAAAAAAATAGATGTTTCTCCCCTTCAATAACGACGAATTTCCCTGCCTTAATATCTTCGACACTTCGGTTCGGGTTTAACTTCATCTCCATCCCTTCCAAAAGGGAACCGCGGGTGATGATCCCTAATTCGCCTGAACGATGGTCCATGGTTTAAAAAGTGTGGGAGTAGGGGGGTGTGGGAGTGCGGAAGTGGAAAAGTATGGGAGTATAAAAGTATGGAAGTATGGGGGTGGGAGAAATTTTTCCCACACTCCCACACCCCCCTACTCCCACCCCCCCCTACTTCCACACTCCTACACTCCACCTTTTAAGGTGCGATTCTTCTCAAAATCGAACTCAGACGATCGTAATCCTCTCGTAAGAGCCTGGATAACTCCTTACCGACCTGAATTAAATATTGATGGGCATCCTCGGCGTGGGCTTCCAGACTATTTCGAATGGTCGCAATAATCAACTCATCGGGAGGAACCCGGCTGATGGTGAAAAGCGTATGAAGGTAATCTGATTGCCGGGTGAATTCTCGGACTTCTTCTAAAGAACAAGTATATACAAAACTATGAATTCGTGGAGGTTGGGAGGGAAGAATCTGTTTAATTCCCGTCTGGTCTTGATATCCAACCAGGTGAGCTTGAAATTCCGTCTTCAAAAGTTCGAAGATCTGGGGTTGCTCATTACGGAGTTCTTCCTCTGTTTTCCCGTAAGCTACAGCACGACGATTGGGCTCGATACTGTTAGTCATGACATTAAAGACCAATCCATAAATAAGAAAACCGGCTCCTTCCACCGAGGTCGAAGTAGGTTTTACCTTGACAAAAGATCCAAAGGGAGGTGAGCAATGGAGATCCCTGCATTGAGCGATCATTTCGGTTGTGTTACTTTCGATAACCTCGGCTATGTGAGTTTCTTTCATAGGAGCAGGCGTTAGAAATCAGGAGTCAGTATCCGAAGATTTTTGTTCCGGGTCTCTGGCTCCTGTTAGATAGAAATCTGTCTCTTTTTCTGGCTTTTGCAGGAACTCTGGACTCGGATATTCTGTTGAACCAAAGCATCCTGGAGCAGGCGATAAAATAATTCTCGATCCGATCCACGTACAACGGCTTTTTCGTGGGCTTCAGCCAGGCTTACCGGGTATCCCTGTCCCTTTTCAACCTGATCATAAATAACGGCATGGGTTAAGGCCAGTAAATTTTGATTCTTGGCGACCCATTCCGGGATTTCTACCCGGGCAATTTCGGAACCTACATTCAAATAAAAGAAGTAGATGGTGTGGGAGCCGTAATTTTTCAGAATTTTAGAGGTACTTTTGAAAACAGTGGAACGCTCTCCGGGTTCCAGGAGGTACGAGAAAATAGTTTGATCAATAACCCCCTGGATGGGCTCACAGGGAAGTTCAGGAAGATCTCGATAGGGGCACTTATCGCAATTTACAAAGCGCTCAGGGCACATTCCTACACGAAGCGTATGAATCACATCTGCACTGCGAGGATAGCTGATATACCCGGCAATGGGAACCCGCCACTTCTGAAAATTATCTAATACCTTTAAAAATTCCCTTAAAATATAGGCACTGAAATCTTCCGGTGTTGCCTCCAGGTGCCAGAATATCAAAGTTCCATCATAGAGGGCCACTTGTGGAGATGCGGAGACACAGGGATGTGGAGACGCGGGGGCATGGGGATGGGGAAAATCGTCCACTCCCTTAAAATCACTGCGTTCCGGTATCTCGGTATTATAACCCATCCCGTGCTTCCCTATTTTCTTGTTCTCGTATCCTTCTGTTCCTATGTCCTCCTGTCCCCCTATCCCAGATTGCTCCCGTGTGTGTGCAACCAGACGAGCCAGCTCTTGAAATTCCATGAGATTCCGTAAAATCCCAACCATCTCTCCATCCACGGGAACTTTATGTTGGTTCCACTCTTTATAGAGATCTTCCTCTTTATAAAAAAGGGTGGGACGACTGGTCAAGAGGGGTCTTTCACCGGTTCCATAATGGAGGACAATGGAACTAATGTTGATAAGATAACAGAGGGCGATCTCGTGTCGATCCGGGAAAATCTGTGAGCCATCTGTCGCTATAACGGTAAACTGTTTGGGTTTTGGAGGAAGGGGAGAGAAGGCTGTAAGGGGTTCAGAAAAATCCTGGGCGGTTAACCAGGAGGTTTTACTTTGACTTAGCTTGAAGTTAAGAAGTGGCCAATCCTGCCAGCGTTTAAGTTCTTCCAGGGCTTTCTCAACTTTTTTTTGATAAATATTCTCATGGGATTTTTGCTCTCCCACCATGTAAACAATCTGTTTTTTAACAGCAGAAAAATCTAACACACCCGGTCCGTTATCTGTCATCCATTGTTTGTTGTTGTAGGAGGGCTGGGTTTATTTTATATTTAATTAAATAATTAAACAGCAGGACAACAAACAAAGGACTAAGGAGCTAGTTTTTCTATGGATTCGAGGTTTTTTGCAAACTCGGAAAGGGAATAAAAGCGCTGGTTAGATCTCCTGTCTGCTTCTAACTCAGCTTCTAAGTGTTGAAGCCTTAACTCCAGAATCTGTCTGGAGACTCCAAATTTATGACAAAGCTCATTTTCATGGTGATAGAGATCTAATAAATTCGGACCTCCGGTAAGCCGGAAGATTTCTCCACGAGGCACCAGAATGGCTGCAGCATAGTAACTGGCCTGGATCTCTAGGGGGTGATGGATCTCCAGGGGGTTGCAAAACAGGGGTCCACATAACAAGGGGGTCGTAGGTTCAGATGAAACGCGCAGGATATCATCCCATCCGGCATTAAAGGCCCCTCCTGCACGATAGTGGAGGGCATAATGTCCACCTGCATGGGCAATGGCGAAACGGCAAAACTCTTCCGTCATGCCCGTATAACCGGTATTAATGAGAATAACCTTATCCTTTCCCTGGAAAAAACACTTCTCGGGATATAATCCTCCCCACGTATTCTGGGTTGAGACTCCTTTAAGGGACTCTTCTTGAGTTAGATCAATAAAATCTGTTTGAAGTCCAAAAATACACTGAAAAACATCCCCAACATTTAGAGGAAATTCTAAATTAAAATCCCCTGTATAACTTCGATATCTCCATAAATCCTGTTCTGCTACCTTCTGAATAACTTGCTTAGGAATAAATTCAACCATAAAATCCTCCTGAAAGCCTGAGATTAGATATACCTGAACCTCTACCGGAGTCTTTCTGGAGATTCAATATGATTTTTACTAAGATCTCCTTAACCCTCTAACAATTTTTCCATGGTTTTTAGAGCTTATGGGATAAGTTATACGTTTTCTACCTTGGATTCGCCTAATCTTGGCCTTTTAGGCTAACAGGCCTCCGGTACCTTGTCAACTTTTTTTTAAAATTTTTGTCCATTAAAAGAATAGCATGGCTTTCTCAGAGGAAAATGCTATTATATGTATTGACTACCATTTTGTCATAAAAGTTACACCCAGCACAAAAGTTTTAAAAGGATGATGTTCTTATCCTAATGAGTATGCAAATTTCAAACCAATAAAAGCGAACTATCCCGATGAAGGTGAGAAGTAAATTCAGATCTGATGGTAAATGCTTCCCATCTACCCAAAGCCTATGAAAAAAATACCTTTTTTAAAAATGAGTGGGAGTGGAAACGATTTCATCTTGATCGATAATCGAAGCCAGATAGTGGACAAAACTCGGCTCAAGGAATTTATTTACAAAGTCTGTCGACGGGCTGTTTCGGTAGGAGCGGATGGACTCATTCTTATAGAAGATCCTGATGAAGAAGATGCTCGAAGAGGGCTTGCCCATTTTAAATGGCATTATTATAATGCCGACGGGGGGGAAGCCGAGATGTGTGGAAATGGGTCCCGGTGCGCAGCCCGGTTCGCATATCTTAAAGGAATTGCTCCGAGGAAAATGGCCTTTCGAACCCTGGCGGGAATTATTCAGGCTGAACTAACCGATGAACGCAGGGTAAAGGTACAACTTGGTGATCCCAAGGATCTTCGACTAAACTTTCCCCTCGATATCGATGGAGAAACCTGGAAAGTTCACTTTATCAATACGGGAGTCCCTCATGTCGTCTATTTTTTAGACGATGTAGAAGGGGTGGATGTCGTCAGTCTGGGAAGAAAAACGCGCTACCATAAGGAATTCCAACCTGCCGGAACCAATGCAAACTTTGCCGAGGTTTTGAATAGAAATGCCCTCAAGCTTCGAACCTATGAGCGCGGCGTCGAGAATGAAACCCTGGCCTGTGGAACCGGTTCTGTGGCTGCAGCAATTATTGCCAGTGAGCTGGGTTGGACAGTTTCCCCGGTGGACGTTCATGTTCGAAGTGGTGAGATCTTGAAGATTTATTTTGAAAAGACCGGTGATCGTATAAGCAAAGTCTTTATGGAAGGTGACGTTCGCATCATCTACGAAGGGGAAATGTGGGAAGAGGCCTGGGAGTAAAGAAAATCAGAATTTAGACTCAAAAGTTATTTTCATTCTGGACCTTTTAATTTTATTGAATTGCCGGGCTTGTAGAAACTTTTCCTCGGCTTGTGCGTCTACCCAAGTAGAGCACATTACAAATAGTCAGCTTTAAACCAGAAGTTGTAGCCCAAAAGGTCGTTTCGAAGAACGGCCATTGGGAACTGCAACTCTGCAGATAGATGCATACTGATTTGCATTTCATAACGTAGAAGCGGGTTTTAGCCTTCCCTGTAGGGAAGGGATGTTTATCGATGACCCTATGAAATGCAAGGATAGAAACTACGATTAAGTAAAAGGGTAAGAGTCATTAAAAAATCAAAAAAGGAGAAAATTCGACTATGTTTGTTCGTTCAAAACTTTTAGTAAGGTTAGGATTACTTATGTTAGGGGGTCTTTTTTTGATCCCATCTCTGACGTTAGCTCAATCCGTCACCGTAACGGTTCCTGCCAATGTGCCCTGGACAGATACCGGCATAACGGTAACGGCAGGGCAGATCCTTGATTTTCGAGCGACGGGGACCTGGTCCTTTGACCCGAAGGGGAGCGGCATGCATGGGCCCGATGGGGTTAAATCGGTTCCACAAGCCGGTCCGGGTTTTCCATTTTCAAGTCAGCCTCCCGGAATTTTACTGCTGAAAGTAGCCAACCATATCCGCGCGGTGGGGTCCCGTGCTGAACTCAAGATGACGGAAAGTGGTAAGCTTTTTCTGGGAATCAACGACTCCGGAGTAGATGATAACCAGGGCGCTATAGTCGTTACCATAAAAACCAAGGCCGGTCGGATGATCGGTTCTACACCGAGTAGTGCGGCCACAACATCTCCTCCCGAATCTACAACGAGTACCGCGGGAACTGGCTACGCCCAATCTTCTGTGTTGGCTCAGTCCCCTCAGAGTGTTACAATCAAAGTCCCGGCCAATGTACCTTGGACGGATACCGGTATATCGGTTATAGCCGGTCAGGTTTTCGATATTCGAGCTACGGGAACCTGGTCCTTTGATCCCATAGGAAGTGGCATGCATGGGCCCGATGGAGTCAAAACCGTCAGTAGGGCCGGAAGCAGTTTCCCTCTTCCTGTCCAACCTCCGGGAATTTTACTGGCTAAGGTAGGAAATCAGATACGTCCGGTGGGGTCCGCTGCTGAATTGACTATGCCCGGAAGTGGGGAACTTTTTCTAGGAATTAATGATTCTGGGGTTGAAGATAATCAGGGAGTTCTGACGGTTACTATTACCCCTCGAGGAGGTGCGGCGCCCAGACAAACTACCACAAATCCCCCCTCCCCTGCAACCCAAACCGTCACCATTCACGTACAGGATCAAAATAAGAACCCTGTGGTAGGATACTGGGTTTGGGTTTATTCCGGACCGACCTCCAATCCAGAGAAGTGGGGGGATACCCAAACCGATCGGCAAGGCAATGCAACCTTCAACCTTCCCAATGGTAATTATCGTGTGTATGTAACCCGTAGCTCCCAAGGAACCGATCAACTGGCGGAACAGGCTTTTTCCGTTCCTACCGGTGAGGGGGGCGGTAATCAATTAACCGTAACCGTAACAACGACAGCTCTCAAATCAGTTCCGAGCTCACAACCTCCACAATCCCAGGTAACGGCCCCTGCCTCCCAGCCATCCCAACCCTCCACTGCACTTAGTGTTCACTTGCAGGATCGGAAAAAAAGACCTTTGGCAGGTTATGGAATCACCGTTTATGCCGTTCCAGGAGGACAAAAGGTTGCAGAAGGCCAGACCGACGCACAGGGTAATCTTACTTTAGCGCTTCCCAATGGAACCTATAGAGCTACCGTCACTCAAGGAAATAAACAGGTTATGGAACATAATTTCCGGGTTCCAAATCCCAAGGGCCGTAATCAGTTTACCGTCACCGTTAAATAAGTAGAAAGAAAAGGCAAGAATCCTCATGTTTAACCTGCAGAGGTCTAGATTCCCCTTACTCCCTAGGCACCGGGATAAGCTGAAAAGCCCCGTCAGGGGCGAACGGTTGGTGGCCCCCGACGCAAGTCGGGGGATTCAGAATTTTTCAAGCTCTGTAGGAACGACCTGTGAAATAAGTTGCCTCGCTGGGGCTAACCTTCTTATCCTGGTGCCTATAGGGAACACCCCCCTAGTCCCCCCTCGAGGGGGGAATGGGGGGTGTTCAGGCCGAAAAAGGCTTTTCCCCTTCTTAGCTTGATGTGTATGGAGTAGCCCTTTGTGGCTGTCCTGTTTAAGGACGATCCCGGGTGATCTTCCTGCAGGTTACATGACATTTCTATTTAGATTTAGTATTAAAGATTTAGGAACAGGTCGTCTTGTCGGGGTTGCAAAGGGGTTACCTCACCGGGGTTTTGAAAATTAGCCTGATGCATAGGCCTTCTTTCCTCTCTTATGCTGTGGAAGGGGAATTTCTGAGAATAATTCCTGGAGTTTCAAAAGCCCTTCTTTCATTCGAGGTCCATACCAGGAGAGGAGTTTACCATCGATCAAATAAATTTGTTGCATCTTGACGGCGGATACTTCCGGAAAGGGTTGAAAATCCTCCAGGTCTGCTTGGGAGAATTTATAAGGTTCGTTGGGTAGTAAAATAACATCTGGATTTCTTTGGGCTACCTCCTCTAAAGTTACTTTAAAATAGCGCTCTGCCTTATCTTTAAAAATATTCCGACCCCCACAGAGGGTCATCAAGTTATCGATATAGGTATCGGTATTGAAAGACATATAGGGCTTCTTCCAGATAGGGCAGAATACTTTTACCAAAGAACCTCCCTGTGAATGTTGTAAGGTTTGTTGATAGAGCGTCTCAATAGGTCGAAGGATCTTTTCTGCATTCTCCAGAGATCCGGTCAACTCGGCCAGACTCCGCATCATCTTGAGGCTTTCTGCTACCGTTCTCGGAAATGTCACATAAAGGGTTACTCCGTGATCCTTTAAATATTCAGCATCCTCTTTTCTGTTCTCTTCGGCATTCATAATCACCAGATCTGGATGCAGTTTCAGAATTTTCTCTCTATGGGGTTTTTTGGTGCCACCTACTTTTTCTTTTTGGGCTACTTCTCTTTCGGGCTCGGTGCAATAGTCGGTGATTCCAACGATTCGATCTCCCAGTCCAAAGGCAAACAAAGTTTCCGTAATACTTGGAACCAGAGAAACGATTCTCTGGGGGGGTTTTTCTAAATAAACAAGCCTTCCTAAATCGTCTGTAACCTCTAAAGGATAACCCATATCATGGATACTATCGTAGTGTTTTACGGATTTGTATCTTCGGCATCTTCCTCAATTTCCATCAAAGAAGCCATCATACGCTGGATAATTATTTTGTCGTTTTCTTCAAGATCCGGGGCACTTTTCAGATAAGATCCCAGTGCCAGCCACAGGATATTTTGCTCTGTTTCCGTGAATTGCTCCAAGATCTTACAGAGTCTCTCATCACGTTCTTCCATACTTGCTTCCCTTTCGCTGTCGTAGTTTGAGTTAAATACTAAAAGCTAAATCTTATATTCCCAGGCTTAATCGATTAGACCTGCCGTAAACCAGGTTCCATCCCATCTATCTTCTAGAATCCTTGTTAAGTTATCATTCCTTGTGGCAAAAAGATTCATTTCTTAGGATAAAACTTTTATTGACAGAATTTTATATCTTATATATACTGGGTAAAAGAACCGGTTTAAAATATCCTTATATCTTATACCATTTTAAACCATATTACAATATAATACTTACGAAAATGAGATGGGAAGGATATTTTAAATTCCCTCATATTCATAGTCAAAAGAACTTGAATGAATTATGTTAACACGACGTGGACTTGCTATAGTGATGGCCCTGCTCCTTTTTATCTTCTTGTGGATTACCGTTTGGTTTTTCTTTTTTCGGCATAAAGAAAAAGTTTTAGAGGAGATCCGAGTTGATACGCCTTCAGGCCAGTTAACGGTCTTTGCAGGTAAAGGGGAAGCCAATAAAGTGATTGGTACGGTGAGTCAAGGTGAAAAGCTCCAGGTGTTAGAAAAATCCGATAACTGGTATAAAGTTCAACTTCCCAATGGCGAGGTAGGTTATATTAATAGCGCTCTTCTTAGAAGAACAAGCCCTACCGATGTAGCTAAATCTCAACCCGGGCAACCCAGTTCTCCCGGTCAAGCCAGTCAACCGGTATCTGGGGATGAAAAAGTTATTGGAGAGGCTTATGTAAACATCAGATCAGGACATCTGAATGTTCGGGAAGGTCGAGGAACTAATTCTAGAATTATAGCCACACTCCTAAAAGGTGAAAAGGTTCAGTTGCTGGAGGATGAGGAGTCTAAAAAAAACGCATCCAAGAACCAGGATCCTAAGGCTACCTGGCATAAGGTACGACTTCCCAATGGAGTCGTTGGTTATGTGCGGGGTGATTATCTCAAAACAACTCCTCCTTAAAAGCTAAGCTGGTGTGTTTTTGAAGTACCTTCCAGATTTAAGTAGCTCCGTATTTTCTTGCTCAGATTTTCTACTTATCCTGTTTGCCGAAGGAAGTTAATCCACAGGGGATAATATGCGGTCCTTACGTAAGGGCAGATTTCAAACTCACTCCTACTTTATAAAATGCAGATCGGTCTTATTTAATTGAAAACGCTGTTTAAAAGCCCGACTGGCCTGAATCTTAACTTTTCCATTCTGGACCGTAAAAAAACAAACGGCTAAATTCCTGGCTTCAGCCCAGGGGAGTCCTTCTTCGGGTCCCATGACGTACAGAGCTGTGGAAAGGATATCGGCGACCAGAGCCTGTTCGTGCCACACGGTTACGGAACCTGTGAAATCGGCAGGACGACCCGTGCGGGGATCCAGAATATGCCCAATACGTTGACCGTTTACATAGGAATCTCTCTCTGACCCGGCACTGGTGGACAGGGAGCCAGAAGTCATATCCAGGGTTAATAGAGGCTGATCTCGCTGTTGGGGATGGGCAAGGTCCACTTTCCAGGAAGTGGCTCCCGGAGGCTGACCGTACACCATTACCTGTCCTCCCAAATCAATCAACCAGGGAGTAGAGCCATGGGCCAGGGTATAACGGAGAACCCGATCCAGAGCCTCACCTTTACCAAAAGCTCCGGCATCGAGGGTTACCTCCCGTTCTCGGGTAATCTGGCATAGGGAAGGATCAAACCTGAAATAACCCATTCCAGACCGTTCCCGTGCCGCTTCCAAAACCTCTGGTCGGGGCCATTGTCCTCCTTTGTGAACTCCCCATGCTTCCAGAAGCGGCCCGATAGCCGGATCAAAGGTTGATCCGGTAGCCTGTTGCCAAAACACAAGCTCCGTAAAGAGATGGCATAAGGATTTATCGACTACAAAGGGAACCTGCAAGGGCTGTCGATTTAAACGGCTTAGCGTACTATCCGGACGCCAGGTGCTTAATTCTTGCTCGGTTTTTTCAAGGATACCCAGAAAAACCTCCAACTGCTGGAGTCCGCTTTGTCGATGGTGGGAATAGGTGGTAAGTGTGCAAAGGGTTCCCATTAAATAAACCTGCCGTGTGACTTCTACCCATTCGGAAGTAACTAAAAAGGTTGATCCTATAATCGGGGAGATCAGAAACAGGCCGAGCACTAAAAAAATAACAGATTTTTTCATGACCGGATAAGATCCCATTCCACAGAGATTCCAGAAATGGAAAAATAACCTTTCGTAGAGGGTGATTTAACAATTCACTTTACCTGTTCCGGGAAGCTTATTCCTCAGAGACACCAGGAAGGGGATCAGATTAATAAAAAAGATGCCTCTTAACAGGTGCCTCAGGGCCCCTATTCTTTTCCTTGAATAACCAAACGACGTACTTTGCGTCGCTTTATGCGGTTCATCCATGAACGGAAGGCTATCATCTGATGGATCAGATAAGCGCCGGCAAAGAGGACTCCGGTCACCAGGTGCAGGATTAAAACAATTCGAGAACTGATTTCATCGGTAACTACCTGTAATAAATAGCCCGAGATCACCATGAAGGGGAAAGAGAAAAGGGCCAGCCCTCCGGAGAACTGGTTCACCCGGGTGGTATTTAATTTCCTCAGAATATGGGATTTGGTAATCAGTCCCACCGCGAAGATCAACGCGGGAGCCACCAAAATATGGCTCTTTAACATGAAAGGCTGCCAGGGATGGTTAATCACCTGAAAGGGATCCCCGGTCTCCAGGAGATACTTCATCCAGAAGTAAACAATTCCCGTCATGGTCATCACGCCGGTCAGTATATGGAGTAACCAGGTTTCCCAACGATTCATGGATGAATGTCCCCTTGGAGGATCTGATGGATGGCGAGTACTCGCCGTACAGCTTGATTGGCTGCGATGGAGGTAAGTGTAGCTCCGGCCAGAGGACGGATGGCTCGATGCAGGTTTAATTCTTCATCTAAAGATTTACCCTGATATTGTTTGTACCACTCTGGAGGAGCCTGATACTCCCGGGGCTCTGTAAATACAATGACTTCCACCCGCTTGACCCTTCCTTTTTCATCCAGGGAAATGAGTAAGCTCTCTTTCTTCGTTCTTACGATGTGGGTATCTACATAGGCATAGCCGATTATATGGCCTTCTTTAAGAGCTAGATAACGGGCAATTAAGGCGCTCGGTACCTCTGTACCGGCTAGATTCGCTGCTTCTTTCCTTTGTTGTTCGGTGAGGAAAATCCTTTCGGCTTTGAACTCGGCGCCTGGAAAAACCGAGGCCAGGGCCTCTTCCCGGCCGATTAACTCTCCGGCCACTGAAGGACTTACTCCCATGAAGATCAGGAGGAGTAGCCCCCTTAGATTTCGGAAAAATAGCCGGCTTACCCGAGAAGTTGGGGCCACGTCGATATTAAACATGGTTGGTTCCGTTTCAACTCCCCTTTTCCCTTATCCCCTTCAATCTGGAAATTCTATTTCTTAATCTGTTCTGTAAGATAATTCTCCAATCCAATCTGCCGGATGGTCGCAAGCTGAGTCTCGATCCAATCGATATGCTCTTCACTGGTTTTGAGGATTTTCTCGAGTTTATATCGGGTTGTGTTATCGCTTACACTGGCACAATGGGCAATAGCGGTATTCAATAAGGTAACCGAATCTTGTTCGAGTTTTAGATCCAGGTTAAGTTGTTCTAAAACCGTTTCACCAACACTGACGGTACCGAGTCGTTGCATATTGGGAACGCCTTCGAGATAAAGGATATGGTCGATGAGTTCTTCTGCATGTTTCATCTCTTCAATGGCTTCCTCACGGTGCTTATGATAAAGCCGTTCATATCCCCAGTGTTTACACATCTGTGCATGGATAAAATATTGATTGATCGCCGTTAATTCATTGGTTAAAGCATTATTTAGAAAATTAATGACCCCCTCTTTTGCCTTCATAGTAGCCTCCTATCGTTAATGGGAAATAAAATGCCCTTGTTTCCTTGTGTTCCTAACTTTAGGCCTGGTCAGCAACTTCTGTCAAGTAGTTTCGGTCAGGAGAAAAAGCTACTATTTCCTGCAATCATGATCTTGAGTTGGGCAGGTAACAGCCGTATTCCATGCACTGATGGCCAGACTTACAAAGGATTCTATATTCCCCATACACCGTCCACAGCAACTTTCGTCATCAATACCCAGTGCGGAAGCAATTTCATAGGGAGTTACGATTCCGGATCGACCAAACTCTCGTACGCGTGATTCTGTAATTCCCTTGCATAGGCAAACAAACATACCTTTTCTTTCTCCTCCAGATAGATTTATTCGTTGAAGAATGTAGGATAGGATAGAGTGATATTGATAATTAATCTCATCTTCATTGAGTAAGATACTTAAAGGGTTACGGTCCTGTCAAGGAAATTTTACTTGTTTTTCAGTAACCAGACAGCAAACGATTGAACTTGGATCCATAGGACCTGGACCGGCACGTGGGGGGATTCTCCACAGGTAGGTATGAGTACCTCCTTTTGGAGGTACTGCATCATCGGCCTTGAGGATAGTGCCATCGGCGTAAGGGGAACCCTCAGAATTTTTATCGTAGAACACTCCGTGGGGGTGAATACTAAGGGGAAAACAG
>JAUQPW010000045.1 GCA_030550175.1 bacterium
TCCCCGCGTCCCCCTGTCCCCGCGTCCCCCCATCCCCTCCTCCCGGCGTCCCCGTGTCCCCCTGTCCCCGCGTCCCCCCGTCCCCCCATCCCCGCGTCCCCGTGTCCCCCTGTCCCCGCGTCCCATTTTCTTTTTACCTTCCCATAAATACTTCTTCAAGTCCACACGCCCGGTCTCGTCGAAAACTACGCCTTCGGCTTCTAAGAGTATTCTTTGAATAAGAGGTTCATGGGGCATGTCTAAGGATGATCTCGGGCTTATTTTCCCCTGGGAGTTAATCACCCGTTGCCAGGGAACCTTTAAATGGTTTGGGGCCAGGTGGAGGGCATAACCTACGGCACGGGCCGCATGGGGACGACCTAGAAGTGTGGCAATCTGACCATAGGTAGCTACTTTTCCAGGCGGAATCTGTAAAACCAGTTCATAGACCTGTTGATAAAAATTCATATTTCTACGTCCACCATTTTATCAATCCGATAAAAATGGCAATAGCCAGCGTGAAACTTAAGGCCAGCACGCCTAACAAAAATAGGATTCTACCCCATAATTCCTTCTTTGAGACCATAGTTGCCTCCTTGAAGAACCTCTCTTTCAACGCCTTTGTACTTACATACGAATCACTTTAAGAACTGTCAAGTCTAATATTTAACCGTATCGGATTTTTGGTGATTTTTTAAAAAACTTCGGTGAGGACTTCCCAAAATTTGAAAAAATCTTACCTTTTTAGGAGGAATACCCTTGGCATGAAGCTAAAACTATAAGGAATCATCGGAATAAAACTCCCTGTCAAAGGATAACAAGATAACTCCCTTGATTTAAATTCTCCGAACCCCTATACTTGTTGTATGATTACAGTACTTGCTGGTGGGGTAGGAGCCGCTCGATTTCTGCAAGGTTTGGTTCAAGTCGTGGCTCCGCAAGAGATTACTATCATTGTCAATACCGGAGACGACATCGAACTCCACGGTTTACATATCTCCCCGGATATCGACATTGTTATTTATACCCTGGCCGGAATTGTAGATGAATCTAAAGGTTGGGGCATACAGGGGGATAGTTTTCACTGCCTGGATATGTTGGGGAAGTATGGCCATGCTACCTGGTTTATGCTGGGAGATCGGGACTTTGCGACTCACATTTACCGAACTCATTTACTCAGGCAGGGATGGAGTCTCTCTCAGGTAACCGATTCGATTCGTCGAGCCTTTAACCTCGAAGTTCGTATCCTTCCCATGACGAATCAGCCGGTTCCTACCCTGATCTTGACAGATCAGGGGATCCTGCATTTTCAAGAATATTTGGTTCAACGCAAAATGCAAGATCCTGTGAAAGGTGTTCAATTTAAAGGTATAGAGGATGCAGACCCGGCTCCGGGGGTATTAGAAGCAATTTTGGAAGCAAAGGGTATCATCATCTGTCCCAGCAATCCCATCATCAGTATTGGACCCATTTTGGCCGTGAAGGGAGTTCGGGAAGCTTTACGGAAAACCCAAGCCAGGATTGCAGCTATCAGTCCCCTTGTCGGTGGGGCCCCCCTAAAAGGTCCGGCAGATAGGTTGATGCGAGGGCTGGGTCTTGAAGTCTCGGCTTATCAGGTTGCTCAACTCTATCAAGATTTCCTGGATATTTTTGTCCTGGACCAAATCGATCAAAATCTGGTTACAAAGGTAGAATCTTTAAGGACTCAACCGGAGCAGCCATTACGGGTTATAGTAACCGATACGATTATGAGAGGGCTAAAGGAGAAAATAGAATTAGCTCGACGTGTTATGGAAGAGCTTCTAAGGTAATAACCCTGTTTATGTCCGAGCTCCGAATTATTGGTATTACCGGTATTCCTGAGATTATGCCGGGAGATAATTTGGCAGAAATTCTCCTTCAGGCACTCTTACGCCAAAAGATTGTCCTTGAGGAAAAGGATATTTTAGTTGTTAAGCAGAAAATCGTCTCAAAAGCCGAGGGGCGACTGGTTTGGCTCAAGGATGTCATTCCGTCAGAGTTTGCCCGATATATTGCCGTGCAGACCGGAAAGGATCCCCGTCATATCGAAGTGATCCTCCGTGAAACGAAACGGATTGTCAAAATGGATCGGGGGATCCTCATTGTAGAAACCAAACAAGGATTTGTATGTGCCAATGCAGGGGTAGATGAGTCTAATATAGCCGGAGAGGAGGTTGTGTCCCTGCTCCCCCTGGATTCAGATGCTTCGGCTCAAAGAATTCGAGACTACTTGATTCAGAAAACCGGAATACCCCTTGCCGTTATTATCTCGGACACCTTTGGCAGACCCTGGCGACAAGGCCTTGTAGATGTAGCTCTAGGGGTTTGTGGCCTGAAACCTATTCAGAATTACAAAGGACAACGGGACCCTTATGGACATCTACTTAAAGCCACAGAAATAGCCGTTGCCGATGAGCTGGCCTCGGCGGCAGAGCTGGTTTTGGGAAAAACAACTGGAGTTCCGGCAGCTCTCATCAAAGGATACCCCTACGTCCTCGAAAACGGTAAAGGGACCGACCTTATTCGACCTGCAGAAAGGGATCTATTCCGATAACTTCTCTTCAGTTTTCAATTTTAGTCGCTATAAAACGTAAAAAGAGTTTAAGAAGTTCTTGTTTAGATTGATTCGCAGACGGTTTGAATTTTTTCTCAAAATCGTCAAACATTTTTTTGAGGAACTTTGCAGGGAGTCCCGTCTGTTCTCGGATCGATTCCCGAAATTGATCATCAATGGCTATTTGTTCCAGGTAAAGTTGGAAAGCCTCTTGAAAAGGGTAAAGTTTCGCCTTAAGGGCGTTTCGGGTACCCGGAGGAGCGGTGAGGGTTTCTTTTCCCCGTTCGGTGAAATAAAGACGGATCTTGGAGGTCAGATCCTCAATTAATTTGGGTAAAACAGCCGGACAATCGCCATATCCATACTCCTCTTGAAACTTGATCTCAAGGATTTCAGGAAAAAGATGGCTGAAGAGATTATTACGCTGTTTAGCGATGAAATAAAGAAGATGTTCCCGTAACAGAGGAGAAAACCGTTTACCTGGAATCTGCCATTCCTTTTCTACGGTATCTGAAATAATTTTTCTTAAATTCTCTGCATGTTTAACCCCCAAGGTTTCATGTATAAATTCCCTTGTTTTTGTGAAATCCATACTGACGACTACCTGAAGCGCCTACTCCCAACGCTTTAAAAGAGATAATGATACCTTATAGTTTTTAACCTCCATTCACTAACTTTTTCAAATCTTTACCGGGTTTGAAAAAAGGGACCTTTTTAGAAGGTACTTCAACACTTTCCCCGGTTTTAGGGTTCCGTCCCACCCGGGATTGGCGATCCCGTGCTCGAAAGCTACCAAACCCTCTGAGCTCTACTTTATCTCCCTTGGTTAAAGCCTCAATAATACTTTGAAAGACCGTATTTACCACGATTTCGCTGTCCTTTTTTGAGAGTTTGGCTCGCTCGGCAATTCTCTCCACAAGATCGGCTTTAGTCATCTGCAATCCTCCTTAAACCTTAAAGATAAAAGGGATTTTCCTGATTTTCACCTCTGCTGCTAACAGGAAAAACATTAACAACATTATTTATCTCCGTCAAGTACTTTTTACTTTAGTATCGATATTCCTTGACGTTATGGCAGAGTCCTCAGTTTGAATCGCTGAATTTTTCCCGTAGCCGTTTTCGGCAACTCTTTTACAAATTCAATCCAACGGGGGTATTTGTAAGGAGCTATTTTGCTTTTCACAAAGGTCTGGAGTTCCTCCACCAGTTCAGGGGAGGGATGGTATCCTTCCCGGAGGACCACAAAAGCTTTCGGCTTGATAAGGTTTTCTTCGTCTAGAGCACCCACAACGGCACTTTCCAGTACCGCCGGATGTTCGATCAGAGTGCTTTCTACTTCCACCGGAGATACCCAAATTCCACCCACCTTTAGCATGTCATCGGATCGTCCGCAGTACCAATAATATCCTTCTGAGTCCCGGTAATATTTATCTCCGGTCCGAATCCACTCCCCTAAGATCGTTTGCCGGGTTTTTTCCTGGTTATTCCAGTAGTAGGCTGCCGTACTATCCCCCTTGATGAGTAAATTTCCTATCTCCCCAACAGGTACTTCTTGATCCTTTTCACCCACAATCTTTGCTTCATAACCCGGAACCACCATTCCGCTACTTCCGGGTTTGACCTTACCCGGTTGATTCGATAAAAAGATATGGAGAACCTCTGTGGATCCAATTCCGTCTAAAATTTCTACCCCAAACCGATCCCTCCATCTTCGATAAATTTCTGCAGGAAGAGCTTCTCCGGCTGAAATACAAAGTCGGACCGAAGTGGGAACTTCATACTGTGCATCCTTCTCTGCGGTCTGAAGCATAGCCCCATATAAGGTGGGTACTGCGTAAAAAAGGGTCGGTCGATACTTTTTTAAAATCTCAAACATCTTGTCCGGGGTCGGGCGACCTGGATATAAAACTGCGGAAGCCCCCACTCTGAAAGGGAAATACATGTTATTCCCCAATCCATAAGCAAAGAACAACTTAGCCGCTGAAAAGGTAATATCCTGCTCGTTAATCCCGAGGATGCCCCTGGCATAATATTCAGCACAATACATCATGTCGTGATGTAAATGTACGGCTCCTTTGGGGAGACCGGTACTTCCCGAACTATAAAGCCAGAAAGCCACATCGTCTTTATGGGTCTCTGCAGCCTCCAAATTCGGTGAAGCCCGGTCAAGCAGTTCATAGAAGGATATTTGATCCTCCTTAGCTTTTCCTACCACCACGACATGGCGAAGATATTTAAGCCGTTTCTGGATCTTTTCAACCTCGGGTAATAAAGCCTCATGAACAACCAGGACTTTAGCCCGACTGTTATTAAGGAAATACTCATAATCTGCCGCCTTCATCAAGGTATTGACTGGAACCGGGACCGCTCCGATCTTAATCGCTCCCCAAAAAGTCGCCACAAACTCGGGAGAATCTAACATGATCATCAAAACCCGCTGTTCCATCTCAACCCCTAACTCTTTGAGGGCATTTCCGGTTTTATTAACCATATCAAAGACATCTTGATAGGTATAGGTTTTATCTTCATAATACAAAGCAACTTTCTGTCCCCGCCCTTGTATGAGATTTTCATCGATAAAGGCGGTTGCTACATTGAAGGTGTCCGGGATTTTGAGCTCTTTCATAACCCTTTAGCCACCTCAACATTCAGACACCAAAACTGAAGATCCAGGATAAAGGCATGGGGGCTTCCATCCTTATATCTCAATTCTTGATGCCGGGAGCTAGGTGGCTCTCTCCCTCCTGAGGTAAGATGGCTTTCTGTAAATCCAACAGCTTTCTCCTGATCAATTGGAGCTGAAACAGCTTTTCGTCTAAAACTTTAACCGTCCGCTCGGCTTTTTTCTTGCTCTTCACCCTGACTTCCAGGGCCCGTTTCAAGGCATTTTGAATGTTCTCCACGACCACATTAATCTGTTGATCCATAATCTCCGGCAGTTTACCGGCACGCTGTTGGATCCGTTCTGCAAATCCCTGGCAGAGTTGTTCCCCCTGTCGCTTCAGTTCGCTTTCCACTTTTTTAAGCATTTCCTGCCACATAAGCCCCTGGAAGTACTTTTTAGGTAACAACAGGGAGAAAGGGGAAATTTTAAAGAGGGGTTGATCCTCCCTTTCCCTTGAAGGGAAGTAAAGGTCTACCTCTTCAGGAGGTTCGGTAGGGAACATTTCGCTTTCAGATCTTCGGAATTCTACAAGCTGTGGCTTTTCTATCTGGATATCGAAGAGTTCGGCAGAAAGTTGTCGGATCTGCTCGGCTAACCCATAGATTCGGTCTATAAATCGGGTAACCGCTTCATCGAATTCCTTCTGAATCTCTAAGTACTCCGGTAACACCGAAGTTTTCAAGGCATTCTGGACGGATTGTTTAAAACAGGTTTCCAGCGTCTGTACCAGGGCTTTTCTCTCGTCATCCTGATGGGCTTCATAGCAGATCTGGAAAGCTTCTTTAACAAAAGCGACTTGCTCCGGCTTTACAGGTTTCGGCTTCAAACTTTTTAAGAGTCTCTGTGCGGTTCCCTGGATCTGATCTCTTAAATCTTTTTGTTGCTGTTGTAAAACGGCCAGACGTTCGTTAAAGGTTTTTGCATTATTTTCTAAGTTTCGATGGGAAGTTAGATAAGCCCCCCTCTCCATCTCCAGAGCTACTTTGACCTCTGCCAAAAGCTTCAAACCCTGCTCAATAGCCGTTAGCAAAACAAACCTCCCCTTTTCCTGAAGGAGAAACTCCTCAAGGGCTCTTTCAAAGTCAGGAAGGAGACTGGCTGCGACTTTTTGGGGATTTTTTTCGAGCTCCCCCTCCAGAGCTAATTTGGCCGAAATGGGATAGATTTTCAGGTTTTGAAGACCCAACGCCGTTTCGATGATGTGCTTCGAGAATTCAAGGGATTTTTGCTTTTCTGCTTCATTTACCTGATCAATCTTATTTTGGAGAATGAAGATTTTATTGGTGAAATTTTTGATTTCCTTCAAAAACTCAATTTCTACCTGGCTGATCGGCGGATCCGCCGTGATCAGAAACATCGCTACATCGGCCTCTGGAAGATAATTTTGCGTAATCAGCGTATTGCTTAAATACACAGAACTAAAACCTGGGGTGTCTACAACCATGATTCCATTTCTTAAATAAGGGGCCGGAAAGGAGATTTCAATGCGCTCGACATTCTTTTGGTTATGAGGATTTCCTTCTTCGGTGGCATAATCTGCAATTTCTTTAGCGTCTATTTCCCGACTTGTCTTGTTTTTGAAGTAAACATCGATTTTAAAAGTTTCCCCGTATTTTATTAACGTAATAACAGACGTGAGGGGAATAATGGAAGTAGGTAAAAGGTCCTCTCCTAAAAGACTGTTGATAAAGGTAGATTTTCCTCGATTAAAATACCCCAAGACCACAAGATTAATTTTGTCTTCTTTCAGTTTTGTAACCAACTCCGTAACTTCTGCTTCTCTTTCTCTGTATCCCCGTTCTGTTATAAACTCTTGAAGCGCCTGGAGTTGAGTAACAATCTTTTCTTTCAAATCCGTATAATTTAACGTACGATTCTCCAAAAATCGCCTCCTGATTGTTATACCATCCAAGGGTTTGACCCTACTGAGGTCTTCACTCTTTCACCGGGTCTATCCTGGAACTACTGATAAGGACTTTTAAGACTCCGTTGTTTGATTTTTCGTTATAAAACAATATTCGGTTATTTTCAACTATTTTTTTAAAGTCCCCAGGAGTCGACCTTGTAAGGTTAAATTTAACTAACCGTTTTCCCCTCTCCTGAAGCTTCGGGAGAGGGAGAAGAAAGGTGAAGGGGGCTTTCTGCAGTAGTTTTTTGGACCTTATAGGATAACTTAAGATTAAGTTGTCATACAAGCTAACCTGGGTTAAGCCCTAACCCCTCCGACCCCCATACACGCCAGGATAAGAAGGTTAACCCCAGCGGAGCGACCTGTTTAACAGGACACGACCCGGGAGCTTGAAAAAATTCTGAATCCCCCAACGCAAGTCGGGGCTACCACCAACCGTCCACCCCTGATGGGGCTTTTCAGCTTATCCTGGTGCGTATGCCTCCAACTCCCCTTCCCTCCCACGAAAGGGGAGAGTTGAGATTCAGGCCATCTCCGAGTTCCCCCTTCCTGCGTCGGGAAGGGGATCAGATTAGAAAAAATCTACCCCTAAAAGGGTGAGGTAAGGGCAGAAAAGGATCCAAAATTAACTTTACAGGTGGTAACCATCGTATTTTTTTACCTTTCTATCCTAAACTGATTTTATCCATTGATCGATTACCTATATCAGGTATAGAATTTCATCCCGGGTAATGTTTCGAAGCTCCTACCTAAACTCTTCAACCGGAGCAATGGGTAAGGTCATCCCCTTCACCCTGGAAGTAACCTTTCAGGAAGTTCTACTCCCAATAACCCAATACTAGACTGACATCGATTTCTCTGCAAGAAAAATGTAGGCCGGTATTCAGGAGGGATCAGGTTTTTATTTGACAAATCTGTTTAAAGGAAGTATAATAAAACTACCAATATAGATTAAAATTTCATTCCATCTAGATAGAACGAGAGGGATATTCCTATAGAGTATTTCCCTTAGATTCTCCTAGATAGGAAATCATAGAGGGGGGTTTATATGGGTATCATCTCTT
Source organism: bacterium (assembly GCA_030550175.1). Classification (GTDB taxonomy): domain Bacteria; phylum Moduliflexota; class Moduliflexia; order Moduliflexales; family JAUQPW01; genus JAUQPW01. Next base: position 8,193 of record JAUQPW010000045.1, read on the forward strand.
GGATTATTTTCGGTCTTATTGTTGGAGTTATTGCCAAGTTTCTCATGCCAGGGAGTGATCCAGGTGGTATTATCCTTACCATCATTCTAGGTATTGTAGGTGCCCTGGTTGGTGGATTCATTGCAAGTAGTATAGGCTGGGGAAGTATAACCGGTTTCAATATCCGTAGTATAGTTATCGCCGTATTAGGATCTATCATTCTCCTGGTTATCTATCGCTTACTCAGACCCGGACCGAGAACACCTGCCTAATTGAGGTTATTTAACCGGTAAATCCGGGCAGAAAGATAAAAACGCAGATTTTTAGTAATGAACAGATCCTGATTGATTCCTAAGTCTGTTTATTCTAAAAATCTGCGTTTTTTTGTCCTTATCGAAATGTTCCCGGACTGAATTCATAAGTTCTGGAGGGTTGGGATTCCAGGGTATTAAAATCCCACAATGTCTGCTGGATAGTGTCTCGCTCCTCTGTGATACGTTTTCCTCGAAGGGTTATAAATTTTTGAGCTCGGCTTGTAACCACGCCCAATCGATCTAAATCCTTTCGATCCCTCAACAGTCCCCATCTTCGATATCGAAGAATCCGTTCCACAGATATCGGACCGATCCCGGGAACGCGAAGCAATTGCTCCCGATGGGCGGTCTGGATTTCTACAGGGAATTGTTCTGGATGATGAATCGCCCAGGCTACCTTGGGATCCATCTGCAGGGGAAGATTTCCTTGCTTGTCAAAGACAATCTCTTCGAGTTGATATCCATACTCCCGCATCAGATACTCTGCCTGATAAAGTCGTTGTTCGCGTAACACAGGCGTTTCTCTTCTATTTTCTAAGGGTGTATCCCGAATGGGACGGAAAGCACTAAAATGGCTATGATGAAGAATCTTCTTTCTCCGGGATAAATCATCCACCAGCCCTAAGATTTGCCGATCTGTATCCTGACCGGCTCCTACTACGAACTGCGTGGTAATTCCGGCCGGTAAGACAGGGTAAAAGGGGAATTTTTTGGAAAAACTCGACTCCGCCTGGAGACGTTGTTTCGTTTCATGGGCAAGTTGAAGATCTGCCAGGGATCGGGATAAATTTTTTTCCGGGGCCAGTTCATTCAGGATACTCTGGCAAGGTGCTTCCAGATTTAACGAGACACGATGAGCCAGTTGAACAGCCCGCTCAATCTGGGCCGGCTCTGCCCCCGGCATCATCTTAACGTGAAGGTATCCGTTGTACCGATACCGGAACCGAAGGATTTCTAACAGCTTGATGAGTTGGTCCATAGCCTGAACAGGGCGTCCTGGAATTCCGGTGGTTACAAACAGGCCGTCCGCCCATCTTTTTCGTACAGCCTCCAGGTAAGTAGAGGCTATCGTTTCGGGTTCTAAAGCAATACGAGGAAGATGACGGTCCTTACGCATGGGACAGTAGGTACAGTTGAACCGACAGGCATTGGTCATTAGAACACGCATGAGCGGCATACCTTGAGATCCCCGATAAGCCAAAGGACGAAGGTTCAAGGGATTTAAAAGAGGATCTCTACCCCTAGAAATTCGCCGGGTATCTCGATCATCCAGAGCCATCTCGGTTAAAATTTTAATTTTTTCTTGAAGTTCCATCGCTTTACCCTCCAGGTTTTTTGATAAAGATTGGAAAATAGCCTGAAACCCTTTCTTAAGAAGATAGGCGAATAAAATACGAATGTCAAATAAAAAAGACCCAAAGTATCCGTATCCATTATCCATTTAGTAGGTGGAAAAAGAAACACCCCCTGGCCCCCCCCCTCCCCCCGTATACGGGGGGATTAGAGGGGGGCCAGGGGGGTGTCAGACAGAAAAAGTGACCCCTACTAAATTGTTACAGTAACAGACCCAGACGAAAGGATCAGGCTTCCTGTTTTTCATTGACATTTGGAGAGAAGGGTATAAAGTAATCTTGACCGATTCCCGTAAGACAGATTTATTAAGTTTGAGGAGAGTCGGCGGGCATAACTTCCTGTGGAATCCCCTGCGGAATATATCTTCTTCCTGAGAACTTACACACATTCTGCCAGTACCGGTACTCCGACCATTCATCTTAGCTGTTAGCCGATCCGGGGATATCCTTTGCAGGATACTCCGGTGGGAAAAAAACGGGAAGTTTTTGAGGGAGTAACTCATTTTTCATAACCTTTAAAAAGAAGGGAGGATGAATTTATGGCCTATCAAGAATTGTATGGAGGGAAGTGGGAAGAAATCCAATCTAAAAGGGTAGATACCCTATACGGGAGGAAACTTCTCCGACCAGAGGATTTCAAGCACTACGAAGTTACCACGCAAGATCCCCGGGGTTATGAAGTAAAGTTTCATTATGTACGAGAAGGAAGTGGAGAGCCTTTATTCCTCCTGCATGGGTGGCCGGGTTTCTGGTATGATTACTGGATGAACATTAAAGAGCTTGCGAAGCACTTTGACGTTATAGCTCCGGACAATCGAGGATATGGGGACTCCGATAAACCTGGCTATGATCCTACCACAAGGCGTATTAAGCTAGACCCCCTTCAGCATTATGACCTGGATACCACCGTGGATGATCAGATGAGGCTGGCAAAGACCCTGGGGATAGAGAAAGCTTATTGGTGTGGGCATGACTGGACATCCCTGACCATGCATAAATTCGTTAGAAGATACCCAGAGATGGTGAAAAAACTTGTCCTGGTCAATCCCTTCCTTCCGGGAGCCGAAGCGAGATATCTTTCCCCGGCTTTCTTTGCCCATTCCTGGTATTCCCAGTTCCATGGAACTCCCCTGGCCGTAGAATTGGTTGAATCCAGTAGAGAAGCGACCAAGATCTACTTTAGATGGTTTTTCCAATGGTGGTCCTATAATAAGAACCTCTGGACACCGGAAGAATTGGAGATCATAACCGACAACTTCACAAAACCCGGAAACATAGAGGGGGGATTTAGCTGGTATCGGGCAAACCTCGGCCCGTTATCTAAAGGTTGGGAACCCATAGATTATACTCCCACCCACATCCCGACTCTGGTGCTCTGGGGGGAAGGAGATACCTGTGTGGTGATTAATTGGGCCGACCTTGTTGCTCAGTACTACTTAAATCTGACCTTCAAACCGGTTAAGAAGGCCGGTCACTTCCTGATGCGTGAGGCTCCCGATGTCTTCAACCAAGAGGTCACGGAGTTTCTTAAGCAGACTTAGGAAAGATAGCACGACGGCCAAGTTTGCCTCTGCCTCAGCTTAACCTTCTGCTGCAGCCAACGTGCTTTAGCGCGTTGGCTGGGCCTGATCTGGACAGGTAACCTTTGGTTTCCCGTCGAATTTCTTTCCCTCCAAAAGGCTAACCGGAAAACCTCAGTTATCCGGGAACCCTGTACTCAAGGAATAGATGGGCGGTAACCACTCTGCCAAAACCTCCCAGGTAACCCCCTCATCTCGACTGTAGAACAGGTGTCCCCCTTTGGTCCCCACATAGACCCCACAGGGGTCACAGGCATCGGTAACCAAAGCCTCTCGAAGTACGTGGAGATAAGCATTTTCTTGAGGTAAACCCTTATAACCTGCCTCCCAGGTTTGTCCACCGTTTCGACTCCGATAAACCCGGAATCGTCCACCTACGGTTACCCGATTTTGATCGCTTTCCTCCGGAACTACATAGATCGTCTCAGGATCGTGGGCATGGACGGCTATGGGGAGACCATAACGGGAAGGGAGTCCTTCACTGATGTCTTCCCAGGAAGCGCCTGCGTTACGGCTTCGGTAAACTCCACAATGGTTTTGTTGGTAAAGGACTTCGGGGCGTTTTGGATGGAAAGCCAGCTTATGGACACACTGTCCGGCTTCTGGGAAAGGATTCGGAAGATAATCCGCACGAACCCCCCGATTTACAGCCCGCCAGGAACGGCCTCCATCATCGGTACGAAAAACTCCACCGGCCGAAATTCCTACAAACATCCGTTGAGGATGGGTAGGATCTAGAAGGATACTATGAAGACTCAAGCCGCCTTTGGCCGGTTGCCAGAGGTGTCGGGTGGGATGGTTGAGGAGAGCCTCTAGAGGGGTCCAGGTATTTCCTTCGTCCTGGCTCTTGAAGAGGGCCGCCGGCTCAACGCCTGCATAAAAAGTTCCCGGCTCTCCCTCACGCCCGGGTTTAATCTCCCAAATCGAATTTACCGTCATCCCAAGACCCGGCGGAAATTTGGGACTTTCCTTGGGAACTTCCCAGGTCTTACCAAAGTCTCGACTTCTTTGAATATGGCTGCCCCACACCAAATGAGAGGTTGCGGCAAAAATCGTCCGGTTATCTCGTGGATCTAAGACCATATGAACCACCGTGGATCCTTCCAGAAAAGGACCCAGGACTTCCCACTTTTTGCGATCCCAGTCGCTGGTAAGTAGAAAACCCCCTTTTTGGGTTCCAACCAGGAGAATAATTGAATTACGCTGTTTCATAGACTCTTTCTTAAATTCTTAACTCTGGATAAGGTAAAGAACAGGGAAGGTAACGGTGTAGCGATCCGGTATCAGGATAACTTCGACCCTACTTTACACTTTCCTTACCCGAATAGGCCAGAAGTTTAATGGGTTATCCATCTGGACCTCTGGCTTTTAGGCAATTCCTCTTTAGTTTTAAATATCCCCCCCGGGTGAAAAAAGGTCAACTTATCTAACCGGCCGGAATAGTCATAAGGCTTCCAATGCAGCCTGGGCACGATCCCGATCATCAATTGCTCCTAACCGATCAAAAATTTCATAGGCCTGCAGGAGGTAGGTGCGTCGCGTCGGTGCTCCTGCTGGTGAATATCGACCCATTTCATATTGAGCGCGTCCTTGCTCGTAGGGCATATGGAGTTGTTCAGCCAAAGAAAGGCTCTTTTGCCAGGCTTTGTAAGCTCGAGAAGGCTTATCTGCCAGCCAGTTATATAAACCTTGATAAAGCCAGGCTCGGGGTTGACCAATCGGAAAGATCCTTGCATACTTACTTATGCAGGGCCTTACAAGTCTGCTTCGCCGATTCTGGAATTTTAGACTTTAGGTCTTGGGCTTTACGTCTGGACCTATCTGCCTCCCATAGGGCCAGGTATACTTCGGCAGCCCCTGCATATCCTTCCAGTAAGTAATGGGAGGTAGACAAGGAATCTGCGATGACCTTTACTGTCATATCGGCGGCCTGCCGGGCGAGTTGCCATTCCCTTTGACGGAGATATCCGAGGGCCAGGAGCCCATAGGTGGTGATAATCGAAGTACGATCTATATTATCGGCATACAGATCCAGAGCCGCTTTCAGTTGGGTTATGGCTTCTTCTGTCTGGCCCAGCCGTAGTTTATTTTCACCCTGTCCGGATAAAGCCCAGGCCTGATGTAGAAAGTTACTGCTTCGACAGGCCCTGGTATAAAGATCCATAGATAGTTTCTCACCCCGGGCAAAGACGCCCTGGTAATAGGCTATCTGCTCTAGGAGAATCAAGCTTTCTGCCCACTGTTGTGGGTTTCCCAGGCGATCGCATATTTCAATGGCCTGGTTAAGAGCCTCTTGAGCCTCAGACCAGCGACCAATGCCCAGGCGATAGACACTGGTTATAATCAACACATAAGCCAGCGTAGGAAGCTCATTCAAGTTCTGAACCGCTTCCTGTGCCCGGCGAAGATAAACCCTGGCTATGGACCAGAACAGTCGTAACACCTGTCCTACCAAGCTTAACAGTAATTTCCGGCGTGTAGCAAGCACCGACCAGCCCAATAAGGCTAAAGCTCGTTCGAGATGATCTCGACTCTCCGGTAATTGTCCTAACTCCAGACAAATTTTTCCCATCTGTCGTTCCCACCGTGCCCATCGTAATTGAGATTTGGCAATAGGTCGCTGGGTTGATAAGGCAACGGTCATCTTATCCCTGCTTCTGTCCTCTCGAATATCCCGTTTTAAGGCTTCGCTGAAAAAGGTCAGGGCTTCCCGGTAAGCACCGATCCGAAAGGCCTGCTCCCCGGCTTTTTCCAGGTAAGGGATCGCCTTCAGTTCTTCCTCGGCTTTACTCCAGTGATAGGCTAAAAGGGGATAAAAGGGGGTCAAATCATGGGCATATACACATTCGTACCATTTTGCAATAGCTCGATGCAGTCCGCGTCGTTGGGAAAACAACATCAAATTGTAGGCCACTTCCTGGGTGATGATGTGTTTGAACATATATGTCAGATCTGATCCCAGGGTTTCGAGAAGGATAATATTCAACTTTTCCAGGGCATCCAGGTAATGAGCCAGGTGGGCTTTGTCTGATTCGATAGGATAAATATCCCGGAGGAGGCGGGATGAAAACACGCGCCCAATAACACTGGCTACCTTCAGGGTTAATTGTTGTTGCGCCGTTAGCCGGTCGATCCGACTGATCACCAAACCCTGGAGAGTATCTGAAAAGTTCAGGGTACTGAAATCCCCTGCTGCAGGTGAAACATAACATTCTCCATTGGAGACGAGAATCAGACCTGCATTCCGTAAGGCATAGGCCAACTCCTCGCTGAAGAGTGGGTGACCCTCCGCCTTCTCTTGAATCAATTTAGCTACCGATTCCGGAAGGGAAGTGACTCCCAACCGTTGGGTTATCATCTCTACCATTTCCTCCGGTAAAAGAGGTCCCAACTGCAACCGATGGACCTCAGAACCCCATCGACCCGGTTGTGCCGTAAGAAACTGATGATATTCAACCGAAGGGGAGTCCACCATGGGACGTGTACTGATAATCAACAGTAGATTACGGATACGACGACCGATGGATAGGGTCAAAGCCCACGAGGCCGAATCCAACCAGTGGGCATCTTCCAGAATCACCATCATAGGCGCCCGGTTGGCGGCTTTTTCTAACACCCTTAAGAGCAGATTGCGAGTGTTTTCAGCCCGTACCTGGGCAGACATCTGGCCTGTGACTTCATTTTCCGGTAAATTCAGTGATAAAATCGAATTGAGTAAGGGTGCCCAATTTAACAACTCAGGGTCGGCTTGCAACTGGGTCAGGACCTGCTTACGTCGGGTCTCCGGGTCGTCGGTCAAATGATCCAGGTTGAAAAGCTGATTAAAAATGGGATACCATGCGTGATAAGGAATAGATTTCTCAACGGCATCTCCGACCCCTATCAAACTTGCAATTCCTAGTTCCTGGGCGTGCTGAAGGAGATCTTGTACCAACCGGGATTTACCCATACCGGCCTCACCTTCTATGATTACAATACTTCCATGACCTTCCCGCAAAGCCCTGAGTCGTTCCAGTAAAAACTTACGTTCGGCTATCCTCCCGACCATTTTTGTCTGGGATTTGAGGGTTATCTTTGTCTGACCCTGGGGAGAGTAAACAGCGATGGGTTCGGCTTTGCCTTTGACTGTTATAGTGGGTAAAGTTTTAAAGGTCAAACGCATTCGAGCTGCCTGATAGGTCGCTGCATCACAAAGAATACTTTGACCTATGGAAAGATCCTCCGTTACCACCTGCATCAATCGGGCTGCCAGATTGACTACGTCTCCGATCATGCCATACTCATGTCGAATCAGGCTTCCTCAGAGAGTTTTTCTATACCGACCGGACCCTATTGGGCGAGACGTTCGGTCAGAGCTGTAAAGCCGGAAATATCGGCAAAAAGTACCACGGCAGGAAAACGCTCGGCCGAAGGCTTAACGAGAGGCCCCGAATGGGAAATCAGATGATTCACCATCACTTGAGGAACGTAACTGGCCAGAATCTGAAGTAATTCAGGCATAAGAAAATAATAAAAACAAAACCCAAGGCAAAGGGAAGGTCGGTATTACCTGCGAATGATCTTTTCCAGTCCCTTTAAAACATCCTGACATTGAGAGAAGTCGGCTCGTTTTCTGTCGGTATCTGCCAGACTATTAGAAAAGTACATGACACAATCTGGATTTTTAGAATGCTGCATCCCATAGGTATGCCCCAACTCGTGAAGAGCCTCTTTTAAAACTCGCTCCCGAAATAATAACTCATTGCCGGGCAAGCCGTAAAACTCTTGCCTTAATCGGGTTAGAGAAATAATAGCCATTTTACCAGGACTTTCCGCTTCCCCAAAGACAAAATTAAGGGAAGGAACAAACAGATCTACATCCACGATGATAAGAACTTTATCGTAATTCCAGGGATGTAAATTTCGAATTTTATCGAGAATAATCGATGAATAATATTGTTTACGTTGGGGATTATAGGCAGACTCCGGAAGTGAGGAAGCCGGAAGTACCTCAACCTGGACATAAAGCCGCTTCTCTAATTCGGCTCCCAACCAGGTCAGAAGCTCGGAGGATATCTCTCCCAGTGGGAGAAGGCCAACTCGATCCGGTTTTCTCTCTGCTGAGGCTTCAGATGATGGAAAATTCATGCTGACCAGAATTGGAAATAGAATTACAAATATTCCCATTTAGAGGTTGGGGTTAAGAATGCTTTCCCCACTAATTTCCTTGATTCCTGTCTTATCCTAACATCTTTTATAACTTACAAGGTTTTATCTAAAATACCAAACTTCTTTCTTATTGACAAGGCCAAAATCTTAGCTATAACTATAGTAAGAACTTTGGAGGTGATCTGAAAAAAATTAACGGTATCTATGGAGTGGGCTGACCTGGGTAGGTCAGCCCATAGGATGATGCTGAAATTAGCTTAAAACTTATCTCTAGGAGGTAAAATCATGTTACTTTGGAAACCGGATTCAACCTTTTATCCTTCTCCAAGACTTGCCATGCAGGCTCCAGCGGAAGGACTGGCTTATGTAGCAACCATTCAAAAAGGCAAGCCGGATGCACTCCGTGTGGTGGATTTAAATCCCAACTCACCTACTTACGGAAAAATTATCCACTCTGTGGAGATGCCCTATATAGGGGATGAGCTCCATCATTTCGGTTGGAATGCCTGCAGTTCAGCTCTATGCCCCTATGCTCCCCACCCTTACCTGGAACGACGTTACCTGCTCGTACCGGGTCTCCGCTCATCTCGGATTTACATCATAGATACAAAACCCGATCCTATGGAGCCTCATATTGTGAAAATCATTGAGCCGAAAGAAGTCATGACCCGAGCCGGCTACACCCGACTTCATACGGTTCACTGTGGACCTGAGGGAATTTATATCAGTGCTTTAGGTTCGACAAGCAATGGAGATGGTCCCGGAGGAGTCTTTTTACTTGATCACTACGACTTCCAGATCTTAGGAAGGTGGGAGGTGGATAGGGGTCCTCAGTTTCTGGGTTATGATTTCTGGTGGCATCTGGGATATGATGTCGGTATTACCAGTGAGTGGGGTCCTCCGTCACTTTTTGAGAACGGTCTTCATTTGGAAGATGTGGTCAATCGTCGTTTTGGTCACCGTATCCACTTCTGGGACATCCGTCGTCGCAAGCATATTCAGGCTCTGGATTTAGGTGATGATTATCAAATGGTACTCGAACTGCGTCCCGCCCATGATCCGACCAAAACCTATGGCTTTGTAGGAGTTGTAGTGGATGTAAGGGATCTTTCCAGCTCTGTATGGTTATGGTATAGAGAGAAGGATCAGTGGGCTATAAAGAAAGTCATCCAAATCCCTGCCGAGTCCGCAGATCCCGAGGCCCTGCCTCCTATTCTCAAGGATCTAAAAGCCGTACCTCCCCTGATAACAGATATCAATCTTTCTTTAGATGATCGTTTCCTTTATGTTTCATGCTGGGGTACCGGTGAACTCCGACAGTACGATGTTTCCGATCCTTTTAATCCCAAACTTACCGGTTCTGTACAGGCAGGTGGTTTGGTCCGTCGAGCTCCCCATCCCAAATCTGGACCTTTAGAGGGGGGCCCCCAAATGGTGGAAGTAAGCCGGGATGGTCGTCGTATCTATTTTACCAATTCCCTTTATAGTAGCTGGGATGATCAATTCTATCCTAATCTGCGCGGCTGGATGGTGAAAGTGGATGCCAAACCCGAGGGGGGAATTTCACTGGATCCTAACTTTTTTGTGGATTTTGGAGAGGTTCGACCTCATCAAGTTCGGTTGCAGGGTGGGGATAGTTCTTCCGATTCATTCTGCTTTCCATGAGTGAACTTTGGCCATGGATTGCTCTTGCCTTGTTGGGGGCTTACCATGGAGTGAATCCGGGCATGGGGTGGTTGTTCGCGGTAGCACTGGGATTGCAGGAGAAGAGTCGGCAGGTAGTTATCAAAGCTTTATTCCCCATCGCATTGGGGCATGCAATTTCGATTGGCGGGATTGTGCTTCTGGTAGGAGTGGCTCAAATCATCCTACCGGAGCCTATCTTACGTCGGGTAAGTGCTTTCCTGCTCTTTGCTTTCGGTCTTTACCGGCTTTTCCGTTCCCGCCACCCACGCTGGGTAGGTATGCGGGTAGATTTTAAAGACCTGGTAACCTGGTCCTTCCTCATGTCCTCTGCCCATGGTGCCGGTCTGATGCTCGTGCCCATCCTTTTGAACTGGCCGGCCTCCGGGCACGTTCACCATCCTAGAGTAGATGCGCCATTGCCGGGTCAGGTGACGGGTTCTCCAGGGTTGTTGCTTGCAGCAATAGGTCTTCATACCCTTAGCCTTCTCCTGGTCACAGGCGCAGTGGCCCTGTTGGTTTATGAAAAATTGGGACTGGCTCTTCTGCGCCAAGCCTGGTTCAACTTGGATCTTCTATGGGTGATAGCCCTTATGATGGCAGGGGGGATGATTCTGGTGTTTTAATCCTTCTGGTCCCTTTGATTTTGGGTAAATTTCTCAAACCAGCTCCGATCCCATAAACTGGGAAAAGCGTTCTTTACGTAAGGATGAGCGGCAATAATGTTTTCGTCTATATCTACTCCAAGCCCAGGACTTTCCGGAAGGTAAAAATAACCCTGTCGGAGAGGATTCCATCCCCGGACCAAAGCATCCCGCCACGGTACATCAAACTCACCATAGGCTTCTTGAATCATAAAATTTGGCGTACCTATATCAACATGTAGAGTTGCGGCCAATGCTACCGGCCCGATCGAGCAATGGGGAGATATGCGTATATCTTGAACAGCCGCCATGGCTGCAATCTTTTTACTGGTCAGGATTCCACCGCAATGTGCCACATCCATTTGTACCACATCAGCGGCCCTTTTCGATAGTAAGCGGTAAAAATCGGAGACGGTATAGAGACGCTCACCCGCTGCAAGGGGAATTTTCACACGGGATTTGACTTCATAAAGCAGGTCGATGCTGTCCGGGGTAACCGGCTCTTCAAACCAGGTGGGATGATAAGGCTCCAGATCTCTGGCTATTTCCACAGCGGTTTCCACGGAGAATCGTCCGTGACCTTCAATCAGCAGATCGACGTTTTCTCCAACGGCGTGTCGGACCGCTTCTACAATTTTCATAATCTGTTTACGGTCTAAGCGAGGTAACTCTTTCCAGGCTACTCCGAAAGGATCGAACTTTAGGGCCGTATATCCTCGACTTATGACTTCCTTCGCCCGATCTGCATACTGTTGAGGTGTATAAGCCCCTCCGTACCAACCGTTGGCATAAGCGGGAAGACGCTCATGGCAACGCCCTCCAAGGAGATTATAGACCGGCTGACCACAGGCCTTTCCGACAAGATCCCACAGGGCAATCTCAATCCCGCTAATGGCGGTCATGATCGTAGAGCCCCCCTGATATTGATCACGAACCATACGGGTAATCAGGTCTTCAATGTCGAAGGGGTTAGCTCCCAGCACATACCGTTCTTCTAAAAATTCATGAATGAGGGTTTGAACCGTTTGCTCTTGCCATTCCAGGGATGCTTCGCCGATTCCTGTTAAGCCCTTGTCGGTGTGCAATCGTATAAACAGGTAGTTACGTAACCCCGCATTGGCGAGAAAAGTTTCCAGTTTGATGATTTTCATGGCGCCTTTCCTTCGGCAAAGATTAAGATAACCTTATGTTCTTTGTGATCTCACCGTCTCCGGATAATAAAGATGAATTTACTTCCGCCAAGAAAGAATCTCCTTTGCGGTCTGTACTATGTGCCGGATGGAAAGACCGTACTTATCGGTCAGATAGGGAATAGAGCCGCATTCCACGAACTGATCGGGAATCCCGATTTTAGCCATGGTTACAGACAACCCGGCCATACAGAGGGTATCTGCAACGGCAGAACCCAATCCTCCCAGAACAGAATGGTTTTCCAGGGTAAGAACGGTCCTCGTCGCTTCAGCTACCTGGATAATTGCATCCTGATCTAAAGGTTTCAAGGTAGGAACATGCAAGACGATGGCTTCGATACCATCTTGTTTTAGCATATCGGCTGCCTGCAAGGCCCGTTGGGTCATTAAGCCGGTACTAATCAGGGTCAGATCTCTCCCCTGACGCAGCAGCTTTGCTTTACCCAATTCAAACCGATAGGTCTTCGGATCCAGGACCTGTTTTACCTGTCCGCGTAGTATGCGCAGGTAGACAGGCCCCCGGTATTCGGCGATGGCAGGAACCGTCTGCTGAATCTCCGTGGCATCACAGGGATCGATAACAACCATGTTGGGTATGGCACGCATGAGGGCCAGATCATCGATCCCTTGATGGGTAGCCCCATATCCGGTTGTCAATCCCGGTAAACCGGCAATAATTTTTACATTGGCCCTTCCTAAAGCGATATCTACCGCGATAAAATCGTAGGCTCGACGCGTAGCGAATACACAGTAGGTGGTTGCAAAGGGGATGTATCCAACCCGGGACAAACCTGCCGCGACCCCTATGAGATTTTGCTCGGCCATACCCATCTGGAAATAACGGTTGGGAAATTCCTGACCGAAGATATCGATATCCGTATATTTACCCAGATCGGCCGTTAATCCTACAATGTTGGGATTCTGACGTGCAACTGCAATCAAAGCGTGGCCAAACGGTTTTTCAACGGTGGTGAGGGTTTCCTCAACCGTCTCAGAGACACTCATGGCTGCGGTAAATCCGCGATGGGTCTGGGGGTTACTCATACTTTAGATTCCTCCAGTTGACGTAAGGCAAAATCCCACTCGTGGGGTTCCACCCGAATAAAATGGGCTTTGGGTTTCTGCTCGATGAGTGGAACGCCCTTTCCCATTAAGGTATAGCAGAGGATGACTTTGGGTTGATTCTGGATAGATCGGGCGGTTTGAAACGCGATCAGTAATTCTTCCAGGGAATTACCATCGATACGCTGGGCATGCCAGCCAAAAGCTCTCCATTTGTCTATAACGGGTTCTATGGTCATAACGTCGGAGGTCTTTCCATCGGCCTGCATGTTGTTGATATCCACCAAGGCAATAAGATGGTCCAGTTTATAATGGGCTGCAGCCATGGCGGCTTCCCAGGTAGCTCCTTCTTGCAGTTCTCCGTCTGAAAGAAAGTTGAAAACCCGAAATTTCCGTCCGCTCAGGCGCGAGCCAAGGGCCATCCCTACGGCCTGGGACAATCCATGTCCTAATGAACCACCGGTTATTTCAACCCCAGGGGTGGTTTCACACGCCGACATTTCAAATCGGCTCCCGTCGGCACCATAAGAAGATAACTCCTCTGGAGGAAATACCCCCAGTTCGGTGAGGGTGGCAAACAGCACAATGGAGTAGTGTCCGGTAGAGAGCAAAAAGCGATCCCGATCCGGCCAATCCAGACGGTGGGGATCGAAACGCATTTCATGGAAGTAAAGAACCGTCAAAATATCTGCCGCTCCGAGCCCCTGTCCTACGTAATCCTCCCCTTTTCCTTTGGCCATTAAAAGAACGTTCCGTCGGATTTGTCTGGCCTTAAGACGAAGGGAATGGATAAGTTCAGGGGGTGGTGGATTTTGCTTTACTTCAAGTTTATTCGGATTTGTGGGGTTCATATCTGGCCATTTCCATCTCGGCTATAACGTCCTGGAGTCCCAGTTCTTTGAGTTTTGCTTCACTGGGTATTCCATCCTTTGTCCAACCTCGAAGTGTATAATACTCATCCAGCATGGCATTCAATTCATCGGGAGGACAATACATTCCCTTCAAGGGTCCGGACGGAATAGGTTTCGTCATAACCCGGTGGGGAAGGGTATCATCCTTACGGCGAATCCCTTCTCGGACGTTGAAAGCGCGTTCCAGATTGCAAATCCGCTCTCCGATCTGTTCGATTTCCTCCGTCGTCACATCCCAACCGGTGATTCCCCGGATCATTCGGGTGTACTTATTGTTGATCATGGCACCGAATCCGCCCCGTTCACTGGTGAATCGGCACTGAACCAGAGAATCATCCAGGGCCGTAAAGTTTTGAGTACGTATGGCAAATTCGGGTTTTCCCTTTGGGGAGCGGTGGTCAAAAGTAGGAGCATATTGAAGGGTTGGGCGGGTATCGTGATGACAACCCCCACGGGTTCCGGTTGCATACCCGATACTCATCCCTTTCAATCCCCGGGCGGAATGGCCCGGTACTTCAACCCCCTTCACCGTATAGAGAAATTCTTTTGCTTTCTCACCCAATTGTTCTGCAATCCTGGCCGAACCCTCAGCCAACACATTTCCAAATCCTCGACGGAACGCTGTAGCTTCAATCAGCTCATTCATCAGGCGATAATCTCCAAAACGAAGATCGATGCCGCCGGTATCTGAGCGGGTCAATAAACCCTGCTCAAAGCATTCGGTTACGAAAGCCAGGGTTACCCCCAAACTGATGGTATCCATTCCCAACTCATCACAAAGCTCGTTGGCTTTGATAAGAGAAGCCGCATGGGAGTTATCTAACATGGACCCAAAGGCAAAAATCGTCTCAAATTCCGGCATCTTCCATCGAAGCCCTGCATATTCTCCTTCTTTAACCGCAAAATCCTTTCCACAAGCAATAGAACAGTGATAACAGGTTGTATCCTTTTCAAAATAATTTTCTTTGTAGGTATCTGCATTGACTTCGGAGGCCCGATCCCAGACTTCATAGCGCAGGTTTCGGGTGCCCAGGGCCCCTTTGGTATTGATCAGATCTACCAGGGCCTGGGTTCCATAGGCCTTAAGAACTGCTGTACCGGTTTTGAGGGCTTCCCGGTTTTCGTTGACCAGGGCTTTCAAATCGGCCAGGTCGGCAACTTCTGTTTTCCGGTTCCCCCGGACCACCAGAGCCTTAACGTTCTTAGATCCCATAACGGCCCCTATGCCGCCCCTTCCTGAGATCCCTCCCCGGTTTTTCCAGAAATGTCCCATAGCCGCAAATCGTACACGGTTTTCCCCGGCCGGTCCGATAGCTATGGCATCTGCATCCGGACCTTCTACATCCAGGATGGATTTAATGGTATCGGTAATTTTTAATCCCCACAAGGACTCCGCCGATTTGATAGATACTCCGGATTCATTTACAACCAGATATACCGGGCGATCTGCTTTCCCGGTGATAACAATAGCATCAAACCCGGTCCGTTTCTGGGTTACCGGAAATCGCCCGCCAAAGGTAGAATCAAAGAATAATCCGTTTAACGGGGATTTGGTTCCCACACAGATTCGACTATCACTGGGAATGCAGGTATCGTTGATGGGTCCGGTGGCAAATACAATCACATTCTCCGGATCAAAGGGTTTAACTCTGGGCCTAACCAGATTATAAAGCAATCTAATTACAAATCCATTCCCCCCCAGATACTTTCGAGCAAAACCATCCCCAAAGAAATCAATTCGAGTAGTGCGGTAATTAAGATCGATGGTTAAAATACGGCCTCCATAACCGTACATCCCTTCAGTCGGTAACTTAAACTGTACAAAACCGGTCTACCGAACGACTTTATAACCCACAGTTTAAGTTCCTCTCCTTTCAAAAACTCAACATCATCCGTTGGCTATCTCTGGAATTTGAGTAATTCTTGAATCAATCTATCATGGGGAGAGAATGGGGTCAAGTAGAAACTGCCTATAATTCCGGTAAAGATTTTGTAACCTCGAGATTCATAAGGGGGGAGGAAATAATATAATCTGCCGTAGAGCGATTGCAGGCTATGGGGATATTATAAAGCACGGCTAAGCGTAATAAAGCTTTCACATCTACATCATGGGGCTGAGGGGTGAGAGGATCCCAGAAAAATACCAGGATATCTACCTTACCTTCCACAATCATGGTAGCAACCTGGGCGTCTCCCCCCAAAGGTCCACTCTTCAGCAGGTTAATATTTAATCCGAGCTTGTCCTGCAAGATTTGTCCGGTGGTTTGAGTTGCGTAAATCTCAAAGGTTTTGAGAGTTTCTCTGTTAAAACCTGCCCACTCCAAAATATCCGTTTTTTTAGCATCGTGGGCAACCAATACAATAACTTTTCTGTTCATAAAAACTTTCTTATCTCCTTACTTACTTATAGCTACCGTATTCTCCATTGAAATAATCGAACTTCCACATCCTGTCTTTCTATCCTTTAAAATGCAGCAAAATCTTTACCAAAGGTTTCAGCCTGTTTCAAAAACCCTATCCGATCCTTTTAGGGAAAGCCGGTTCAGGCCCCGGAAGTTTTGAGCTGGAGGGGGAAAAATAAAGATGGAAATTGACTCTTTTTTGTGCAATTTTGTCGAACTAATCACTAAAATGGGCACGCAGGGTTAAAGAATCCAGACCTGGGGATCTGGGTAGCCCTACAGGATCATTCCGGGATTGCTTCCAGGGGATTCACAATCCAACGGTCTTTACCTCTTTTTTCTTTTTAAGCAAGAACGGATTCAACACGCGATAGCGCTTGCTTTTACTCCATTTTCGAAGTATCCTCCGAAGAGACAGATTAACTTTATCCAGATAGGTCCGGGCCAGAAAATAGTAGCTATCTCCTACCTTATGGAGGGTTACTCTATTTCCGATCTTGAGATGTTTCAAACTGCGACCCCGGGCGATAACCCAGTTCCCTTTGATATCCTTGATAAGGGCTAAGGGTAAAGGGGAGGGGAAGCCTTCTGGAGTTGTGTAGAGAACGGTAAAAGTTTCAATAACGCCTTCTTCGGCGATTTCTTCGTTTGTTTTTCGGACCGATAAGGCTCTGTCGGTTGGTAAAGGGTATGTCCCCTGCCAATTAGCCGGGAAGGTTCTCCAAAGATCTGTTCTTTCTAGAATCGTCACAAAGTTGTTGGTGGCCAGACCCCCGATACTCTGGGCTAATCCAATCCGGGCCTTATCCAACTGCCGGGGGGGTTCAACTTGTCGACGGAGTTGCCAGACGATCTCCACGATCTGGGCCAGTCCTGAGGCTCCAACCGGATGCCCTCGGGCTTTGAGTCCTCCCGATGGATTAATGGGAAGACGACCCTTTAAGTGAGTTTCTCCTTTTTCCAGGGCTTTGATCCCTTTTCCCGGGGGGAAAAAGCCTAAGTCTTCGGTACCGATGATCTCGAAGGGGGTAAAGGCATCATGAACTTCTGCAAAATCGATATCTTCGGGATTTAAACGGGCCATCTGATAGGCCCGGAAGGCAGCAAGTCGGGTTGCTCTAAACGAGGTAAAAGAGGTACGATGGCGGATAGCCAGGGTATCGGTTCCCTGTCCCAGACCTGCTACCCGTACTTTTGTTTTATCTGAGGTCAGGATAACGGCTGCCGCACCGTCGGTTATGGGAGCACAATCATAGAGTTTGAGGGGAAAGGCCACCACTTTGCTCTCAAGATATTGTTTCTCAGAGAGAACATGTTGAAATTGGGCGTAGGGATTTAAAGAGCCGTTATAATGGTTTTTTATAGCAACCAGGGCCAGCATCTTCTGCATGGTGTTTTGGGAAATTTTGTACTCTTTAAGGTACCTCTCCGTCAGCATGGCGGCAAGGGCCGGCATCGTGGCACCACAACTTCGTTCGGATCGATCAATGACTTCCGCCAAAATCTTTGTCGTCTGTGTGGTATTCAGATGGGTCATTTTTTCCCCACCCAGGACGAGAATCCGCTTATAATATCCGGAAGCTATAGCTTGATAGGCCATGTGAAAGGCCGCAGCGCCGGAGGATGAAGCCGTTTCGATTCGAACGGCCGGAGTCCCAGCCAGCTGTAAATGGTCGGCGATTAAACTGGCAAAGTTCCCTTCTTGGATAAAAGCCTCAGGGTTCATGACCCCTATGTAAATGGCATCCACCTCTTCGAGCCCCGCATCTTGCAAAGCTTTATGGGCAGCCTCGGCCATTAACTCCGGTAGAGATTCTTTTCTCTTTCCAAACAAAGTCATCCCGACACCCGAAACATACACATCTAACATAGTTCTGGGTCCTCCTCCGCTTGATTTCTTGAACCTTGGCTCTGAAGAAGATCCGATTCTTGAAATCAAAAACAGTTTTCCCCTCAGGAATCAGTTGGAGAGGAAGGTTTCTACGATATATATGATGCTCCGGAAAATGACTGTCAAGGGGATTCTCTTCAATCAGGGAAGACAGGTCCTGCCATTTTGATGTTTGTTGCTAAATTCGCATTGGCCGGTGGGCTCTTCACCGATCTTTAAAACTTGTAAAAGAAGAGGAGAAAGAATGAAACCACCCAAAACTTCTGTCCGGAGCCATTCTTCGAAAATGGTTGTAGGTTAGAATCAGAGAAATGAGAAGACACGGGTTGAGCAAAGAAAGAGAGTCCTAAAGTCCAGATATTGAGGGAGAGTGAAAACCTTCTCAGGGTTTAACTCAATATCCTCAAATCAAATAAGGGGATAAGGTCATGTTTAAGAAATGGTGTTGATGGGTTGTAAGTTTTATTTTCCTGCTTTCTCTAACACCCATCTCGTCCCTGCAGCCGTTTCTGATCCTCAATCCAGAGGGGTAGAACCTGGAGAATCCAAGAAGCCTGAAGATACCCTGAAGGAAGGGCAAATGGGCAAGGAAGGGCAGACAGAGTTTGGAGTAATTAAGAAAGTGGATCCCGACAGGCGAACCCTTACCATTGAAACGAGAACCTCCCCGACCGAGACCAGAGGTCAAGAAATGACTTTTACTTTAGGTGAGGGTGCCTCTAAAGGTGGGAATCTTTCGGACCTGAAACCGGGTCAATATGTACAATTTACTCGAACGGTCCGGGGAACGAAGGTAGGACCCAGTCATCCTCAAACTCCCGAGCAAGATATTAAACAACCTTTAGAGGAGAAAGCAGAAGGGACCAAAATGGGACCCAGTCACAAAGAACCTCCTCAGTGAGATATTCAACAACCTGTACAACCCGGGGAACAGGCAACAACCGGTCTGGCTGGCCAACCCACAACCCCGAAAGTTGCGCCTGAAGGAGATATGATTACTTCCCTACAGGTGCTTTCAGAATCTGAATGGAAGACAAAGTTACAGAGCTCGGGGCAACCCTCCCGCTAACGGCAGGGGTAAAACCCGGTGATCTGGTAGGGAAGGATTCTTAATCTAAACCACCCTATTTTGTTCAAGATCCCTCTAATTCTGGATAAAACAGAGTTAGAGGGATTTTTCATATTTACTTCCCTTTCAAAGAAAAAGATCGGGACGTATACTTTCTAGAAAGGAGTTTTTGTTCAAGATTTATATCCCTTTGCAGTTAATTACCCGGTCTTTAGGGGCCATTTCAAACCTGCCCCTACATCGGGAAATGCAAAGGGGTCTCAAAAGGGTGACCCCGTTGATCGGGATCCAATGAGATCGGCCATGTTTTATCCCTGGATACGTTCTTTTCTCTTTAAACTTTCCCATAAAGACCCGGAGCTGGCCCACGAACTAGCCTTGAAAGTCTTACAGTATGTTGGACGGAAGCCGGAGATTTTACAAAATTTTACATCTTTTCAGGATCCTGCTTTGGAGCAAGAGGTTGTAGGGCTTACTTTTAAGAATCCTGTGGGTCTGGCGGCAGGTTTTGATAAGAATGCAGTGGCTATTCATGGGCTGGCCGCTTTAGGTTTTGGTTTCCTGGAAATAGGTACCGTTACCCGATATCCACAGGAAGGTAACCCCAGGCCTCGTATTTTTCGCTTCCCCGAAGATAAGGCCCTGATCAATCGAATGGGGTTTAATAATGAAGGGGCCGATGCCGTATCGAAGCGTTTTCAAAAGATGAAGCCGCCAGCCATTCCCATAGGAATCAGTATCGGAAAATCTAAAATAACCCCGTTGGATAAAGCCGTTGAAGATTATGTATACTCCTTTCAAAAACTTTATGCCCATGCCGGTTATTTTGCTATAAATGTCAGCTCACCCAACACACCCGGGCTACAAACCTTGCAGGAGAAAGATCAACTGGACAATTTGATACTGGCCCTTCAGAAAGAGTCTAAAGCCTTATCCGACCAAATGAAGATTCCTAGAAGGCCTCTTTTCGTAAAGATTTCACCGGATTTAAGCTGGCAAACCCTGGACGAATTGATGGAAGTTTGTTTAAATCGGGGGGTCGATGGCCTCATTGCAACCAATACCACCCTTCGACGCGATGGTTTAAGCATCCAGACTGATGAGATGGGGGGATTGAGCGGCAAACCGCTACAAAAAAGGGCCCTCGAAGTGGTACGATATATTTGCCATCATACCGGACTCCCTGTTATCGGAGTCGGAGGCATCTTCCAGGCCGAGGATGCCTTTGCCATGCTGAAAGCCGGAGCTCGATTAATTCAAGTTTATACAGGCTTGATTTACGAAGGACCCTTCATGGTTTATAGGATCAACAGAGGATTACGAAAGTTGATGGAAGTCCATGGGTTTAAACGAATTCAGGAAATTAAGGAATAATTTCCAGGATTCTATAACTCCCCGGACATATCTTGGCAGACCCTCTATTCAAAGAATCAATTCCCTGAAACCTGCTGCTGGCGTATTACACTATTTACTTAGTTTTGCTTGACTTTTAAGTGGCCCTCATCCCTCGGCCCCTCTCCCACGTACGGGAGAGGGGAGTTGGGAAGTGAAAGCCGCACTATGAAATCAAAATTAAGTAGACAGTGTAGTATACTTCTCCTAAAGGGGTTACCCGACAAGGAAAAAAATTAATCCTCGTTGAAATCTGTTCTAAAGGAATTATCCTTAGAAAGTAGAGAACAATTTTCTTGACAGGAACAACTTTTCGTTACATGTTACGAAACACTCCCTGTTAACAATTCATAAAGAATTTTTACAAGGAAAGGTGTTAAAAGGACTATGGAAGTTAATTATATGACTCGAAAAACCTGGAGCCATTTGGATCAGAAACTGCAAAAGCTTAAGGAAATGATAAGACCGGGTGGAACGATTAGCAAAGAAATCGGGCATGCTGCCAGTTATGGAGATTTAAGCGAGAATGCCGAATGGGAGACGGCCATAGCCAAGAAGGAAATGCTAAATCTGGAAGCGGCTAATTTACAGAACCGTTTAGCCAATGCCGTTATCATCGATACGCTCAACATCAGCACAGACAGGGTTATGTTAGGAACCAGGGTAACTCTCTACGATCTGGATATCGACAAGGAAGTTGTTTATCAGATTCTGGGTGGAGAGGATGCCGAGTTTTATGAAAATGTCATCTCTGTTAAATCCCCCATTGCTCAGGGGTTGATGGGAAAAAGGGTAGGAGATGAGGTAAAAATTAAAATTCCCGACGGCGTTAAGACTTATGAAATCGTTAAGATAGAACGGTTCTCTTAGTGGGATTTGTTCGTTGTTCTTTGTTCGTTACTGTAAGGATCCTAAATAGTAACGAGCCGGGACGGCGAACTATAGACCATGAAAGAAGATCAGTTTAAGATCCTTTTGGATTGGGCGGTGAGTCTATGGGGAGCCGATAGAGCTGAAGCTCTTCGGCCTGTGCTTCAATTAACTGCTCAAGAACTCGATCAAGTCGCCTCTTATCCAATGGATCCTCAACTCGAACCTATTTTCTTTTTGTAAGTAGCCGGTCGTTCGTTGTCCATTGAGATTTAAGGGGGTAGTTTCATGGCCGATTCGACAAGGAAGCTGCCCCTACGGATTTAAAAACAACGGGCAACAGACAACAGACAGTGAATCCATGACGGAACCTTATACCTGGACCATTGTGGAAGCCTCGACTTATCTTTCCCAAGGGAAACTCTCACCGATAGATTTGGTAAAGTCCCTTTTGGAGCGAATCGATAAGGTGGAACCAAAGGTAAAGGCCTGGACAACACTGGATCGAGAAGGGGCTTTAGAAGCTGCAGCTCGTTGTAAACAAGAGCTTGAGCAAGGAAAGCCTCGGGGCCCCCTTCATGGAATTCCGGTTGGAGTCAAAGATATTTTTTATACCCAAGGGTTGAGAACCACCATGGGGTCCAGGATCTTCGCCGATTTCGTGCCGACTTACGATGCCACTACCGTCCGGCGTCTTAAAGAGGCTGGGGCTATCATTTTAGGAAAAACGGCGAGTACCGAGTTTGCTTATTTTGATCCGGCTCCGACCCGTAATCCCTGGAATCTGGAACATACACCCGGAGGTTCCAGTAGTGGTTCCGCAGCGGCTGTGGCTTCAGAGATGTGCCCGGCGGCTTTGGGTTCTCAAACTGCAGGTTCTTTACTCAGGCCCGGCGCCTACTGTGGGGTGGTATCCCTGAAGCCCACTTATGGGAGGATCAGCCGTCATGGAATTTTTCCGGATGCCTGGTGTCTGGATCACCCGGGCTTTTTCGTTCGCAGCGTCGAAGATGCAGCCCTCCTTTTAAAAGTCCTGGCCGGCCACGATCCTCAAGACGCACATTCGTCCAAGGAGCCTGTCCCCGATTATCCTCAGGCTCTACAACATTTTGAGGGTCCACCCCGAATCGGACTTGTTCGGGAGTTCTTCCTGGACCATGCCGAGGAAGAGGTTCGTAAACACTTCGAGGGTGTTATCCAGCATCTGGCCGGTGCCGGAGCTACCGTCCAGGATGTAAAAATGCCTCAAAGTTTTTCTGCCGTCCAGGCAGCTCATCGGACCATCATGCGGGTAGAGATGGCGGCTGTTCATGAGGATCTGTTCCATCAACATAAGGAGAAGTATAGCGCAAAACTCCGGGAGCTTATTGAAACCGGCATGCTGGTTTCCGGAGTTCAATACTTGCGGGCCCAACGGATCCGAAATCAATTTATTCAAGATATGATCCCCCTTTTGAATCGGTGGGATGTTTTGTTGTCCCCAACGACGGCATCTCCGGCTCCCAAAGGCTTGCAGGCTACGGGGGATCCTTCTTTCAATATTCCCTGGACCTTTTCCGGCTTTCCTGCGATTACCATTCCTTCCGGTCTCAGTGAATCCGGACTTCCCCTGGGAATTCAGTTAGCAGCAGCTCATTTTAAGGAAGATAGGCTCCTCGGAGTTGCCCACTGGTGTGAGAAGGTACTGGGATTTAAAGAAAAACCTCGTCTGTAAAGGTGATCTCATTATCGAAGTGTATACCTTCGGATAAAATCCTCATTGAGTTCGACGCCCAGTCCAGGTCCTTTGGGGGCATGCAAATAGCCCTCGGCATCCACCTGCAGAGGCTCCTGGATCATGGCCTGATTCATCTCTACGCTTAAAGTTTCCGGATCATAGGGATATTCAAAGAACGGGCAATTCGGGACTGAAAGAGCAACCTGGAGATTGGCCACCAGACCGAGCCCGTTTCCCCAGGTATGGGGAATGAACAGTTTGTTTTCTAGATAGGCCATATGGGCAATCTGGCGCATTCGGAATAGGCCGTCGGATTGCATGGCATCGGGTTGGAGGATATCATAACAGCCCTGATCCAGAAGCCATTTGAATTCGTGGATGGGTCCGTTCCATTCCCCGCCTGCAATATAGATATCGGTTTCCTGGGTTAATCGCGCGATTCCTTTGAAATTATAAATATAAAGAGGCTCTTCCAGATAGTAGACCTTTAATTTTTCCAATTCTCGGGCCATCATCAAGGCCCGTTCATAACTCCAGATCGGATGAGGTTTAGGACTGTTAAGTAGCAGAGCCTGGTTGGCATCCACCATGATCTCCATTCGATCCCCTACCTCGTCCCGAACCGCTTCCACAATGGCCAGATCGTCCTTAGGGTCTTCATTATGGAGGCGGAGCTTGATGGCTTTGAATCCTTTTTCCAGGTAGTGATGAACTATCTCCCGGTGCTCTTGAGGGGATCGAGGCTCCGAAGGAGCTCCATAGGCCAGGATTTTATCTTGAAATCCCCCCCAAAGTTTATAGAGGGGTTGTCCGGCGGCTTTCCCTACAATATCCCATAGGGCCTGATCCACAAGCCAGAGGGGAGTTCCAAAATAACGGGCACTGTAGATTGTCTCAATGTGCCGTTCCGTGGCCAGGGGATCTTTTCCTATGAGAAAGGGCGTTAGGAGGTTATGAATACTGTGAACAACTTCTTCTCCAAAGCAAATATGGGAAGCCCCTACCCCGGTAATGCCTTCATCGGTAAAAATTTTGACCAGTGTAAACTTGATGGACTTTACGGCAGATCCCGGAACCCAGGTATAATGGTGCTCTTTAGGTAGAGGGATCTCGATGAGATTGGCTTGAATTTGGATAATTTTCATGCTTGAGGTGTCAGGAATTGGGAGTCAGGAGCCAGAGAAAATATGGATCCCCGACTGCTGACCCCTGATCCCTGCCGTTTATTTTTTGTACCTGGCTATGGCCTCTTCATCCAATTCCACGCCCAATCCCGGGCCTTGAGGAACGTGAATATAGCCTTCTCCATCGACTTCGAGGGGTTTTTTAAGCATGCCGAAATAAGCTTCCTTAGTAAAAGAGGGAGGGTCGTAGGGATACTCCAGATGGGTACAATTGGGAATCGAAGCCGCTAAATGGAGGTTGGCTACGAGTCCCAGTCCGTTTCCCCAGGTGTGGGGAATAAACCGTTTGCCATCTACGTGGGCGATTCCGGCTAACATTCGTAATTGAAAAAGACCTTCCGAGAGGGTCGCATCAGGTTGAAGGATATCGTAGCAATCCATATCCAGAAGCATTTTAAGTTCTCGAATCCCTACATTGGCTTCTCCTCCTGCGATGGGAAGATCTACTTCCTTGGTAAGGCGTGCTAATCCCTTGAAGTCATATCGGTTGAGGGGTTCTTCCAGCCAGCTTACGTTGAGTTTTTCCAATTCCCGGGCGGTCATCACGGCACGAGAGTAAGACCAGGTCGGATTGTATCCGGGACTGACCAATATTCCAGCTTGATTGGCATCTACCATGATTTCCATCTTATCCCCGATGGCTTTGCGAACTGCTGTAACCAGGTTAAGATCCTCTTTCATCTCAGGATAATGAATGCGAAGTTTTACAGCCCGAAAGCCCTCCTCATAATACCGATAAACGTCTTCGATACGCCGTTCGGGAGGTCTAAGTTCTCCACTACTGGCATAGGCTTTGATTTTGTCCCGATAACTGCCCCATAATTTATAAATAGGGAGATGGGAGGCTTTTCCGATGATATCCCAAAGGGCGATTTCAATGGGCCAGGGGAGCCCTCCATGGGGTCGAGCGTTTCGCAAAATCTGGATATGTTGTTCCACCGCAAAGGGATCTTTTCCTATAAAGTGGGGTTTTAGGGAGTTAAACGTTGGAATCTCGCTTCCAAAGGTCGATGCAGCGGCTATTCCGGTGATTCCTTCATCTGTTAAAATTTTAATGATGGTCACCCCTATCCCTTTTTCACTCCCGCCGGGCGCCCAGGCCGGATGAAAATCTTCCGGGAAAGGGAACTCTGCTACTTCCAGGATTAGATCGGTAATTTTCATAGGTTACAGAAAACGGCGGGCGGCAGACAAGGGACCCTAAAAAAGGTAATTACCCCTGGCTTCTGCCCACCGTTTTCTAGCTTTCCAGGACCCTCTTAATTTGCTCTTCTGCCCAGGTTATAGCCGCTTTGATGGGTGTTCCCGTCACGACCTTGGCGGCCATGTTGGGGAGAATATAGAGATCGTTGATCCGTTGGACGTAAGGATTCGGAGGGGAAGGCCAGCCGTGGACATGGCCAAATCGGGCTTCACCGGGGAGAAACCTAAACTTGGGATGTTCAGTCCAAAGAGGGTGATTCTCATATGCCCGTAAAGGGGCCTGGCTATACCCCCTGGCCGCTACAAGCCAGTCAGAATAGTTCTCCGGCTGATAAAGATATCTGATAAAATTCTTGGCCAGTTCCCGGTTTTTTGAGAAATTCCAGATTCCCAAACTCGCTACCGAGAGTTCCACATGCTTCCCAGCCGGTCCGGCGAGTGCCGAGTGGATTCCCAGTTTATCGGCAATCTCCATTTTTTTGTCTACCGCCGTTATATAAGGACTGATCGGGTTGTGAATCCAACAACCTTTCCCCGATAGTAGAAACCGATTGTTGCTGGCATCATCCCAGGAAAGGACTTCCGGGTCCATGGCTTCTTCATATAACCTTTTGTAATAGTCCAGAGTGGCTTCGGTTTCCGGAGAGTTCAGGGCTAAACTTTTTCCATCTACTTCCAGTACTTTACCTCCGAAGGACCATAGGATCGACCAAAAGGTATTGTAGGCATCATTGGTCTGGCTGATGGCAATTCCCACAGGATGCCCTTCTTTCTTCAAAATCCGTCCGGCATTCAAAAGGTCTTCCCAGGTTTGAGGAACCGGATATCCGGCGTGTTGAAAGAGATCTTCGCGGTATATTCCAGGCCAAGTTAAAAAGAACCAGGGAATCGATTTCCAGGAATCTTTCACAAAGTCGCTTTCCTTAACAAAGGAATACCATCCTCCCCATTTGGCTCCCAAATCCTCGACCACATCATCTACAGAAATTAAATGTTCATGGTAGAGCCAGGGGGCCGTTTCGACCATATAGACAATATCATGTCCGGTTTGAGCGTGGATCTCGGCAGCTAATTTAGCCGGAAGTTGTAGGTGGGGAATCGTATCAATTCGGACGATCACTCCCTGTTCCCGGGCAAATCTGGCTGCCTGCTCCTTTAACTTTTCATCTGCCGCCGGCACAAAATGGTTCCAACTCAACATGGTAAGTTCAGGGGTTACTGCCCGGACCCGGGAGGGTCTGAAGAGATAGGAACCGGATAAACCGGCAGCTGTACTGAGCGTCTTTTTAATAAACTGGCGACGATTGATGGGTACGTCGTACATGGTTTGTGTACCTCCTTTATTTTCTATCAGTGGTAAAACAGACTGAAGGGTTTGTCAAGAAAAACCGCTACCGAGGGAACAGATCATAAGTCTAAAAATTCCTTGACGCATTCTGTCTATAGACATAATCTATCTCCCATACCAATCTTTAATAAGAAATAAGAATATGAGGTACAGTCATTGATATTAAAACATCCGAATACGGACTTAGAATAAACGGGTTTTTAGATTCCTATCAACCCGTTCATTCTATAAGTCTCTGTCTAGGCACAGAAGAGAAAATACTCCGATGTCAAATACCAACCGACAAATTACCCTGGCTTCAAGGCCTATAGGATATCCTAAATTATCCGATTTCAAATTGGTAGAGTCCCCCATTCCGACCCCCAGGGAGGGGGAAATACTGGTCCGTACCCTTTACCTTTCCCTAGATCCCTATCAACGGGGGCGAATGAGCGATGCACCCTCCTATGCAAAGCCGGTCCAGATCGGTGAGGTTATGGTCGGTGAGATCGTCGGGAGAGTAATCGCGTCCCATCATCCGGACTTTAAAGAAGGAGATATCATCGCAGGATACCTGGGCTGGCAAGAGTATGCCGTATCCGATGGTAAAGGCATCCGAAAAGTAGACCCCACACTGGCTCCCATTTCGACAGCACTGGGAGTTCTAGGAATGCCCGGTATGACGGCTTACTTCGGTTTGTTAGATATAGGTAAACCCCAGCCGGGAGAAACGGTCTTTGTTTCCGGCGCAGCAGGAGCCGTGGGCTCTATTGTAGGACAAATTGCAAAAATTAAGGGTTGTCGGGTCGTGGGCTCTGCAGGAGATGATACAAAGATCGATTTTCTTATCAAAGAGCTCGGTTTCGATGCCGCCTTTAATTACAAAACCGTTTCGGATTATTATGAAAAACTCAAGGAACTCTGCCCTGACGGAATCGATGTCTATTTTGATAACGTGGGAGGTCCTTTGACCGATGTGGTTTTTCGCTGGATCAATGTAAAGGCCCGGGTGGTAATCTGTGGACAAATTCATGATTATAACCTGGAAAAACCGGAACTGGGTCCCCGCTTTTTAAGACAATTGATCATTAAACGGGCCAGAGTAGAAGGTTTTTTGATCTTCGATTATGCCGATCGATATGAAGAAGCACTCCGGCAACTGGCCGAATGGCTCAAAGCAGGTAAATTAAAGTACCGAGAGACCATCGCAGAAGGAATTGAAAACGCACCCCAGGCCTTCATCAGCATGCTAAAAGGTGGAAATATCGGTAAACAGTTGGTCAAGGTTTCAGAGCCTTGATAAAGGGCCGCTGCAGATAAACGCCAAAGGATAACGATGTGGTCCGCGTTTATCTGCCTCTACCGACGGTTTTTAAGACCATCTACTCCTGATCCCAGACCTCAAGTTTCTAAATCTTAAAAAGAATTTTTCCTCCTTGACTTTGCTTTGAATCGATGGGATAAAATGTATAATAATCCTGAAAAATTAAGAGGACCCGGTCATTTAAGTCTGAAATTATAAGAGTTATCCTATGATAAAAGTCGGTTTGTTTATACCCTGTTACATAGATCAATTCTATCCCCAGGTAGGCTTGGCTACCCTCAAAGTATTAGAAAGATTTAACGTGGAGGTAGACTACCCTTTGGATCAAACCTGTTGTGGACAGCCCATGGCAAATGCTGGATGTACAGCAGATGCAGCTCCCCTGGCAGAGAAATTCTATCGAATCTTCAAAGATTATCCCTATGTGGTTTGTCCTTCGGGGAGTTGTACTTCCATGGTTCGTAATCATTACGATGACTACCTGAAAGGAAAGCCCGGCCTGGAAGAGTTAAAGAAGAAAACCTTTGAGTTGTGTGAATTTCTTACCGATGTTTTGAAAATAGAAAAGATAGAAGGACGTTTTCCTTATAGAGTTGGATTGCATCAGAGCTGTCATGGCCTTCGGGAGTTACGTCTGGCCAAGTCCAGTGAACGGATGGGAAGCCCCTTCAGCAAAGTGAGTTCCCTTCTGGAATCTTTAAAGGGGATAACCCTTGTGAAGTTAAGTCGTCCGGATGAGTGTTGTGGTTTTGGAGGGACCTTTGCCGTAAGTGAGGAAGCCGTATCCTGTATGATGGGAAAAGATCGTATTGCCGATCATGAACAGTCCGGAACCGAAGTTTTAACCGGGGTTGATATGTCCTGCCTGATGCATCTGGATGGATTGATCCGTAGGGCCAGAAAACCGATCCGGGTGATGCATATTGCCGAGATATTGGCAGGAAGTTAAAAAAATAGAAGTCAAGAGCCAGAAGCCGGACGACCGGCTTTTCTGCTATAAACTTACGGTATCTGGCCCGTGACACCTATCGAGTTATGGATCATTCAACAAGAGCCGCTCAATTTATCCGTAATGAGGCCAGGGTTCACTGGCACGATCAGGCGCTCTGGTATGTAAGGGTCAAAAGGGATAAAATGGCCCAGAGCGTACCCGAGTGGGAAAATCTCCGGGAAATTGCTGCACAGATCAAAGCCCATACCATGTCCAGGCTTCCGGATTATCTGGAGATGTTTGAGGAAAATGCCACCAGACTGGGAGCTAAAGTTCATTGGGCTGTTGATGCCAGAGAACATAATGAGACGGTCTATCAGATCTTAAAAAATCATGGAGTCCGGCGGGTGGTTAAGAGTAAATCTATGTTAACCGAGGAATGCCACCTTAACCCCTTTCTGGAAGCCCGAGGAATTGAGGTCGTAGATACGGACTTAGGAGAGCGAATTGTCCAACTGGCTCAAGAACCTCCCAGTCATATTGTACTTCCGGCCATTCATAAAAAGAAGGAAGAAATCGGTGAGCTATTTCATCGATATCTGCACACGGAAAAAGGAGCCTGCGATCCCACCTATCTCACCGAAGCGGCTCGAGGTCATTTGCGGGAGAAGTTTTTGAAGGCCGATGCCGGCATTACCGGGGTGAATTTTGCCATAGCAGAAACGGGAGGATTGGTTATTTGTACCAATGAAGGGAATGCAGATATGGGAACTTCCTTACCTCCTCTTCATATTGCCTGTATGGGCTTCGAGAAGTTGATCCCTAGAGCCCAGGATCTTGGAGTTTTTCTTCGACTCCTGGCCCGTTCTGCTACGGGCCAGCCGATCACTACCTATTCTGCTCATTTTCATGGACCTCGTCCGGGGGGCGAACTCCATATCGTCATTGTGGACAATGGACGAAGCCAGATCTTACAAAAACCGGAATTCAGACGCGTGCTCTCCTGCATACGTTGTGGTGCCTGCATGAATACCTGTCCGGTATATCGGAGAAGCGGAGGACATAGCTATGATTCGGTGGTTCCGGGTCCCATCGGATCGATTTTATCCCCCGCCCAGGATCCTCAAAGATACTACAGCTTGCCCTTTGCGTCCAGCCTCTGTGGTTCTTGCACAGATGTTTGCCCGGTAAAAATTGATCTCCATCATCAACTCCTTGCTTGGAGAAAGGAATTGGTACTTCAAGGATTAATTCCCTTTCCTAAGCGACTGACGATGAAGATTATGGGATGGGTGTTTCAAAACACCTGGGCCTATGAAGGAGCCGGTCGGTTAGTCCGCTGGATCGTACCCAAGCTTCCCCGATCTGTCCTTTATAATAGATGGAATGTCTGGGGAAAACAAAGGGAACTTCCACCTTTCCCCAAAGAAAGCTTTCGGGAAATGTACCGGAAAAGGAGGATTCAGGAGTCGGAGGCCAGGAACCGGAAGTAAAAATTTTGGTTTTTGACTCCCGGCCGTTAGCTTATGACCAGTAAACAAACCATTCTACAGGCCATCAAAAAATCTTCACCTCCTGAGGTTCCTTTACCAGATCTTCAGGATCTTGGAGTTTGTTATGAAAATCCAGAAGAACAGTTTGCCGAAGTCCTGAAAGCCGTTGGCGGTTC
Organism: bacterium; assembly: GCA_030550175.1. Taxonomy (GTDB): domain Bacteria; phylum Moduliflexota; class Moduliflexia; order Moduliflexales; family JAUQPW01; genus JAUQPW01. Next base: position 39,035 of record JAUQPW010000045.1, read on the forward strand.
TTGTTTCCGCGTAAAAAATATAGAAGCCCTGAATCGAGAATTGAAAAATCTGAAATTTTATCAGAACGCTCGCAAAATAATCTCTCTCCTACCCGGGGTAGGTGAGCCTACCGTAGACTTCGAGTCTGTGGAAGATCCGCATCATCTCGAAGATGTAGAGGTAGCCATCTTAAAAGGAGAGTTTGCCGTAGCCGAAAATGGAGCGGTTTGGGTGACAGATCGAGGACTCCGCCATCGGGCCATTTACTTCATTACCCAGCACCTGATCCTGGTGGTGGATGCCCATCAACTCGTCCACAATATGCATCAAGCCTACGAGCGTTTAGCCTTCACAAATCCAGGATATGGAGTTTTTATCTCTGGACCTTCCAAAACTGCCGATATTGAACAAGCTCTGGTCATCGGTGCCCACGGGCCAAGATCCTGTACCGTGTTCCTTGTAGGATAACTATTTCTCTCCTCTACGAGGTTTGTTCTGTATTTGTATCCATTTAGTAGGTGGAAGAAGAAACACCCCCCTACGCGCCAGGATAAGAAGGTTAGCCCCGGTGGGGCAACCTGTTAATAGCCCCTGGCTTACGCCGGGGGAAACAAAATCCTATCCTCTTTAAGCCCCGGCGGAGCGACCTGTTTAACTGCTTTAAAAAATTCTGAACCCCTCGACTTGTGTTGGGGGCTACCAACCGTTCGCCCCTGACGGGGCTTTTCAGCTTATCCTGGCGCGTGGAGGGTTAGGGGTGTTCAGACAGAAAAAAGTGACACCTACTAAATTGTTACAGTTACTTTGTTCTCAAATTCCTTGACAGGGATAGGTTATCACGGTACGATGACCTAGAATCAACATTAATCTGCTTATTCTTTGCTGTAGAGATACGAAGAATACCCAAGAAGGATACCTTAGACCTGGCGTTCTGAACCCTTCGATACTTCAGGATAAACTCCGCGAAGCAATCTCTAGAGGTTCGAAGAGGGTTCTGCCCTTCGCTTCAATTTGGGCTTCAGCTCGTATTGCCCCTTGCAATGGCCATGGGGGTGAGTTAAAACCAACCGGACGGGGTAGTAATTTTTTGTGTTTTTGTATCTTTGCAGCAAACTTTGAGGAGGATGGTGCAGTGAGCAAAATCAATCGCGTTGAGATTCATGAATTTACTTACGAAGCTACCAACATAGGTCTGGATGCCGGAGGGTTCAATTTAGTCTATCAACCCAATGGGAGGCAAAAGTTAAGTAAGTATGCCATCGTTATCCAGACGGAGGATGGGGTCCGGGGTGAATATGTGGCCCTTTGGGTAGCAAATCGCATATCCTTAGGACAAACCCTTACGCTGGCCCCTCATTTAATAGGTCGGGATGCCATGCATCGGGAACAAATCTACGATGATTTTAAGCGGGCACTTCGGCAGTATGATCATATGGGGCATGGACTCATAGACATCTGTCTTTGGGACCTGGCCGGTAAAAAATTCGGTGCTTCCATCACAACCCTGCTGGGGGGTTGGCGTAAACGCCTGCCGACCTATGCCAGTACCCTGCATGGTGACCGAAATGGTGGGTTATCTTCTCCGGAAGCTTATGCAGACTTTGCAGAACAATGTTATGAAATGGGCTATCGGGCCTTCAAGATTCACGGATGGGGTGAAGGCAATGTAGCGGAGGAAGTAGCAACCATCCTGACCGTAGGAAAGCGGGTGGGAGACCGTATGAAACTCATGGTTGACCCGGCCTGTGAATTGCGAACCTTTGCAGATGCCCTGGCAGTGGGTCGTGCTTGTGATGAAGCCGGTTTCTTTTGGTACGAAGATCCATTCCGGGATACTGGAGTTTCCGCCTATGCCCATCGTAAGCTCCGTCAGATGATAAAAACTCCTCTCTTGGAGACGGAACATGTGCGTGGTCTTGAACCGAAAGCAGATTTCTTAATCGCGGAAGCAACCGACTTTCTCCGTGTTGATCCAGAATATGATATGGGTATCACAGGGGCTATGAAAATTGCCCATCTGGCCGAAGCTTTCGGGGTCGACGTAGAGGTCCACGCAGCTGGTCCGGCCCATCGCCATTGCATGGCTGCTATCCGAAATACGAATTTTTACGAATTGGCCTTGGTTGGCCCTAAATGCGGTAACCCCTTACCTCCGGTCTATGCCTCTGATTACACCGATGAACTGGATGGGGTTGGTAAAGATGGTTGTTTCCCGGTACCGGAAGGTCCCGGTTTGGGAGTTACTTACGATTGGGATTGGATCGCAGCCCACCGCACCGCTTTGCATATTTTTGAATGAATCTGTAGTCAGATGGAAAGATCGAAGGGATTGAAGAAATGAAGCAATGCCCTATTTGTGATACAGGAATAGGTAACAACTCTTCAAACTCTTGTGAGCTACCAAGTAGACTTCATTGTGGTGGGTGGTGTTTGTGCAGTTCTACAGGGTGCACCTATTGTACCTTTGATCTTGATTTAGTCCATTCGCGCAAGAAAATCTACTTCGCCTTTTAGCAGCTTTACAAGATTTGGGCGCCTATTATCGATATTAGGGTACTCGTAGACTGACACCCAATCTTTCCTATTTGGAATCGCCAGGGCATCAACTTCTTATGACCCGGGCGGGTCCTCTCGACCTGCTCGGTACCATCAATGGTGGTCGGGGATATGAAGATTTATGAGAATATACTGTTGAGCTGGCAATTACGGATACGTGCTTTAGAGCTCAAAACACTCATCTAAATCAAAGAAGAAACAGCACGTGATAAAGATAGCCAATTTTACGACGTACTTTAGAAGAGAAGCTGAAGCGTGAAGGTTTTTGAAAACTGTATTGAATTGGAGAACTATTTGAGCGACCGATTTTGGAAAAAGGAAAGGTATATCCAGCTTTAGGATAAGAAGGTTAGCTCCATGGGGGTAACCTGTTTAACAGGACGCTACCAGGGAGCTTGAAAAATTCTGAATTCTGAATCCCCCGACTTGCGGCGGGGTCTACCAACCGGTCGCCCCTGACGGGGCTTTTCAGCTTAACCTAGCGCTTATGCTGCTCGACCCCTTAACCGGACGTTCTTATCTCCCTTCACAGGTCCCCCAAATACCCCTCTTCTCTTGTCTGGCTGCCTGCTCAGCTTCGAAGAAGTATATCTGATAATTATACGGGGTCTCGTAGTTGAAGGTTTTAGCAAAACCCTCCCGGATCATGAGGTAGTTGAAAAGCTTGCCATCCACCCAAATATATCGTAGTAATCGACCATTTATAAGGCCTTTCCCCAGGGCAGGATCTGCTTCGAGCTTTACCATCTTAGCCGTTAGAAGCTGCATGGCTCGACTTTGGGCTTCCATACCGTAACACTGTAAAGGGTTGGTCTCAGGGGCATCAACACCGATAGGTTCGACGATGAAGGACTTATTACCGATGTTCATCACAAAGGTATCTCCATCGGTAATAACCATCACAGGGACCTGGATTTCATCGTAGAAAGGAGGCGGTGGAGGTTGGGCAAAGGAAAGGCAGGAAGTAAAGCCGATGACCCCAAGGATACTTACCAGGTAATAGATCATCTTTGAACAAGTCTTCAGGCAGGTCGATGGGTCGGTCGGTATCAGACAGAAACGACTTTTCGGTAGATTCCCATCATCCTCCTTAGAATAGGAAGTTTCTGGTTTAGATCCATAAACGTTAAGGAATTTCGATCCTTTGGAATTTTTATGATCAGACTGAGCATATAACATAAGAACAATTTCTTGTTAAGGTTTGGAAAATTTTTATATCCTAATTTGTTCCTGTCAACATTT
>JAUQPW010000150.1 GCA_030550175.1 bacterium
AAGTTAGGTTGGAGATCTACCGATTCCCCTCTCCCATGCTGTGGGAGAGGGGCCAGGGATGAGGGAAAGAGGAACCTGTTATCTGCATAAGAATAAGAGCTATCAACAGGTTGCCCCACCCCGGCCCTCTCTGCAGGCGAGGAGGGGAAAGAAGGGGTTATTTGTTCGCAGAGGAAATTGATAGGATAAGGTGGTCGGTTTTCATAGTCCTTGTTTTTATCTTGACCCCTGTTCAAGAGGCTTTAGCACAGCCTGGAGAAGTTTTATTTTTCGAGGATTTTGAAAGGGGGGCCCGTCAATGGGAAATCCCGGGAAGTATGATCTTCACCCAGGAATATGCCTTTGAGGGTTCTTATAGCCAGACCTTTGCCCAGGTGACCCATGGTGGAGATGCCTATACCTTTCCCTTCCCTGTGGTACCAGGACAAACTTACTATTTGCATGTAGCCTATATGACTCTGGGAGGTGGGGGGTATATTGGAATTGATCTTTTCGATAGATCTCTGCAAAAGGTAGGAGAACAGTGGCTCATGGGTGATGGCGGCTATGCCGCTACCTTAAAGAAATTCGATTACAATGTTTCCAATAAAAATCCAGAAAATCTGGGGGGCTGGAAAGTATATACCCAATCCTATACCGTTCCCGATCAGGTTTACTTTATTCGTATCAAGACTCAGGACTGGGACATGGGTTTACCAAACGATAAGAATCAAGGCGTGTTCTTTGATAATATTGAATGGTCTACCGGCCCCGAGCCCTCCTTTCTCAAAAAGAATCGGCAATACGTTATATTTCGATAGAAGGTGATCCAGATATGAAAAGAAAAGTAGGATTTATTCTTTTAGTCATGGGTTTTACCGTCCTATCCGGGGTGAGTATAAGTGCCAGGGAAACCCACAAATCCCGGAAGGAGGTTATGAAAGCCCCCATCCGAATCATCATCCGGTTTGGAAAAGAGATTTTTACAAGTCCGAGAAAATCTCAGCAAAGATCTTCTTCCCGGGTATCGGTAAGGGTTAAACCGGTCTCCCGTCAGGAGGTTCATAGGGTTTATAGATCTTCTTCGGAATCATCGGTAAAAACCAAGACGGGTTCTCGTAGGGAGGTAAAAATAGCCTCCCGGGCAAATCTTAAACCAACTTCCATTGTTCCAAAGGACTCGGAGATGGTGTTGATTCCGGAAGGGGAATTTCTGATGGGTTCTTCTGAAAAGGATATCGATGAGGTGATGAAGCTCTGTGAGGAATCCAGAAAGGTAGCCCCCAATATTCAGTGTGATCGGGCCGATTACAAAGATGAAATACCTCAACACAAGGTCCGTCTGGATGCCTTTTATATAGATAAATACCTTGTTACAAATCGTCAATTCATGAAATTTGTGGAAGCCACCGGATATAAGACCAATGCGGAAAAAGACAGGATCGGTTTGATTGTCCGATGGGCAGGAAATTATGAAGGGGAGATTATCACCAAGGAGGATGGTTCTGTAAACTGGCGTTCCCCGTTTGGGCGAAAGAACGAGATTAACAATCTGTTAGATCATCCGGTTGTGCAGGTAGGTTGGAACGATGCTGTAGCCTATTGTCAATGGGCCGGTAAGAGGTTACCTACAGAAGCGGAGTGGGAAAAAGCTGCCAGAGGGACCGATGGAAGGCTCTTTCCGTGGGGTAATGAACTTCCCGATGCAGACGGTAAATATAGAGCTAATTACGGTAAAGATCGGGGTAAAGCAGATGGGTTTGAATATACCTCCCCGGTGGGAAGTTTCCCCCTGGGTGCTTCTCCCTATGGAGTTATGGATATGGCGGGGAATGTCTGGGAGTGGGTGGCAGACTGGTACGATGAAACTTATTACGCAACCGGTCCTGCTGAAAACCCTCAGGGTCCTGCCGGTGGAAAGGGTCGGGTTCTTCGGGGTGGATCTTGGGGAAACCGACCCGAAAGTATTCGTACAGCCGTTCGTCTGAGATCCGAACCCAACAGCGGAATCAGTTATATTGGATTTCGATGTGCCCGATCTTATTAATCTTCTTAGTTTCGGACTTGCCTTTCCAGCAGTGGCTCCGGTATGGCTTCACCGTCTTTTCGCGGATCTGATGCTCCATAGTTGATCCCTGTAGCAAAATCCCGTAAAACCGCCTGTCCACCTCCCATTTGCGATGAAAAATCCCCGCGTAGCAGGATTTGATGGCCTTTGGCTTCTAAGTCGGCGCGGACCTGAGCGGGTATCCGGGCCTCCATCTGTACGTCAGAACCCTCAAAGGTCATCTTGGTGAATCGGGCCGCTTCGAGGGCTGCTTGAATATTCATGTGATGGTCTACAATGTTGGATACGAACTGGGCATGAGCCTGGGCCTGGTTCCAACCCCCCATAATCCCGAAGGCGATACGCAAGTTATCTCGGGTCATAAAGGCAGGAATGATGGTATGTAGGGGCCGCTTCCGTCCCATCAGTGCATTGGGATGGCCCGGATCGAAGCTAAACAAACCTCCCCGGTTCTGTAGGGCAAACCCAGTTCCATCGGCTACCAGGCCTGAACCAAAACTCATGTAGTTACTCTGAATGAGGGAAACCATGTTTCCTTCCCGATCCACAACACACAAATAAATGGTATCATCCCCGATCTGAAGCGGTTTACCAGATTCGACCTGGGGGTTGGCTTTGGCCATGTCGATTTGTCTGGCTCGTTGTCGGGCGTAATCTTTGGAAAGGATTTCGGCTACCGGAACTTTACTGAATCTGGGATCGGCCACATAACGAATCAGGTCTGCATAGGCCAGTTTCTTAGATTCAATCAGGACATGCAGGGCCTGGGTTGAATTATGACCGAACTCGGGTATTGGAAAGTTTTCCATCAAATTCAACATCTCCAGGGCGGCAATCCCTTGACCGTTGGGTGGCAGTTCATAGATCATCCAGCCCCGATAGGAAGTTGAGATGGGTTCGACCCATTCGCTTGAAAATTCAGCCAGATCTTGAGCGGTTAGAGTTCCTCCCTGACGCTCTGAAAATGCCACGATACGTTGGGCAATTTCTCCTTTATAGAAAGCATCCCGTCCTTGCTCGGCAATCTGACGGTAAGATCTCGCCAGATCGGGATTTCGGAAGATCTCTCCTACACGAGGCGCGCGACCTTGGGGTAAGTAAATACGTGAAGCATTGGCATCTTCCTGCAAAACAGGCTCACTGGCAAGCCAGGTTTCACTCACCCACTCGGTAACCGGAAAACCTTCTTCGGCGTAGCGAATGGCCGGGGCCAGTACCTCTTTGAACTTCATCCGCCCAAAACGACCCAGGAGTTTATCCCAACCGTCCATCGCACCGGGTACCGTAACCGAATGAATCCCCCTCTGGGGCATAGAAGAAATTCCTTTACTTTTCAATCGGTCGATGCTGAGTCCGGCCGGAGCCCAGCCACTTGCATTCAGGCCATAGAGGCTTCCACTCTTTGCCTCATAGACCATGGCAAATAGATCCCCACCGATCCCATTACTCATAGGTGCTACCAGACCCATCACAGCGTTAGCCGCGACGGCTGCGTCTACCGCGTGTCCTCCTTGCGCCAGAATCATGGCTCCGGCTTGTGAGGCAAAGGGATGCTCGGTAGCCACAATACCATATTTTGAGATAACCATGGATCGAGCCTGCGATCGATCCTCCGCATAAACTTCTCGGGCAAGCATCGCAAGCCCGGCCAGAATGAGACCCCCCCAAAATGCTATCATGTTAACTCCTCCTGATGTATAAAACCTGAAGTTATTCTTGATAAATAAACCCAGATCGAATCGTTCTTACCTGCAAAAGCCCTGATTCAAAATTAACTATAACCGTCTTAAAGATTTCAGGCAAGAGAATATTCACCTTCTTTCCTTGACCCTACATCGAGAATTAACTATAATAATTTCATGAACTCTAAGGAAAATAACATAAAGTTAATTTTTTGTCTTTTGATGGGAATCTTCCTTTTACTCTGTCGGTTGGATCCATCCCTTGCCAAAACAGATCGTACTTCGAATTATATTTCGGAGGATTCAGTTATTACCTTTCTCTTTAAAGCTAATAAAAATGATCCCGGAGTTGGAGCATTGACTGGAAGAGCACTGGAAAAGCTTAGCGACGGCGGGATATCCAGGCAGGCCGGTCAGAATATCCTTTCGCTCATTTCCGGGGAGTCTTTGATTGTGGCCTTTCCTTCTGATTCCGGTCAAGGAGCCGATAAACTGGAGTATGGAATCGTAACGGGATATGTTCGGGAGAACTTTGATTTTACCCTTTCACTCAGAGGGAATCCGGTGAGGATGAAAGCCAAGACGATTCCTGATTTGGAAAACAAGGTCCTGGGTCCTTTAATAGAGCGAATGATCTTGAAGGATCAGGGTAATCCGAAAGAATCCTCTAAAGCAGATAAGAGTTTTAATCGGGAGGTGTTTCAAGGGTATCCCATCGTTTCCCTGGCTAAAAGAGAGGGGGTTAAAAGGGGAATTACCGCTTACTCCTTTGCAGATGGTAAGCTTCTGCTGGGTTCGACGGCTGATACCGTTAAAAAACTCCTGCGCTCAAAGGAAATATCCCACTCTTATCCTTTTTATGAATCTTTTATAAAGGGGAAAAGCGATGGACTTCTCCTGGCCGATAATAATCAAGGGCGATTAACCGAACTCATCCAGAATGATAAAAATCTGGCCGAATTTGGAACGGTACTATCCTTGGGTCAGGTTCATAAAGCTGCCTTATCCTTTGATCTGGTTGATGAAAATTCCCTGACGGGGGTTCTGGACGTCTTTCCAGAAGATCCCGGCCGTTTAGGTTTTTTAGAGAAAGAGATTCAACTCTTGGGAGTATTTTTGAAGGGGCGTTTATTTCTCGAGGGGTTAAGTTGGTCCAATAATGTACAGAAACAGGAAGGGAGTGTTCGGATGGAGTTTAAGATTGGAAATTTAAAAAAATATTTCGAAGAGGACTAAGCATATGAAAACCGCTTTTATTTACTCGGATGAATTTGCAAGTTATAGCTATGATCCCGAGCATCCCCTAAAACCGATCCGGTTAAAGTTAACCTACGATCTCATCCGTAGCTATGGATTGTTAGACCTTCCGAATAGTTCGTTAATCCCTGCCCAAAAGGCCGATCGAAGCGAGGTGGCGTTGTTCCATCATCCCCACTATATCCAGCTAGTGGAAGAAGCAAATTCCGGGTTTTTGACCTATGAATGGGGGCTTGATTTTGGATTGGGTCCTGGAGACAATCCTGTATTCTCCGGGGTTTACGATTGGTCCCTTCTGGTTACCGGGGCTACCCTACAGGCAGCCCGGCTAGTCCAGCAAGGGGAAGTCGATATTGCCTTTAATATCTCCGGGGGACTTCATCATGCAGCCAAGTCCCGGGCTTCGGGGTTTTGTTATTTTAATGATGTGGTGATTGCCATCTGCTACCTCTTGCAACAAGGTAAACGGGTTGCTTATATTGATGTGGATGTTCATCATGGGGATGGAGTTCAAAATGCTTTTTATGATACCGATCAGGTTTTAACCATTTCTCTCCATGAAAGTGGGTATTTTTTATTTCCAGGAACGGGTTTTGAGTATGAAATCGGTAAAGATCGAGGGAGGGGTTACTCTGTAAATCTTCCTTATTTTCCTGGAGCCGACGATGAAGTGGTGGTATATGGCTTTTTAGAAATAGTTCCTCCCTTAATTAAGGCATTTCAACCGGATATTCTCATCACTCAATTAGGGGTCGACTCCTTCCGTACGGATCCTCTGGCCCATGCCAATGTAACGACCCATGGATTTTGTCAGATGGTTACCGAGATGAGGGAATTCGGTCTTCCCTGGATTGCCTTAGGGGGAGGAGGTTATGACCTCCATAATGTGGCCCGGGCCTGGACCCTGGCCTGGGCGATCATGAATCATCGAGAGGCGGATCTCCCCGATGAACTCCCGGCCGATTACTTATCGGAAGCCGGTCGGTTAGGGTTGCAAGGAACCCGGCTTAGAGACCCTGCGTATAAACTAAAAACCCAAGACCGGAATAAGATCTTGAAGGAGTTGGAGAAGTCTGTGAAGTATATCAAGAAGGAAGTTTTTCCCATTATCGGAGCAGGATAGAAGAAGCAAGGAGCAGGGAGCAAAAAGCATGAACTGGAGGATCTTGCTTCTTGTTTTTTGTTCCTTGCCTCCTGGCAGAGACCTTCCATGCTAAAAATTCAGCGTGCGGAACGGCTTACGAAGTTACCGCCCTATTTGTTTGCAGAAATTGATAAAATGAAGGCAGAAGCCAAAGCCCGAGGGGTCGATATCATCAACCTGGGAATTGGAGATCCAGACCAACCCACACCTCCCCATATTATACGGGCTTTGAACCGGGCAGCCGAAAATCCGGCTAACCATCAGTATCCCTCCTACGAAGGACTTCTGGAGTTTCGTCAGGCTGTAGCCCAGTGGTATCAAAACCGTTTTAGAGTCCATCTGGATCCAGAAAAAGAGGTTCTTTCCCTGATCGGCTCCAAAGAAGGAATCGGGCATATTCCGTTGGCTTTTGTTAATCCGGGAGATATCGTGCTGGTTCCAGACCCGGGTTATCCGGTTTATCAAGCAGGAACCGTCCTGGCAGGCGGAATTCCTTATACGATGCCCCTTTTAGAGGAAAATGGATTTCTTCCCGATCTTGAGCGTATTCCCGAGGATATCCGACAAAGGGCCAAATTGATGTATCTCAATTCCCCCAATAACCCAACATCTGCCGTTGCACCGTTGGAGTATTTTAAGAAAGTCGTGGATTTTGCCAGGAGATATAATATCCTGGTTTGCCATGATGCCCCTTATTCCGAAATGTATTATGACGGGAATCCTCCCCCGAGTTTTATGGAAGCGCCGGGGGCGAAAGAGGTCGGCGTGGAATTTCATTCTCTATCCAAGACCTTTAATATGACCGGGTGGCGTATTGGCTTTGTTGTGGGTCATCCTGAGATCCTGGCCGGTCTGGGAGCGGTTAAAACTAACCTGGATTCAGGGATCTTCCAGGCCATCCAATATGCCGGAATCGAAGCCCTGACAGGAAGTCAGGAATGTGTGGCTCAGATGAGAAAAATATATCAGGAGCGACGGGATGTACTGATCGACGGGTTACAACAACTGGGTTTAAAAGTCAATAAGCCCCAGGCGACTTTTTATGTATGGGTTTCAGTCCCTAAAGGATTCACCTCAACCGGTTTCACTGCCCATCTTCTCAAAAATGCGGGAATCGTAACCACACCGGGTAATGGCTTCGGTCGATACGGAGAAGGATATATTCGTATGACCATCACCGTGGGCGTGGATCGATTAAAAGAGGCGGTGGAACGGATGAAGTCAGTTCTGTAGTAGAAGTGTGTGAAGGTGTGGAGGTGTGGGGGTAGGGGAGTGTGGGAGT
>JAUQPW010000046.1:0-37115 GCA_030550175.1 bacterium
CCTTACCCGCAATTACCATCGTTTAACCGTTTGGGGGGCGGGGTAGGGTGGGGTTTTGGGTTTATGGCGGTGTGGGGGTATGGGGGTATGGGAGTAAATTTTCCCACACCTCCATACTTCCACACCTCCATACTCCCACACCTCCATACCCCCATACCCCCACACTTCTTTACCCTCCCCATTTCATGTGTATTCATAAAAGCCTTTCCCAGTTTTTCTTCCCAGGTGGCCCGCGTCGACCATTTTTCTTAGCAATGGGCAGGGGCGGTATTTAGAGTCTCCAAAACCCTTGTAGAGGGTCTCCATAATGGCCAGGCAAACATCCAAACCGATAAAATCGGCCAGTTCCAGGGGTCCCATGGGCTGATTGGTACCTAACTTCATCATGGTATCGATGGCTTCCTTGGTGGCAACCCCTTCCTGGAGGGCAAATATGGCTTCGTTAATCATGGGCATGAAAATTCGATTTACGGCAAAACCCGGAGAGTCTTGAGCTTCGGCAACCACTTTATCTAGCTTTTCACAAACAGATCGGGTAACCTGGAAAGTCTCTTCGCTGGTCAGGTATCCCCGGATCACTTCAACGAGTTTCATGAGGGGAGGAGGATTCATAAAGTGCATGCCGATAACTTTGTCAGGACGTTTTGTTGCAGCGCCCAATCGGGTAATAGAGATGGCGGAGGTGTTGCTGGCCAGGATCACCTCTTTTTCACAAATTTCATCTAACTTTTTAAAAAGCTCCAGCTTGAGATCTTCTTTCTCGCTGACCGCTTCTATAACAAAGTGGACATCCCTGAGGTTTTTCAGGTCGGTTGTTCCTCGAATTCGCCCCAAAGCCTGATCTTTCTCCTGGGGCGTTAATTTTCCTTTGCTCACCATTTTGTTCAATCCCGAAGCAATTTTCTCCTGGCCTTTTTGAATCAACTCCTCTGTTATATCTATCAGGGTGACATCGTATCCAGATACCGCACAAATCTGAGCAATTCCATGACCCATAGTTCCGGCGCCGATTACGCCGATTTTTTTAATTTCTGTCATTTGCTCGTTGTTTTCGCTGCAGAGACCTAGCAAATACAGAGAGAAGTAAAGATTTATCTCCGCATTTTCTATGCCTCTGCGGCTTTATCTTTTAACCACCATAGCTACTGCGTTACCTCCACCCAGGCACAGTGTTACCAGGCCTGTTCGCACATCCCGTTCCATCATTTCGTAAAGTAAGGTAGTTAAAATACGAGCTCCTGTAGCCCCAATGGGATGGCCCAGGGCTACAGCGCCGCCGTTGACATTAACCTTATCCAGGCTCAGACCTAATTCCCTACAAACGGCCAGAGCTGCAACCGAAAACGCCTCGTTCAACTCTACCAGATCAATTTCCTCCAGGGAGAGTCCTGTTTTTTCCAGTACTTTTCTAACAGCCACCACCGGGGCCATCATAACCCATTCCGGGGCCAGTCCACCCGTCGCATATCCCACAATGGAAGCCAGGGGTCGAATCCCGAGCTCTTCTGCTTTCTCTCGAGATGTTACGACTACCGCAGCGGCTCCATCACTGATTCCCGGCGCATTTCCGGCCGTAATGGTCCCGTTTTCTTTAAAAACCGGTTTCAATTGGGCCAACTGCTCCAGGCTGGTTTCCCGAGGGTCCTCGTCGGTATCAAAAAGAAAGGTAGCCTGATCCTGCCGGGACCTGTCTCCCTTCTTCTGGGGGACTTCTACCGGGACGATCTCTTTTTTGAACTTACCGGCTGCAATGGCCTGTAAAGCTCGACGATAACTCTGAAGAGCATATTCATCCTGTTCCCTTCGGCTGATTCCGTATTTTTCGGCAACCAACTCTCCGGTGTTTCCCATATGAAAGTCATTGTAAACATCCCAAAGTCCATCCCATATCATCAGATCCAGCAGTTTTCCATGCCCCATTCGATAACCATTCCGGGCTCTATCTAAGGCATAAGGGGCCTGACTCATGTTTTCCATGCCTCCTGCCACAACAACCTGAGCGTCTCCCAAAGCTACGGCCTGAGCGGCTAAAACAACGGCTTTTAGCCCGGAAGCACAAACTTTATTAATCGTCAAAGCTGAAACCGCAGGCGGTAGTCCGGCTCCCAATGCCGCTTGCCTGGCAGGCGCCTGCCCGAGTCCTGCCGAGAGAACATTGCCCATAATCACCTCGTCAACCAAATCTTTAGAAATTCCTGCTCTTCGGACAGCCTCTTCAATCACCAGGCTTCCGAGTTTGGTAGCTTTAAGAGAGCTCAAGGATCCATTGAAGCTCCCAATAGGTGTACGGGCTGCACTAATAATGACGACTTCTTTCATAATATAGAACAGGAGAATTAAGAGAAAGGGGAGGATAGTCCAGGATTATTTTAACTTCGATTCAGAGAGTTCTTGTAACTTCTTGACCATACGTTCCCGATACTCTTGAATCTCCTTTTTCAACTGCTCCAGTTGATTGATCCGATCATCCACCCGAGCCAGATGTTCATCTAAGAGCTCAATAAGCCGGGGAAGAACTTTTTCATTGGTTCTATGAATTCGATAGATATCTTCCAGTTCCAGCATTTCGGCTAGAGAGAGTCCTAAACATTTTAGTTTCTGAATAAATCGTATCCGCTGATAATCCGCCTGGGTATAAATCCTCTTTCCATTCTCCGTCCGTTTAACCGTACTCATTAAACCGATTTCTTCGTAATATCGAATCGTTCGAGTACTGATTCCTACACGCCTGGCAAGTTCACCAATCTGCATGTAGCCTTCGGATTGGTCTTGCATTTTAATAACTCCTTTTTCCAGTTTACGTAAACGTAATGTTTAGGGGAATAAAAAAAGCCTTTTCTACAAATTATAAGGTTTTCAGATAAAAGTAAATTAAAATGATTATCAATCTACCCTTATGAATGCTTCAGTCCGGGGGATTTGTCAAGGAAAATAAGAAATATCTCGAAAATCAAAACTTCAAGAATAATTTTCTTGCATTTCTAAAAATTAAAGGTAAAAATAAGATAACTTGTTAAAACTTTATGAACAAGCTCCCGGCCTCAAGGAAAGATTTCTTCTTAGACCTTTTAGGAAACTATAAACCAACACAGAGTAAAAGGGTAGTATGGTCCAGTTATGTTTAGAGAATCTCCATCTTCGGTTTGGTGGAGTTAAAGCCTTAGATGGAGTCAGCTTAGAAGTTAAAAGGGGAGAGTTATTTGCCATTATTGGTCCCAATGGAGCCGGAAAGACTAGTATCTTCAATTGCATCAGCGGACTTTACAAGCCACAAGAAGGGAGGATTCTCTTTGAAGGAGAGGATCTGATCCCACTCAAGCCCCATCAGATTGCAGCACGTGGTATTGCCAGGACTTTTCAAAATATTGAACTTTTCAAAGGAATGACCGTACTGGATAATATCAAACTGGGGCGGCATATTCATTTAAAATCCGGAGTTTTTGCAAGCAGTTTCTTCTACGGTAAAGCCCGGTCTGAGGAACTGGCCCATTGTAAAATTATTGAGGAGAAGATCATTGATTTACTGGAGATCCAGGGAATTCGAAAAAAGATCGTAGGAACTCTCCCCTATGGCCTCCAAAAACGCGTGGAGCTGGCCCGGGCCTTGGCGATGGAGCCCAGGCTCTTGCTCCTGGATGAACCCATGGCCGGTATGAATGTAGAAGAAACGGAGGACATGGCCCGATTTATTTTGGATATTAAAGAGGAAATGGATATAACCCTTATCATGATCGAGCATGATATGGGGGTAGTAATGGACATTTCGGATCGGGTCTGCGTATTGGATTTTGGTAAAAAAATAGCCGAGGGTCTTCCACGGGAAATTCAACAGGATCCCCATGTTATTAATGCGTACTTAGGAAAAGAGGATGAATTTTTAACTTCCAGCAAGGGTTACTAAAGGCTGTGAGGGGTCAAGATAACCGCTGGGTTACTTCTACCGACTGGTCCTTCGAGGCTCCCAGTGGATTATCTTTTCTTGCCATTCATGAATCTGACACTACCGAAGCTTTTGGCTCAAAATGCAAAAAAATTTGGAGATAAAAAAATTGCCATTCGGGAAAAGGAATTTGGAATCTGGCAAGAGGTTACGTGGAAGGCTTATTACGAAAATGTGAAAGCGCTTTCTCTGGGTTTGATCAGCCTGGGCTTTGAAAGAGGGGATACCATTGCCATTCTAGGTGATAATCGACCCGAATGGATTTATACCGAGCTGGCCGCTCAAGCTGCCGGGGGGATTTCTGCAGGGATTTATCCGGATAGCTTACCGGAGCAGGTTCAATATATTACCGATCATTCCGACGCCAAGTTCATTATGGTGGAGGACCAAGAACAGACCGACAAGGTATTGGAAGTTAAAGATCGGCTCCCCAAATTAAAAAAAATCATTGTGGATGATTGGAAAGGCTTACGACATTATCGGGATCCTGCCTTAATCGACTTTAAACAGGTACAGGAACTGGGCCGAGAATTAGAAAGAAAAGCTCCTGGTTTGTTTGAGGAAAATTTAGAGAAAGGGAGCCCGGAGGATGTTGCCATTCTCTGTTATACCTCTGGTACCACCGGTTTTCCCAAGGGAGCCATGTTGTGCCATCGAAACCTTATCAGTATGGCTATGAATCTGGATCAGGTAGATCCGGCTTATGAGACAGATAATTTTGTTTCCTTTCTTCCCCTTCCCTGGATCGGTGAGCAGATGATGTCCGTTTCCTGGGCCCTGGTCAAAGGTTTTACCGTTAACTTTCCGGAATCGGTGGATACGGTGCGGGAAAACATTCGAGAGATTGGTCCTCATTTGATGTTTGCACCGCCTCGTATTTGGGAAAAGATGTGCTCCGACTATCAAGTTAGAATTCAGGATGCCAGTTGGTTAAAAAGGAAAGTGGCGCAATTTTGTATGCCCATCGGAATGAAGGTAGCGGATATGAAACTTCAAAAGAAGGTTATCCCTCTTCATTGGAAGGCTCTGTATGCACTGGCCCATTTCTTCTTGTTTCGGGCTTTAAAGGATCGGTTTGGCTTAACCTTCCTTCGAAATGTTTATACCGGGGGAGCTGCTCTGGGACCTGATATATTTAAGTTTTTCCAGGCTATTGGAGTCAGGATCAAGCAGATTTACGGTCAAACCGAAATAGCCGGGATCTCGGTTGTTCACCGCAACGACGATATCAAGCTGGAAACGGTCGGTTTACCTATTCCCAATACCGAGATAAGAATTTCGGATACCGGTGAAATTCTATCCCGAAGTCCTAGCGTCTTTTTAGGTTATTACAAAGATCCAGAGGCTACTGCCAAAACCCTGGCCGGGGGATGGCTCCATTCAGGTGATGCAGGACTTATCGATGAAGATGGACATCTGGTTGTCATCGATCGACTGAAAGATGTCATGCAGCTTACCGAGGGAACCAAGTTTTCCCCTCAGTTTATTGAGAACAAGCTTAAATATAGTCCCTATATTGCCGAAGCCGTGATCATCGGTAAAGGCCGGCCTTATATTACAGCCTTAATCAATATGGATATGGCTAACACCGGGAAATGGGCCGAAGATCATCGGATCACCTATACGACGTTTACGGACCTTTCTCAAAAACCGGAGGTGTACCGTCTGATCGAAGAAGAGATCAAGCGGGTTAATCGAGAGTTACCCAAAGCTGCCCGAATTCACAAGTTTGTAATGCTTTACAAAGAGCTGGATGCCGACGATGATGAATTAACTCGAACCCGAAAGCTCCGCCGAAGTTTCATAGAAACCCGTTATAAACCTCTTATCGAGGCCATGTATGAAGATCGTTCGGAAATCCAGGTGGAGGCCGAAGTCAAATATCGAGACGGTCGGGAAGTTCTGCTTCAAACGGTTATTAAAGTGGGAGTTGTAGAGGAAGGATGAGGAGAGTGTGGGAGTGGGAAAGTGTGGGGGTGTGGGAGTATGGGGGTAAATCTCCCCACACTCCCATACTCCCACACTTCCCTACTTTGAAATAGATGGAATTTTTCCTTCAACTGGTTGTAAACGGAATAGTAGTCGGAAGCATTTATGCCCTGGTTGCGTTGGGATTTGTTCTGATCTATAAGGCTTCCGGAATTCTCAATCTGGCTCAAGGAGAGTTTCTCATGGTCGGAGCTTATATTTTCTTTGCCATTGTTGATCAATTCCATGTGCCCCTGCTTCCAGCCTTTTTTTTAACCCTCCTTTTCTCATTTATATTAGGGCTCTTGATAGAGCGATGGATTCTTCGGCCTTTGATCGGAGAGCCGATTATATCTGTCATTATGGTCACTTTGGGACTTGCCAGTGTACTACGGGCCCTGGTCCAGGCTTTCTATGGTACGGATACACGACCTTTTCCTGAGTTTTTTTCTCAAAAACCTATCAATCTATTGGGAATTCCCGTCGCAACCAGTTATATCGGGAGCTTTATCTGTGTAAGTTTATTGGTCGTTTTATTTTCCATATTTTTTAAATATACCAACACGGGTATTGCCATGCGGGCCACAGCCAGTGACCAGCAAGCCACCATGTCCATGGGAATTAGTATTAAAAGGATTTTTGCTATTTCCTGGAGTATTGCCGCGGTGGTTTCAGCCATAGGGGGCATTCTCCTGGGAAATATTCGCGGAGGAATAGATGGATCCCTGGTTTTTCTCGGTTTGAAAGTGATCCCGGTTGTTATCTTAGGGGGTCTGGACAGTATTCTTGGGGCTATTTTGGGTGGACTCCTGATAGGAGTTTTTGAGAACCTGGCCGGGGGTTATTTAGATCCTTTCTTTGGGGGAGGGGTTAAGGAAGTAGCCCCTTTTGTTATGCTGGTTTTAATTTTAATGATTAAACCGTATGGATTATTCGGGACCGAAGAGATAGAGCGGGTGTAGGTGTAAGACAAAGAAGCAAGGGCAAGAAGCAGGGGTAAAAAAATTCTTGTTTCTTGCTTCTCCCATTTCTCCAATTATGGTAGCAAAGTGTGGAGATTTTAAGCGCAGCTATTTTGAAGATGAGGCTATCTTTGAGACCCATTTTGTACGAGCTTGTGTGGTAGGATGGATTATAGTCCTTTTTATTTTTCCGTTTTTTGCCGATAGTTATCTTCTGGATGTGGCCAATCAAATTGGTGTTGCGATTATCGGTGCCATAGGGTTAAATATCCTGACAGGGTTTACCGGTCAGATTTCTATTGGTCATGCAGCTTTTCTTGCTATCGGTGCCTATACTTCGGCTATTTTAACCTCGAAAGTAGAACTTTCTTTCTGGATTTCACTCCCTCTGGCCGGCTTCATTACCGCTTTAATTGGTATGATTTTTGGCGTACCCTCCCTGAGACTCAAGGGGTTATATCTGGCTATGGCCACTTTTGCCGCCCATTTTATTACCGAGTTTACCATCAATCACTGGGAGAGTCTGACCAACGGAACGGCCGGAATCCTGGTTCCCCCTCCGGCTATAGGTACCTTTCAATTTGATACCGATCGACGCATGTATTTTATTATTTTCATCACGGTGATTCTGTTAACCTTTTTTGCCCGAAACCTTTTTCGTACAAAAGTAGGCAGAGCCTTTATTGCTATTCGAGATCGAGATATTTCTGCGGCTGTTATGGGGGTTAATCTATTTAAATATAAGCTGCTGGCCTTTGCCATCAGTTCTTTCTATGCAGGGATTGCAGGTGCTTTACTGGCACATCACCGTAAAATTATCACGCCAGAGAACTTTCCCATCTGGGAGGCTATTCGATATCTGGCTATGATTATTATAGGAGGCCTAGGGAGTATTTTAGGTTCCATTTATGGAGCCATTTTCATGATCCTGCTGGATGAGGTCCTCAGAAATATCACTACCACCCTAAGCGGCATATTTCCCTATATGGTGGGTTTATTGGCTTCTTTAAGGGAAGGGGTATTCGGTATAACGATTATTCTTTTTTTAATTTTTGAACCCGATGGACTCGCAGCACGCTGGTATACCATTCGAAATTATTGGAAACTCTGGCCGTTTTCATATTAAACTTTCCTAACCTTCTGGATCGCCAACCCTTTTTAATTTGAATGAAATTTGTTGACAGGTTCCCCCCTGTTTGATAACGTCTCTTCTTAGATGATGCCGTTTGGATATCTTCGATTCAGCTACACAGAGAGAGGTCATAACCAGACTCTACTGGTTTATGCCTTAAAATAAAACAAGGAGGAATTAAGAATGATGTCCGGGTCTACAGGTAAACAGGGAAAAAAAACAGAGAATACAAACAAGTCAGCCGAAGAGGATGCGGTGGATAGATTGGGAAATATCGATCAGATTCGGGATATTATTTTCGGTCCTCAATTACGTGAATATAATCGTCGATTTGAAAGGATAGAAACCAATTTATCCTCTCTCCAGGAGGACGTACGATCTCGTATAGAAGAAACCAAAAATACCCTATCGGCAGCTTTACGTACGGCAGTTGAATCCCTGGAGAAGAAGATCAGATCTCTCAATGCTAATGCCCAGGAAGAGTGGGGTAATCTTCGGCAACAGCTTGAGCATATCGATAGAAAGTTTTCCAATAGTCTCGAAACGCTTAGCGGGGAAGTCGAGGCGAATACAAAATCTCTTCGGGAGGATCTTTCACAAACCCGAAGTAAACTTCAGGACGATATTCGAATCCTGAAGACTCAAATCTATGAGGAACTGGATAGACGGCTCTCTCTACTTGGAGATGTTAAAGTTTCCAGGGATGATATGGCAGAAATTCTTGTTGAGCTTGGGATGAGGCTAAGGGGTGTCGAGTCTTTTTCAGAGCCCGTCATGAAAATTAAAGGAACGGAGATCGTTCCTGCACTGAAGGATGTGGTCCAGTCGGAAACAGAGGGTGAATGATGGAGGATGAATGTAAGAACGATAAACTGGTCCATGAGGAGATTATATCTCTACTTCTCGATTACTTCTACATTCATCATCCAGGGTTTAGATGGCGGTATCGAAGAAAAGGCTATCCTACGGAAATGATCCAAAGAGTCTCCTCTCCGAAGTTATCGAGGCAGGGGATAACTCTGCAAGTGAGATTGAACGTTTAAGAACTCTACTTATCAAACCAGAGATTCAAGGATTATCTGAATTACGTCGCCAACTCACACATCTCCAACATCAAATCCAAAATCCCGAGAAGCTTATCCGTTTACTTTTGCCTGTGATTGCAGAACTTTTGAGCCGTAAAGTTGCCGAATCGGGAGAACACCTGGCAAGTGCCCTGGCTCCCATTATGGATGAAGCAATACGGAAAAAAATCCAGCAGGATAGAGAGGCCATCACCAAAACTTTAGGTCCTATCCTCCTGGATGCCCTGAAGGATCAGATCCCATCCTCCGAAAGGGAACTCGTTGAAATTTTAACTCCTGTCATCTCGAAAACCCTTTCCCATCAGCTTAAGGAATCTTCCCGGGAGATAGTTATGGCTCTCGCTCCGGCGATGGAGGTTAAGATTAAAGAGCAACTGAATTCCCAAAGGGATGAAATGATTCATACCTTTTATCCAGTTATTGGGCGTGCTACAATTAAATATCTATCTGAAGTACTAAAACATTTCATTCAAGGAATGAACGAGAGCCTCTATAAATTTTTTTCAATTAAAAGGAGATCGCAAAAGGCTCTTTCCAAATTATCTGAGCCGGATTCCCCCTTAGCCGATTCCGGATCCACGTCTGCACCTTCACCTTATCCCCTACTCATTACCACCTTTGTACTTTTAGTTCTGCTCTTAGTTCCCTGGGGTATATACTGGCAGAAAAATAAAGTGGATCGTTATACCGAGGCTAAAATAGCTCGAGCTTTAGCTTCGATTCCCGAGCTGGCTCTACATCCTCTTACGGTAAAAGTCTACCGGGATACCTTCAAACTTTCTGGATGGGTTCCTAATGAATATCTTCGTTTACGGGCGGAACAGGTTGCCAGGGCTGTTGCTCCGACTTTAAAGCTAAAAAATATGATTCACGCGGTTCCTGCCGATCCTTTGCTTGCGGCGGCTGAGGTGAAACGGATGGCTTCTATTGTAAATGAGATGGAAGGGGTTTCCATCTCGGCGAGTTATCGGGATGGTTCTGTAACCATCGAAGGAGTTGTTTTATCTCCCATCGAAGAAAGGCTTGTTAAACCCTTTGAGCAAATTCCGGGGGTTCGTAGCTTGCATGTAAATGTCAGGCAGGGAAAACCCGGCCTTACTACCAGGATTTATTTTGATCCTGCCTCAACCAGGCTGAAGCCTTCCGAACTCGATAAAATAACTCAGGTCAAGGAGTTTATGGATCAACATCCAAACTGGCGTCTCAAGATAATAGGCCACACAGATCTTAACGGTCCTGTGGAAGGGAAACGCTCACTGGCCTTGGGCCGGGCTGAGAATGTGAGAAATGCTCTGATCAATTACGGAATCGAAACTAACCGATTGCAGGTCGAGGGAATTCCAGGACCGCCTCCCCAAAGGGAGGCCGATCAATCCTTAGATCTGGGCAGATGCGTACGCTTTGAGCCCATAGAGTCGCCAGAGGAGTCGGTTTCCGGTTATCAAAGAAAATAGCCATGTCCTCGACGTCTCAGAAAATGAACCTTGTTAAAGATCCCAACATAGATAAAACCGGCCTCATTTATCAGCAGAAATAAATTTTAGACTCACCTCTATAAAAAGACTTCAAAATTTCGGGTTATGGTAATATATTCAAAATCTAAGATCCAAAAGATTGTCTTTCGAAAGTAATAAAAATCCTTAGAGAGTATAGAGGGTTATAGGCCTGATAAGAGGAGAAGAGGGACAATGCCTTTTCTGGTTAAGAATCAGATTCCAGGTGGTCCTTATCGGGCATGTTTCAAGAGATGGCCTCGTGCTTATTGTCGTTCACAAGGACCTTCCTGAAGGACCCTTCTCAAGTTGAGAAGGTATAAGGTATGAGCATACTGATCATCGACGATTCTCAGGAGAGTAGACTCTTACTCAAATCCATCCTGAAAGCTGCCGGATATACCGATGTATTAACCGCCGGATCAGCCCGTGAAGCCTTCAAGATTCTGAATTTGGACGATGAAACAAAAGCCCCGGCCTATATCGATTTGATTTTGATGGATATTATGATGCCTGAAATCGATGGAATTGAAGCCTGTAAACGGATCAAGGCAAGGGAACATCTTCGAGATATTCCGATTATTATGATTACGGCTTTGACCGATGTAGAAATTCTAAAAACCGCCTTTGCTGCAGGAGCTATGGATTATATAGCCAAACCCCCTAATAAGGTGGAGTTATTGGCGCGGGTACGCTCTGCTTTAAGACTTAAGCACGAAATGGATGCTCGCAAAGCCCGGGAGCAGGAACTATTGGAAGTAACCCGGCAGCTTGAAGAGGCCAATCAAATCCTGTTACGGCTCTCTTCCTTGGATGGATTGACGGGTATTGCGAATCGTCGGCGTTTTGACGAATTTCTCGAGATGGAATGGCGGCGGGGTCTCCGGGAGTCAGCTCCTCTCTCTTTAATTATGCTGGATATAGATTTTTTTAAAGCTTATAACGATGCTTACGGTCATCAAGCGGGGGATGATTGTTTGAAGGCTGTAGCGAATACCTTGAGCAATACGGTGAATCGACCTGGTGATTTGGTAGCCCGCTATGGGGGCGAGGAATTTGCCGTCATCCTACCCCGAACGCATCCAGAAGGGGCTGTTACTGTAGCAGAACTCTTGCGGGCTAAAGTTGAGGCTTTAAAGATACCCCATTCCCGATCTCGGGTTAGCGACGTGGTAACCATCAGTTTGGGAGTTTCTACCGTCGTCCCCAGATCGGGTTACTCGACGGCCGCGCTCATTGCCGCAGCCGATCAAGCCCTTTATCAAGCCAAACAAGAAGGCCGTAATCGGGTAAGGGTCCGACACCCCGCACCTTTCCCTGATTATACACTTCCGGAATTCGAGAGGATAAAGCCATGACCCAAGACGATCCCATAGAACAAAATAAAAAAATCGTTGTCTATATAGATGCAGAGCTTGAAGAGCTTATCCCTGGCTTCTTTGAAAACAGACATAATGATATAAAAGCTATCCAGGAAGCTCTGGTAAAAGGTGAGTATGAGAAGATACAGATTTTGGGGCACCGTATGAAAGGTTCTGGAGGAGGTTATGGATTCGATGAGATCAGCCAGATAGGTGATTTCCTTGAACAGGCGGCAAAAAAACAAAATTCAGAAGAAATCCAAAAAGGGCTGAATAAGCTTTTAACTTATCTTGAAAAGGTAGAAATCGTTTATAAGTATTAATAAAAAAAGAAGAAAAGAGATTCCTTTTATCCTTCCAGGGGAGAAAGTCAGAGGAGAGGCTAAAAAATGGGAGAGATAGATTTCGAAAAAACGACGAACGAAGTTTCTGATTTTCAAAAATCTATCCGATATCATCTTAAATATTCACTGGGAAGGAACTGGGAAAAAGCTTCCGGGCATGATCTCTTTATGGCTATTGCTTTAGCCACTCGAGAGTTGATGATCGATAAAATGATGGAAACCGAGGAGCGGTACCAAAAAGCCGATACGAAAAGATTGTATTATTTGTCTATGGAATTTCTTATGGGCCGATTCTTAGGAAATAATCTCTACAATCTGGGGATTTTTGATCTTTGTAAAGAGGCTGCCGAGAAAATGGGGATTGATTTCGAAGAGGTCCTGGAACGTGGGGAATATGATGCTGCCTTGGGAAATGGAGGTTTAGGTCGTTTAGCGGCTTGCTTTCTGGATTCATTGGCTACTCTGGGCATGCCGGGATATGGATATGGAATCAATTATGAGTTTGGTCTTTTTAAACAAGAGATAGAAAACGGATATCAGAAAGAAAAACCGGATCATTGGCTAAGGGAAAAGACTCCCTGGCAGATCGAGCGGGCCGATGAAGCCTGTATTATTCCCATATATGGACGTATCGGTCAGGGGCAGGGTCGGAATAGAAGTTATAAGGTCATGTGGACCGATTGGAAAACCTTAATCGGTGTCCCTTATGATATGCCCGTTGTGGGTTATGGAGGCAAGACGGTTAATTTCTTAAGGTTATATTCGGCCAAATCATCGGATGAGTTTGATATCCAGATATTCAATCGAGGGGATTATTTTAAGGCAGTAGAACAGAAAATCTCTTCGGAAATTGTTTCCAAAGTTCTCTATCCTTCAGACTCTGTGGAAGCCGGACGTGAACTTCGTTTGATTCAAGAATATTTCCTGGTAGCTTGCGCAATTCGAGATATTGTTTATAGATATCTAAAAATCCGAAATAATTTTGATCGGTTTGCTTGCAAGGTAGCCATCCAGCTCAACGATACCCACCCTGCCCTGGCAGTGGCTGAATTAATGCGGATCTTGATAGATGAGTATGATGTGCCCTGGGAAAAGGCCTGGGAACTTACCCAGAAGACCATAGCCTATACGAATCATACCCTACTTCCCGAAGCCCTTGAAAAATGGGCATTACCCCTGATGGAGCGGGTTTTGCCCAGGCATTTGCAGATTATCTATGAGATCAATCAGCATTTTCTAAAACAGGTGATTTCGGTTTGGCCAAACGACACCCATCGGGTCAGTCGCATGTCGATCATTGAAGAGGGAGCCCCTAAACAGGTTCGTATGGCTTATCTGGCCATTGTAGGAAGTCACTCGGTCAATGGGGTTTCGGCCTTGCATTCTGAGCTTATAAAAACGTCTTTAGTCCCTGATTTTTATCAACTCTGGCCGGAAAAATTCAATAACAAGACCAATGGAGTTACCCAACGTCGATGGTTATTGCAGGCGAATCCTTTACTGGCAAGATTGATAACTCACGTCATAGGAGATAACTGGATTACCAATCTGGATAAACTGAGGGATCTGGAATTTTATACGGAAGATAAGGGATTCCAGAAGGAATTTAGAATAATCAAATTGGCCAATAAAGACAGATTGGCAAAGATTATTCAGGACACCACGCAGATCCTCGTCGACCCGGATTCCCTCTTTGATATCCAGGCAAAACGCCTGCATGAGTATAAACGTCAACTGTTGAATATCATGCATATTATTCATCAATATTTAAGCCTGGTAGAGGATGGAAGAGAGCTGACGGTTCCCAAGACTTATATTTTCTCGGGTAAAGCGGCTCCGGGTTATATGATGGCGAAATTAATCATTAAACTCATTCACAATGTCGGTGCGGTAATTAACAAAGACCCTAAGGTTAAAGGGCAAATCAAAGTAGTATTTATTCCCGATTATCGGGTCTCGTTAGCTGAAAAGATCATTCCGGCAGCCGATTTAAGTGAGCAAATCTCTACAGCCGGTAAGGAGGCTTCAGGGACAGGAAATATGAAGTTTGCCATGAACGGAGCCTTAACTATCGGAACCTTGGATGGGGCTAACGTGGAGATGCGAGAAGAAATCGGAAAAGAGAATATGTATATATTTGGATTGACCGCTGAAGAGGTGGATCGGATGAGAAAGACCGGTTCTTATAATCCCTGGGATTATTACAACAAGAGTCCGATTATTCGACGGGTTATGGAGAGTATAGGCTCGGATAGATTTTGTCCTGGGGAGCCCGGTCTGTTTCGACCCATTTATAATAAAATTCTCTATAGTGGGGATGAATATTTTCATCTGGCAGACCTGGAATCTTATATTTCAGTCCAGGAGGAGGCGGCCAAAGAATTTAAAAATCCAGGGCTTTGGACCAGGAAAGCCATCTTAAATGTGGCGCGGATTGGGAAATTCTCCAGTGATCGTACGGTTTCGGAATATGCCCAGGAGATATGGGGGATTAAGCCCGTATTGTAGCGATGAAGGTATCTAGTTTTAAAATCTCTCGGGGATCTGCCCTTCCCTTAGGGGCAACAGTTAAACGAAACGGGATTAACTTTGCGGTTTTTTCTAAACACGCCACCTCGGTCACGTTAGTGATTTTTGCTTCAGGAATCAACGACCCCATTGCCGAGTTTCCTTTAGATCCCAGGATTAATCGAACGGGGCATATCTGGCATATCTTTGTCCAGGGGATGGATCCCGGCTTACGTTATGGTTATCGTATGGATAGAAAACTCCCGGCAGACCCTTCAAATTCTGAAACTTCCAATTCCACACCTTTAATCCACCGGTTTGATCCCAGCATCGTTTTGGTGGACCCTTATGCCCGAGCTCTTTCAGGGGGATCCGTTTGGGGAGAGATTTATCTCCGTAAGGGGGATCAAGGCCCCTACGTGAAGCGGAATATCCGACGTTCCTTAATTATAAACAATGAATTTGATTGGGGGCCGGATCAACCCTTAAATATCCCTCTGGCCGATTCCATTATTTACGAACTCCACGTTCGAGGTTTTACCATTCATAAATCTTCTGGGGTCCAAAATCCGGGAACTTTTGCCGGGCTCATCGAAAAGATTCCGTATCTTAAAGAGTTGGGAATTACGGCGGTAGAACTCTTACCCATCAATGAATTCCAGGAAACGAATACCGATCGGGTAAATCCCTTAACCGGGGAACGTCTCCTTAATTTTTGGGGTTATAATCCCATTTCTTTTTTTGCTCCTAAGGCCTCTTATGCTTCCAACGGTCGAAACGGTAATCAGGTAAAGGAATTTAAAGCTATGGTCAAAGCCTTCCATGAAGCCGGCATCGAAGTGATTCTAGATGTAGTATTTAACCATACCGCCGAAGGGGATGAGCGGGGAACCACCTTTTGTTTTAGGGGATTGGATAATGCGGTCTATTATATGATCGATCCCAAAACAGGAGCTTATTACAATTATTCAGGTTGCGGCAACACGCTCAACTGTAATCATCCAGTGGTCCGAAATATGATACTGGATTGTTTACATTACTGGGTAACCGAAATGCATGTAGACGGATTTCGATTTGATCTGGCTTCCATTTTAGGCCGTGGGGAAGATGGTTCCGTTTTGCCTAACCCTCCTGTTTTAGAAAACATTACCGCAGACCCTGTCCTGGCTAATACCAAACTTATTGCAGAGGCCTGGGATGCGGCCGGTCTTTACCAGGTAGGAAGCTTTCCAGGTGGAGCCTCTCTTTCGGCCTTTAATCGCTGGGCTGAATGGAACGGGAAATTCCGGGATGATATACGAAGATTTATTCGGGGGGATCCGGGTATGGTCTCAGCCCTGGCAACTCGATTGGTAGGTAGTCCAGACCTTTATCAAGGGACCGGACGCGCCCCTTATCATAGCATTAACTTTGTAACCAGTCATGATGGATTCACTCTGGCCGACCTGGTTTCCTATAACCAGAAGCATAATGAGATGAATGGAGAAAATAACTTAGATGGCTCTAATGAAAATTTCAGTTGGAATTGTGGATGGGAAGGACCTTTACCCCCTTCTTGGAAAGGGGAAAAGAAATGGGAAGAGATTCATACCCTTCGCCTCCGTCAAATGAAAAACCTGGCTACCCTTCTCCTGCTTTCCCGAGGCGTGCCCATGATTTTGGGCGGGGACGAGATGGGACGAACCCAACAGGGTAATAATAATGCTTATTGTCAGGACAATGAAATAAGTTGGGTCAATTGGGAATTTACAAAACTCCATGCGGATTTGCTCCGATTTTTCAAACTCCTGATTCGATTTCGTAAAAAGCACGAGGTTTTGAGGGTTAAAAGCTTCGATGAAAATAAGCCCGACAAATGGGGGGCCATATCCTGGCACGGTACCAGACTGGGACAGCCTGACTGGTCCTGGGAATCACGATCCCTAGCCATGCATATAAACGGAGGCCTTCACGATGAAGATATTTTCATGATTATGAATGCCCACTGGGAAGGCCATGAGTTTGAACTTCCTCCCTTCAATAAAGGACGGAATACCCGTTGGGGATGGTTCCGGTTTATTGATACCTCCCTTGAGCCCCCCTTTGACATAGCTGAAGAGGGCATAGAAGGGTACCTGGTAAACCAGCATTCCTATCCGATTGGTCCTCGTACAGTAGTTGTATTGGTGGGTAAAAGATTGTAGGACGAATCGCTGATTCGTTTTTGCGAAACAGCGTTTTGCGCTACAAAGTCGATACTATGAACCAGCTAATGAGTAAAGATCAGGTCGAGAAGCCAGACAGGCTCCATCAGATTCGAGATATTATTGTCGGTCCTCAACTCCGGGAATTGAATCGTCGGCTTGAAAAAATAGAATCGGATCTGCTCGTCCTTCAAGAAGAAATGCACCATCGGATGGATGAAACTCGAAATGCGCTCTCTAAAGAGCTACGTATAGCCGTTGAATCCCTTGCCAGGAAGATCGAATCCCTTAGCCTGGCTACCCGGCAAGAATGGACTGACCTTCGCCAACAATTTGAACAAACCGAAGCCAGGCTCTCTAACCGTCTTAAAATCCTAGACAAGGAAATAGATACTGGCACAGCATCCTTGCGGAGAGAATTTTCACAAACCTTAGATAAATTTCGGGAAGAGATGCAAAGCTTGAGAATCCAGATTCACGAGGAATTGGATAGGCGACTCTCGGTACTTGAAGAGACCGGGATTTCTAAAGATGAAATGGCCGAGATCCTTTTCGAGCTCGGTATGAGACTCAAAGGAGCTGAGTTCGTCAGTGACTCAACTTACTCACCCATCGTGTAATAAGTATGGGAGTGTGGAAGTATGGGAGTGTGGGAGTGTGGAAGTGTGGGAGTATGGAAGTGTGGGGGTGTGGAGGAATATACTCCCATACTCCCATACTCTCATACCCCCATACTCCCACACCCCCACACTCCCACACTCCCACACCTTTGCTCAAGGAGGTATAATCATGAGAAAACTGCAGATTCTTCTGTTTGTTTCGTTCATCTTGCTTATAACGGGGGGTTTTGTACTTTTCTCTGAATCTGTAAAATCCCAAGAAACTCTTAAAGTAGGGGGTCTTTTTGATCTGACCGGGGTTACTTCGGATGTAGGTAAACCCTTTGCTCAGGGAGTTCGGGATGCGGTGGATTGGGTTAACCAGCAGGGAGGTATCAACGGTAAACAGATTGAGTTAATTCCGGTGGATTACAGTTATAAAATTCCCCAGGCCGTTGCAGCCTATAAAAAATTTGTCTCCCAGGATAAAGTTCTTTTGATCAACGGCTGGGGTACGGGAGATACCGAAGCCTTGAGAGCGGATGTCAATAAAGACAAGATCCCGTATATTTCCGCTTCGTTTTCTGCACATCTCACAGACCCCTCCAAAACACCTTACAATTTTTTCATAGGGGCCGATTATTCCACAGAATTAAGGATTTTTCTCAAATGGATTAAGGATAACTGGAAGGATACATCTCGTAATCCCAGAGTAGCTTTTATTTACTCTGATAATCCGTATGGCAAAGCTCCTATTGAAGCAGGTCGGGCTTATGCAAAGGAAATTGGAGTTGATCTGGTAGATGAAGAGATTGTTCCCCCTTCATTTCAAGATTCTACCTCCCAACTCCTCAACATGCAAAAAAAAGAACCGGATTTTGCCTATATCAACACCACTACATCCTGGGTTGCCATTATTTTGAAAGATGCCCGTAAATTGGGACTTAAAACCCAATTTGGCATGAACCCTTATGGCTTTGGAGAGAAACTTCCTCAAATAGCCAAAGAAGCTGCAGAAGGGGCCTATGGGATGATGCCCAACGTAGCTTATGGAGAAAATGTTCCCATGATGAAGACGATTCAAGATTACGTAGAGAAAAATAAAACCATTGAAAATCCCGATACCCTCTACGTACGAGGATGGGCGTATGTGTTGGTCTGGTCGGAGGCCCTCCGGAGAACTCAAGAGCTCACAGGCCCTGGAGTTAAAGCGGCTCTGGAAACTCTAAGGGATTTTGATACCGGCGGTTTAACTCCTCCCATAACCTTCACCCCAGAAGACCATCGCCCGACCATGAGGTGCAAAATCTATCAGGTTCAGAATGGAAAGATCGTGCCCATTGCTGAATTGGAGTTACCGAGAAAGAAGGAATGGTTAGGATTGTAGAAAAGGTGAAACAGAAGGAAAAAGCCGAACGGTAAATCTTCACTTTCCCTTTTCTCTTTTCCTAGGTTATGCTTAAACTGAACAACATCGAGGTCGTTTATAACGATGTCATCCTGGTCCTCAAAGGATTGTCCTTGGAAGTACCTCGAGGGAGTATAGTGGCTCTGTTGGGAGGAAACGGTGCAGGCAAAACAACAACTCTTCGGGCGATTTCTGGGCTTTTAAAAGCGGAGGATGGAGAGCTTACCGATGGAAGTATCGAGTTCATGGGGGAACGGATTGATCGAAAAGATCCCGAAGAGATTGTGCGGATGGGGATCTTTCAAGTCATGGAAGGTCGTCGGGTTTTTGAAGAATTGACCGTAGATGAAAATATTCGCATCGGAGCTTATACCCGAAAGGATCGACAGAATATTAAACAGGATTATGAGCGTGTCTTTGACTACTTCCCCAGGCTTAGAGAACGGCGTTCCCAACTGGCCGGTTATTTAAGCGGCGGTGAACAACAGATGCTGGTTATCGGACGGGCCTTGATGGCACGCCCCAAACTTCTCATGCTGGATGAACCCTCACTGGGCCTGGCTCCACTGCTGGTTCAAGAAATCTTCCAGATCATCCAACGGATCAACCGGGAAGAAAAAACTACCATTCTCCTGGTAGAACAAAATGCAAATATCGCACTCTCTATCGCAGATTATGGGTATATCATGGAAAACGGGAAGGTCGTTCTGGATGGACCGGTAAATAAATTAAGAGAAAACGCCGATGTCAGAGAGTTCTATTTGGGATTGACTGAAATCGGCAAGCGTAAAAGTTTTCGTGACATTAAACATTATAAACGGAGAAAACGATGGCTTTCTTAATGCTCCCGGCTTATATTTCTGGCTTCTCAGATAAGAATTACGGATAGTTACCTTTAAGATACCCTCGTTCCTGGAAAGAAAAATGGAATAGCAATGGGTAAAGTGAAAAAATAGGAGGACTTTAAAAAGAACCGTTTATGGCAGAAGCATCGTTTGGACCAAAAGCTCTTCACCTTATGACCTGGAATATCCGCCTTGCAAAGCACTATGCAAGGCTGATGGAGAGCATTCAAACCGAGCCTGCGTTTCGAGACCTGGATGTTTTAGTATTACAGGAATCTACCGAAACTGAAAAAGGATCTACAACCGAAGATATCGCTAAATATTTAGGACCTGACTACGCCTTTCGACATGAACCGGCGCAAATACTTCGAGGTCGGGTACAGGCCAATGCAGTAATTTGGAATACACGAACCCTTAGGGAAGTGAACATTGAGGTCCTTGAGTTGCCTTTGATCACCCGTAAAGACGCTCTACAACATGGAAAGATTTTCAAGCGCAATCATCGGCTTTGCTTAAGACTGGACGCCAAATACGAAGACCTGACCCTTCGCATCTATGCTCCCCATTTTGATACGGCAGGCGGATTATTCGGTAAACTGGTCCATTTAGATACCATCCGGCAGGACAATGAAAACTTGCCTGTTGCCGATGCCGTATTTATTGCCGGAGATTTAAACACTTTTGGCATTCGACGCAGTCTGAATTTGAAATCCTTTCGTAACGAAGTAGCTAAACGGGGTTTTGCAGACCTTTCTCAAGCCATCACAGTAACCTGGAATTCTCGTAAAGCTTATAGATATTTACCAAGCCTGGATCAAAAACTGGACTGGATCCTCCTTAAATGTAAACTAGACTACACCTATACAACCCAGGTATTAAGAGTTCCCGGGTCCGACCATTACCCGCTGATTAGCTATGTAAAATTTCAAAAACCTCTGCAAAACAGCCGTCATAGATGATCACTGGTCTACGGTGGGGAGTATGAACCTGGATACCCTCAGTTTTTACTACAACCATGAAGCCAATATTTTCAGTTTTAGTAATCGATTTAATGCAGATCTTAAGAAGCAATTTCTCCTTGACCTAAAAAATTCTCAAGAAATTACCCTGGTAGCCTGGAAACAGCGCCCTTTTTGGAGGAAAATTTTAGAGGTCTTACTTCGACCCTTTCATATGTTTTTTTAAATAGACCTCTAAAAAAATTACTCTTTAGGGTTTTAAATTTTGTATATTATTATGATACCTCTCAGGAGGTAGACATTTATAATAGAGACCTGAAAGTAAAAAACATGTTTATTTCTTTTGTTTTCGTATGAGTTTTCCTCATGGAAAGGAGTTTCTATGCCTGTTTTAGCGGTAGATCAATCCCATATTAAATTTTTTGAAGAGCAAGGATATGTTGTTATTGAGGATATACTAGATCCTGAAGAGGATCTCCAACCTGTTATAGAGGAGTATGAAGCCGTTCTGGATAGACTGATTGAGCGGTTGTATGCCGAAGGTAAAATAACTTCCCTTTATCGAGAGCTCCCATTTGGGCAGCGTCTGACTCGGATCGTAGCAGAGACGGGTCGGTTTTACTCGCAATATTTTGATATTTCTTTACCTCAATCCGGAGTAACCGAAGACACTCCGATCCACCTGGGTAAAGCTGTCTTTAATCTCTTACGCAATCCTAAGTTACTAGACGTAGTGGAGGCTTTTATTGGACCGGAAATTTATTCCAATCCGGTCCAGCATGTACGTATAAAGCCTCCGGAGTGGGCTCTTCCCAAAGGTCAGTGGGATGGATTATCGTCGGCGGTTTATTGGCATCAAGACAACGGAGTTATTCTCCCGGAGGCCGATGAATCGAATATCCTGACGGTATGGCTGGCAATTTCGGATGCTACCGAGGAGAACGGCTGTCTGGCCGTAGCACCCAAGAGCCATAAACTGGGCCTTCTACCCCATTGCCCCAGCCCGGATAAAGGCGTTCATATTCCCGAGAAACTCCTTCCCAAGCCATTTATTCCGGTACCTGTGAAGCGTGGAGGGGCTTTGTTTATGACCCGAAAAACAGTCCATGTATCGCTTCGAAATTTAAGTAACGATATACGCTGGAGTTTCGATCTACGTTATAATCCCATAGGTCAGCCTACCGGTCGTCCTGCTTTTCCAGGTTTTATAGCCCGCAGTAAGGCCCATCCCGAGTCCGCTTTGACCGATCCCGAGGCCTGGGCACAGCTCTGGAAGGATGCCCGTACCCGGATTGCGCGAAGTACCAATCCCGTTTACAACCGTTGGAGTGCTGATTCTCCAGTATGCGCCTGAGAGAGCCTACAGGAACCAGAAGTCAGAATAAAAACAATAAGATCCTGATCCTGTTGGGAATCTTTTCAGGCTGACTTCTGGTTCTTGGCCCTACGGGGTTCCTTAAAAATTCAAATCTAACATTATATAGGCCCAATCTGCATCATCATGGCTACCCTTCAAATCTTCCAGCGCTTTTCCGATGAAAAAGTGGGAATAGCCAAAACTAATTTCCATCCGTCTGCGAAATAAATAGGGTATAACCAGATCGATTTCTTGTCCCAGATTATCCTCTCCCAGATCATCTTTTTCTGCCAGGAAGAATTGATGCAATTCTAAAAAGAGTTTCGTGGTCCTGTGGGGAATCATGGAAAATTTAATAGACGCATCCTGAAGCCCTCGATTACCCGTGTCCCGGGGAATATTAAGGAAAATATCCATAAATCCGTAGAATCGATGGTTGGTCGCAAAGAGTGTATCAAAGACCTTGATCTTGTTATCTTCAAGATTATCATCTCCCGAGAGGTAATCATACCAGAGAGTAAAGGAAGGTTTATAAATAGATTCGACCGTATAGGTTCCGCGAAGTCCGATCAAAAAAGCACGAATGTCTTGAGGACCTGCCTCACCGAATTGATAATAAGCTTCGCCACGGTAACTGAAAGGTCCGAGAGCACCCTCTAACCGGGCCCCTGTAGTAAATCGATCGGTATCTTTGGGTTCATCCTCCAACCAGAGAAAATAACCTGAGAGGATATGAGTCGGGACAGGTTTTACCCTGGCGTAGATTCCGTAAAAGTTAACATCATCCCCCTCACTGTTGCCGATCGGAGTCAGTCCTCGAGCAACCCCGTCATTGATTTTCATGGCAAAGAGATCCCACTGGTTTGAAGGCCGCTCATAGGTGAGGCGAAACCCATCAAAGGCCTGGCCTTGGGGAGTAAAATCAACATTTCCTATCAAACGCTCTTCATCAAAGCTCAGTTCCTGACGACCCAATCGGAAGGATAAAGGTTTACCGAAAAGATCTTGCACGTCGAGATATCCTTGGTGGAGATCAAAATGGTCGGCCTCAAAATCTCCAAGCGGACTTGCTTCCTCTCCAAAAAATCGTACATCCTGGAGCTGAATGAAAGCCTGCATGCCCTCCGCTAAAGAAATGTCAAACTGGACCCGGGTTCTGAGGCTGGTAAAGGTATCGGGATCTGTGTCTTTGTTAAAATCCCTGGCATCGTACTCAAACCTCGGACGAATCTGACCACCCCATGCGATCCTTCGTAAAGGCTTGAGTTCTTCATCTTCTACTTTTTTTTTTGACGGAATTGACTTTCCCCTCGCCTTCCCTCTTCCCGAATTTGATCAAGTTCCCGGGGGGTCGTACGTTGTGGAGGGTTACTGGCTGTCACCACTGCAGATTGTCCGGGACTTAATACCTCAGCAGGCTGGCCGGGGCTGAGCAAACTTGTTAAGGTAACCGTTCCATTTTCTACCGATAGCCAGGTGGTATTGGTTGATCTAAAGTAGCCCATGCTAAAGGCAGTAAATTTAACTCCAGCCAGGGCGTTGGGAGTTTCCACTTCAAATTTCGAGCCTGGAGTTTTATAAGGCTGCGCAATAACCGCCTGGATCCTACCCCACACAAGTTTAAACAGAGAGGACTTGGCGCGAGTGGTTAAACTTAACTCGGTAACATCTAATCGGGTATCCTCACCTAATTCTAATCTGCTTCCATCCGAGAGTTTAAGGATCAGGCGACCCCCAACTTCGGTTCGCAGGATATCTCCGGCCTGAAGGTCCATACCTTTCCTGGCCCGGACTTCTCCCTGCCCTTGAAGGGATACCTTTACGATCCCGTTCACGGACTCTACAGATGCTAACACTTGAGATTGGGCAAATACCTCTAAGGCAGGAAATAACAGAATAAATATCGGAACAAGAATAAAGAAAATTCCCCGGTGGTTGTGCATAGCTTTGAAGTACTTCTATATAAGGGTAGTAGATTAAAGTGATTGTTTTACGCGTTGACCCATCCATATGTTCGCCGGTATAATCTAGTGAGAATTCAAGACATCGTCAAGTTAATTTTTTAAGAATTTCGAGTTGGGATAGGAGTAGGACGAATCGCTTCATGGATCTTTTAACCCCCGGCAAGGGATGAGGGATTTACAAGAAATAACTTTTCCTTTCTTATCTTTCTTTAGCCCGATGGAACAACCGGCTTATATAGACGATAGGGGAGTTTCACAGGTCAGGGAGGATAGGGTATAAAGTCCTAAGCAGAATTTCGAAGAAACGTATAGAGTTCTGAACCCGGTGTTGGAATAATCTGTCCGTTGCTATCCAGTTGATCCGTAATAATCCCGAATCCCAGGGGAGGTTGTTCAAGTAAAACATAGTAGAAAACAAAATCCGTGGTAAGAATCCTTTTCATCTCGGGAATCTGATTCGTCCACATATCGAGGTGCTCGCTTGGATCGCTGGATCCGGTTTCTGTAATCATGATGGGTTTTCGAGTTGCCCGCTGAAAAGAGGTCCAGGGGCTTGTAAGATCATTTCTAAAATAAATATGCACTGCCCGAAAGTCACAATAATTATCGGCTCCTGCCAGGGACATTTGGGTAAAATCTTCTATTCCGCTGGGTTGACCTATGGGAGCGGCAGCTACAATATTAACCAGAGGAAATTTTTCCCGAATTAAATCATGGGCTGGTTTCAGGTAATCACGGACATACTCGGTATTGGAAATCCCGTTAAAAGAGGCGGGTTCATTAAGGATTTCAAAATACCGGATGGATGGATAGCGCCGAATAACCGTTTCGACCATATCGGGCCAATCGGATTTATTAATGGGACCAAGGTTAAAATCGGCAATGAGTCCCAAAACGTTAGCCTGGGTTGCTGCCACATAAGGCCCCCCTACATCGGTTGTAATTCCTAAAGTTACCCGGATCCAGTTTGCCTTGATATCGTTTAATGCCTGCATCTGGATAGGTAAGGCAAGTCCCGGGTAAGGATGAACATTAAATCCTATAACACCTCGAACTCCTG
This sequence comes from bacterium, assembly GCA_030550175.1. Classification (GTDB taxonomy): domain Bacteria; phylum Moduliflexota; class Moduliflexia; order Moduliflexales; family JAUQPW01; genus JAUQPW01. The sequence continues at coordinate 25,169 of JAUQPW010000046.1, forward strand.
GATCCACCGGTGTTTTACATCCCTCTAGAGTCCAGGTGAGACCGGCTACGGCTCCCAGTTTTAGAAAATCTCTTCTGGTGAAAGTATTCTGCATAGTTACTTTTTTAAAGTAAATAATAAACCTTTAGAAGGGATAAGGTCTATTTAATTTTTGATTTTCCATACCTGTAAACAGCTTGCCCCGGTAGGATCATACCCAAAGCATTCTCTATTGTCAACTCACTTAACCCAGAGATATAGGAAAGCGTTCGTGAACTACTCTCCTTCCTGAGGAAAAAACAATGACTTTTTCCTTGACAGCCCTTTATTCCTTCAATTAAGAAGTTCGGATTGATAAAATCCCTGGAGGTCCTATAGGGGCATCAAAATTGAATAAAAATGGGAAGCAAAAATCGAGAGGTTAAAGGAGCAATAGAATAGGTTAAAACGGTAGGTAAAAATCGGAGGGCCGAAGATGAAAATATATCGGTTTTTAAGATGGTTTTTTGCCGTAAGTGTTCTGTGGGTAACGGTTCTTTTTGGGGAGATACAGAACCTTTCTTTCTCTCCTTCCCCGGCCTGGAGTGCCGGTCAGTTTATCTTTCCTCTGAACTGTGAATTAGGGAAAACCTGTTTCATAACGAACTATATGGATGACGATCCGGCGCCGGGAAGTGTCAAAGATTGGAACTGTGGTTCCATGACGTATGATGGACACAATGGGACAGATTTTGTCATCGAGGGATGGGAAGCCATGGATCGAGGTGTTGATGTCCTGGCTGCAGACTCCGGAGTTGTAACCGAGGCAGTCGATGGATACTATGATCATTGTCAGCGTAACTGTCCCTATGAAAACTCCAACCATGTATTTATTCGCCACGCCAATGGTCTTCGTACCGTATATCATCATATGAAAAAAGGTTCTATTTTAGTTAAAACAGGTGATCGCGTTAAGAAAGGGCAGAAAATAGGAGAAGTCGGGAGTTCTGGAGATTCCGATATACCTCATCTCCATTTTATTGTAACGGATTCTGCCATTAATCTCATTAATCCCTATGCAGGCCCCTGTAGCTCCAACAGGTCTATGAGTTATTGGGAAAATCAGGAGCCTTATCAAGGCGGAGCTTTTAAAGTAGTGAAAACTGTGCTTACCAATCAAATCCCCCAGAATGGTTCTATCCCCTCCTCAGAGAACAAGTTTTATGCAACGGACGCCTATGTAACCTTTTGGGTAAGGATTTTAAATGTACAAGCCGGAGATGTTTCAGAATGGAGATGGTATACCCCTAAGGGGGAACTCTACTCGAGTTGTAGAATTAATCACGATTGGTCTTATGCTTATAGCTACTGGTATTGTTACACTACCATAGCCGGATATCCGGCCGCCGAAAAATTTGGAGTTTGGACGGTTCACTACCTCTACAACGGGACCGTTATTGAACGAGCAACCTTTACCCTGGAACCTTTACCATCCAACGGATAAGTTGGTTCTTTTTTTCCCAACCGGGTTTGCAAAATTTCGTACTGACTTGTCAATTCCGTTAGCTGGCCGGCTTTAGAGTATATGGCTTGCTTTACTGAGAGAGTGAATGTATATTACCATCTCAAAGGTTATCGAACCGAGTTAAGGACTCGCTTATTTAGAATTCAATTTTTTATGCAGGACTTAAAAAAGGAGGAGATACGTGAAAGAGAGCCTTTATTCTGAGTTTCTTCCATCCCCCCGGCTTCTACTTGGTCCGGGTCCGGCAAATATTCATCCGCGCATTTTTCAAGCTATTTGTGCTCCGGTCATCGGTTATGCCGACCCCGATTTATTTCCAATCATGGATGAAATCCAGGAGATGCTCCGGGTTGTTTTTGAAACTAAAAATCCCATAACGTTTCCCATTTCTGGAACAGGAAGTGCAGGAATGGAAGCCTGCCTGGTTAACATTCTGGAGCCGGGTGATACCATTATTGTAGGAATCAAGGGATATTTTGGGGAACGGATCAAACAGGTTGCCGAACGCCTGGGAGCTAAAGTGATGGAAGTGCGTGGAGAGGTCGGAAAGATCGTGGATCCTCAACAGGTTATCGAAACTTTACATCAGCATCCAGAGGCAAAAGCCGTTGCCATTGTCCATGCAGAGACTTCAACCGGAGTTCAACAACCTCTGGAAGAAATAGGGAATGCTGTTGCCAAAACAGATACCCTTTTTGTGGTAGACTGCGTTACTTCTTTAGGGGGACTCCCGGTGAGGGTCGATTATCATCATATTGACGTTGCCTTTAGCTGCTCACAAAAATGTATTGGAATGGTTTCGGGCCTGGCTCCGATAACTTTCAGTGCCAAGGCCTTGGAAGTCATCAAGCGTCGTAAAACCCCCGTCAGCAGTTTCTATTTGAGTATCGATTTACTCACCGATTATTGGGGTGAAAAGCGAATTTATCATCATACTCTCCCCACGACCTATATTTATGGACTGCGTGAAGCTTTGAGAATTATCATGGAAGAAGGGTTGGAACAGCGGTTTAAACGGCATCAAGAGGCCGGAGATTTGCTAAAATTAAGACTACAGAAGATGGGATGTACGTTATTTGCTCAAGAAGGGTATCGGCTTCCCATGCTCACTTCGGTGATACCTCCTCAACATATAGATCCTTTGAGTGTCCGTGCGGATCTGCTTAAAAAGCATCAAATTGAAATCGGAGCCGGCTTTGGAGAGTTGAAGTCAAAGATCTGGAGGATCGGCTTGATGGGTTATAACGCACGCCGGGCTTCTATTGAACAGTTGTGCGGGGTTCTTGAAGATTATATGTAAAAATCCCCGGTTGTAAGGCAAATGCCATTTCGCCGTCGTTGGACGAAATAGCGTTTCGCCCTACAACGGAAAGTTTAGGTAGAGAGGGAGTTACTAAACTTTCCGGATCCCTGGGGTTACCCTCTCCCGTGAAGGAAAGGCAACTTGAGCCTTGGGATTTTCCCATGAAAAATCCTTAAAAGTTGCTGGATCTCAGTTCGTGAGGATCTATTTCGTAACTTACAGGAAAAACACGTTCTTCTCCTACTCTACCCTCCAGTAAAGCCAGTCGGCTTTCTATTCTTTCCAGGGCTGAAATCATCGTCAACTCCAAATGGCTTAATCTCTCGGTTTCCGGGGTAAGTTCAGCAGGATTTTTTATTTTTTTAAATTGTTGAAAAACGTAGAGGAGTCGCTCATAAAGAAAGAGAACCAGATAAGCGAAAATGAGGGCTACTGCTAAGATGAGTATAGTCATACTCAGGGTGAGGAGTAAACGGATATCTTGGGGGGTAAGGGTAGATCCGGTTAATTCAAAGAGCCTGTAGAGTACGTAAATTCCGGCTATGCTACCGGAGCCGGCTAAGATCCTCAAGCAATCATCCAAAGCGTTTCGAGGCTTTTGCATATCCTTTTACCTCCTGAGGCCAAGGCAAAACCCGGCCCGCTCAATACTGGGTTTTCAGTTTAACGGGTTACTCTGCTCAGGCTTTATCTGAGATACTTCTTATAGGAAGTCTCCAAAAAGGGTCAAACCTTAAGTTCGCCCTGCGCCCTATGAACGAAAGGTTTGAGAACAACCGAAGAACTTAACTTATAAGATAGGCGAATAAAAGGAGAAGTCAAGAAGAAAATTTAAAAGGAAGAATTTTCACAAGTGGATCACTATGCGGGTGATCCAATGAGGCCCTTCCTACCCCTTACGCCATATTTTCACCGTGAGTAGACAGGAAATACTTTGGTTATGATCTATAGACCGAGGAATTCAGTACCTTTTCGATGAGATAATTTTTTAGTCCCTTTATAGGGGTGAAGATCATAAACCCTCCGGGAAGCCCGGCGGATCCTAAAACGGAAGTCCCCATCAGGCGAATCGATAAGGTTCCCTTTTTTCTTGACGCTCATTTTTGAGCTAAGATATTATGTTAAATAGAATATGAATCGTAAATAGCAGGTTAAAGAGGATAAACCCTAGGGTCTTGAAGGTAAGTGTGGATTGTTAAGTTAGAAAGAGGAAGGTGTAAGTCTTTACATTATTTACGGTTCAGTACCTACCACCTGGCCTCTGGGAGAGGATCTTGAAATTTAATCAGCTACTACTCATAGGATTACTCATCTTTTTGCTTGCAGTGTCTTTATCTATTAAGTACCAAAGTGTAGTAACTTACCTGTTTGGGGATGAGGCCGTTTATTATATAATGGCCCAAAGTTTAGCTTTTGATCGCGATCTGGAGTATACACAGGGGGATCTGATTCGGTTTTACAAGGACTGGCATGGAGGTCCCCAAGGAGTTTTTCTAACCCGGGTAGTTCAAAATGGGGAAGAGAAAATATATTATGGGAAGCCTTTTATTTATCCGCTTTTTTTAGCTCCCTTCGTTTATTTGTTTGGATTAAGAGGATTTTTAATTCTTAATACCCTCCTGCTGGTTTCCATGATTACGCTGGGATATCTTTATTTAAGAAAATATAACTCAGAACAACTGGCGCTTCTCTTCTCCTTGACCTTTTTCCTGGTAACCGCCGGCTTTATTTATACCTTTTGGTCCACTCCCGAAATCTTTCAAATGTTCTTGATAACCTCTGGACTCTTTGTACTATTCTATGAAACCCCTCTGGCGAACTATGGTCAGGCTTTTGGAAAAACTCCAGGTAGAAAATACTTAAGTGCCCTTTTGATAGGTCTTGCAACTTTTTCCAAACCCCACAATGGGATTTTCATCTTACCCCTATTAACCAGTGTTATCTTACCGCGAAGCGAAATTTATCTGACTTCCAAGAAGGGATTTGTAGCCGGCATCCACTATTTTTGGCAGCGGTACAGATATGTTTTAAGCGTCGGTCTTGTTTTTCTATTGATAATGGGAATTCTTTCGTGGGTTCAATTTCTGTTCATGGGTCAATGGAATGCCTATGCCGGAGATCGTAAAACTTTTTACTGGAATTTCCCCCTGGAGTCAGCCGGGGCTGGATTTGATAATCTGGGAACCAGGCAAACCCACGATGTTTATTTTGAAGAATCCTTTTATTTTAATCCTAAGGTCTTTTTATATAATTTGTTTTATTATCTATTTGGACGGTTCACCGGGATTTTCCCTTACTATTTTCCGGCTTTAGTTGCGCTTTTCTGTTTTCTATTAAACCCTCGTTCCTCTTTGCGATTTATCTTGCTTGGAACGATCATTATCCATATTCTCATCTACATCGTGTGGGCTCCCTCCAACTATCATGGAGGGAGTGGGGCGGTCGGAAATCGATTTTTCTTAAATATCTATCCGGCTTTTCTCTTTTTGACAACTCAAATTCCAGGAGGGTTTGGAACCATCTTGCTGACCTGGCTCGTTGGTTTCTTATTTCTAGCTCAAATTCTCATTAATCCCTTTTATAGTTCCAATAATCCTGCGCAACATGCCTTCCGACTCCCTTATCAAATACTCCCCGTAGAGTTGACCGAAATTAATTCTCTTCCGATCAATACCAATCGTCATATGATTCAAAACTTCTCCGGGGATAGCCCTTCCTATGATCTCTATCTCCTGAACGATAACTATATGGGGCGTAGCAGTAAAAATTTCTGGGTACGTGGTGAAGCAAAACTGGAGGCGGTGTTAAAGGTGAATGAAAAACAAGACGATTTGCTGGTTATTTTGGAAAATGGACCTTTTCAAAATACGGTTGATGTGGAAGTAGCCGGCGTACGGCGTACTTTCCACTTAGAGGGAGATGAAAGGAAAGAAGTTATTTTCCCATTAAAAACGGCTTTCCCGTTTTTTAAAGCCTATCTTTATCCTATTAACATAACCTCTTACTCGGGTTTTATCCCTCGATTCGCCTATGCAAATCCTGCCGAAAGACTTCCTTATCTGTTTTCTCTGGATAGGGTCAAGGATGATACCCGTTATTTGGGGTGTCTGGTTCAGATTTCTTTGAATCCAGATAAAATAGGCCTGGCTTTCCAAAAAAGCGGAAATACCGACAAAGCTCTTTTCTATCTAGAACAGGCTGTGGAGCAGGAACCTGAAAATTTAGCTCTATATATCGCCCTTAGTGAAGCTTATCAACAGGTAGGCCGGTTTACCAGGTCCCGGCTCGTGCTGGAAAAAGCAAAGAAACTCATTCCAGCGTATGTAAGGAACTTTACCAGGTCGGTAGGGAAAAGTGAAGGGGATGAAGTGGACAGTACCGCTCTTATCTCCGATTCCTCTTTAAAGTTTCTTCAGGGTTTATTAATTCAGAACTTTGAAGCCGAGAATCTCCGAAGAACTACCGGAGGGGTGGTTTTGGATTCAGAAGCTTCCGGTGGTCAAGCTGTTTCATCCAGACCGGAGACTCCCATTTCGGAGGAACCGATAAACTCTGCGGTTCTCACCACTTCAGATGTTCCAAACAGCCAACCCGATACTCAAACCTTTGAGGTTTTAAAAGCTTCGACCGTCTCTACGGGTAGAGGTTTTTTAACTTACGGGCCTTTTCAAGATTTTCCGGCTGGAGCTTATCAGGTTAGATATAGACTCAAAATCAAAGACCATACATCTTCTTCCGAAATGGTCCCGGCAACCTCTTTACTTGCCCTGTTAGATGTTCGAAGTGGCCGGTATGGAATCCTGGGAAGACGCTCCCTGCTTAGAAGGGACTTTACTGCCTCTGATACCTATCAAAACTTTAGTCTCAGCTTCATAAACCCGGAGACCTCTTCTTTGGAATTTCGAGTAGAAACCTCGGGCGAAGGAACCCTTCTGGTAGATAAAATTGATGTTTATCCTTTACTTCCCTTTCAAATCCCTTACCTGATGGGAGTTTCTTATGCAAAGGAAGGAAACTGGGAGCAGGCTCTGACCCAGCTCTCGCCTTTATTTGAATTAGATCCCAGCTATCCCCATCTCTCATATTATCTGATCTTAGGCTGGGTTAAATTAAAAAAATGGGAGGAAGCCCTAAAGGTTTTACAACACGAAGCCGGGCGAGAAATTCTATCTTTACAGGCTTCCGGTAGAGTAGGAGAAGATTTTGAATCTGCGCTGTCGCTTTCTTCTCTTTATGAGGAATTAAAAAATGAGCCTATCCCGCAAGAAGTTCCTCTTTATAAATATTTCCTCCAGATCCAGGAATTACTTCAACCTCAGATCCCTGTTCAGATCAATTTTGATAATCAACTGGCTTTTATAGGTTATGACTTATCCAAGAACCGATTTAAACCTTCCGAGACCTTTCCCATTACCTATTACTGGAAGGCCCTGGCTAAAATGGATAAGAGCTATGCAATTTTTGTCCACTTTTCAAAGAAAAAATTCATCTCCTCTGATCTGATCCGTAAAGTTAAGCAAAAGCTGGGAATATCCCTTGTTGATTTCTTCCAGCAGGATCACTTCCCTCTGCAAAACCTACATCCCACAGATACCTGGCTTCCCGGAGAAGTGGTCAAAGAAGGGTATCAGGTTCAGGTTCCTCCTTATATAGTCCCGGGAACTTATGAAATCTGGATAGGTATCTGGGATCCTAAAAATACCGGCCGAAGACTTAAAGCTGGAGGTCAAGAGAAAATAAAAATCGGGGAAATAGAAATACAGGAATGAGTCGTTAATCAGAAGCCAGGAGTCCGAGGTCAGAGGTCAGAATTTCTCGTTTCTGACCTCTGACTTCGGACTCCTGGCTCCCAGGAATGGATTGGGTAACCATTTTTCTCATAAGCTTATTAAGTCTTCTTGTGCTCGTTTTACTCTTTGTACGCGAAAAGCAAAAAAAACAGATTATTGAAGAGGTAAAAAAAGATGTAAAAGAGTTTCAAGAAGTACCCATTATTCAAGTAGATAATCCAACTGAGACCGATCTCAAGGCTTATGAGTTAATTAAAGAGTATCGAAGCAAGATTTGGTGGAATGTGGTTGTGAGCACGGATATTAATCTACGCATGATTTATCAACTTGCTTATGAACTTGTTCGAGAGATTGCCAAGCTTTATTATCCCTTGAAAGATCGACCCGAGTTTCAAGCTTCTCTTCATGATCTTGCGGAACTTAATTATCGGATCAGCGAACGTATCCGGGCGAATCTGGAGACCTTTCCGTTTAATAAAATCAAAGATTTCAATATCGAGAATATTCTCAAATATAAAAACTTTTATAATCAAGTTACCAGCCATAGCGCTTTTAAATTTTTCAAAAAGCATAAATATCTTTATGATATTGGGAAGGCCCTGTGGGCCGCCTATAACTACTCTAATCCCTGGTATTGGGGACGACAGGTTCTTATTACGGTTAGTCAGGAAAGCATTGTTCGCTATTTTTTATCCATGATCATGACCGTTGTAGGGGAAGAGGCCATCCTGCTTTATAGTCGAAGAGGGGTAAAACCTAAATCTGCTATCATCGAGTATAACATTGCAGGTGAAATGATTAACATGGCGGTAGCGGATGGGTTAGTGACTTCCCAGGAATACGAGTTCCTCCTGGCCTATATTCTAAAGAATACCGGATTGAACGATTCACTAAAAATAAGCCTTTTACGTTCCTTATTGGCTAAGAAGCCGACTTCTTATGATTTAACCATTGTTTCTGAGAAGGGGGATAGAGCCCGACTCCTAAGGCAGGTAGAGAAAGTTGCACAAGCTGATGAGATGAATCTTACAAAAAAAATGGAATGGCTGCGTAATCTGGAAGAGCGGTTGGGTGTTTCTTCAAAATATCGAAATGAGTTAGAGAAAAAAGCGTTGCCCTCCGGGGAGTTGGATGTGGTGAGTGTTCAGCAGATTAACAAGAAACGAGAAGCTGCCATCTTGAAATTGATGGTCCAGGCGGCTACGGCGTGTAACAAGTGGTCAGAATCTTTAAAGGAGTATATCTGGGCCCGGGCTTTGGCATATCCTTTAGTTCCTTTTTCGGAAGCAGAATTTGCAGATATTTTGGTCGAGCGGGAACATCCCACGGACCTTAAGGATTTGGTTAAAGTTTTAGATGTAAAAATCTTTAAACAGCAGGCCCTCCGGGAGGTACTGGATGTTTTACTTTGGCAATTACCCTTTACAAAGGAAGATGAGGCTTATTATTATAACCTTTGTGATCTTCTGGGTATGAAAAAAGAAGGAGAAAAGCACTTAATCGATAAGTTGAAGGCCAAACTTCCCAAGCACGATCTGATCTCGATACCCCCCTTTGAAATTCTCCGATATATTTTCAGGGAATTAGATCCAACGGAGGGGATTCTGGCCATCCGGGAAACCTCTACCCGGTTTCGGTTCAGGAATGTAGATAAAACCCGTACGCGGGATGCCCATTTCTGGATTGTTGTAACAACCCGACGGCTGCTGGCCGTTGCCACCGCTCAAATCCAGGGAGTTACCTACAGGCATTCCCTCGAATTTGGTCCGGATACCGAAATTTCTGTTAAAAAAGGCCGTTTCTATGATGAATATACCCTCAAAGATCCCAGAGGGACTACCTTAACCATCTCAAATACTCTATTTGGAGGGGCCGGTCTGGAAAGGATCTTTGAGGTATGGAGGAATAAATGAACGTACTGAAACACCTTCTTATAAGTTTAACCTGTAAAAATAAACCCTACGCCGATCTGGGAGCTTGCTTTAAGCTCCTTCGATCCAGCAAGACCGTCTCCTTTCTGTTAATTTTAATTTTGCTTTCTTTTCTTGGAATAAAAGTTAGTTCTGCCGCCGAACCTGCTGAACCGCCGGGGTTGAAGCTTCCGGAAGTTGTTATTACCGGGGAAGACAAAATCAAGGTCAAACGCAAGCTAGAAACCCCCGGCTCTTTTACTTCGGAGATCAAGATCCTTCCGGCCAATGGGGATAAATCCCGGGATCTGGTTAAGCAAGGAGATCTACTCTACCTGACGGATAAGGATCAGGCCCGAACTTACTACATGGAAGCAATCCAGATAGATCCTAAGAATGCCATCGCTTATCTGCGCTTGGGGGATTTAGAGGTGCATCAAGGTAATTATCAACTCGCTGCAGAAAATTATGAAAAGGCCATTCAAATTGATCCTAACCTTGTGGAAGCCCATTATAAGCTAGGAGTTTTATACGATAAAAATCTGAAGAATGCGGCGCTGGCCAAAAATCACTATGATAATTATCTCCGATTAGGCGGAAAAGACCAGAGGGTATCTTATTGGATGAGGAGGTTATCTCAATAAAACCCTTACTCTTCTTCTGATTTAACCAGTTCGACGGTAGCTCCCACCCGGTTCATGTAGTGGCGGAATTTTTCCGCATTGAACTTTTCAACGTTCCTGGCGATGGTACACGGTACCGAATTGATCAACTCTTCAGGGCTTCGAACAAGACCTTTAACTTTAAAGAGCATTTGAAGCACTTTATCTTTTCTATCGCCCACTTTAGTCAGACGGATATCGAATCGTTCTCCGGATAGGGTTTGAGGTTCTTCCATCTCTGCTTCAGAGGAACTTAAACTCTGGGTTACAGAACCACCCCGGGGAAGCACAGATTCTGCTTTGGACTCCGGTTCAGATGGAATCCGACGGGTACGAGGATCCTCTTTCTCAGAAGAGGTTGGAGCGACTTCTCCCTTTGCAATTTTAGCCGGCTCCTCTTTTTCTAAAGCTCCCGTAGTCTGAGCCAACTCTTTCCAGGAACTTTGATCGGTTGGACCCTGGGTTTTATCCGGAGTTGGAGAAGGTTTTATTTTTTCGGTCCGGCCTTCAAACTCCTGGAATGGAGCCCCAGATTTTTGGGTGATGTCTCGGGGAGCGCGATATCGGAAAGTGTAAACAGCCAATCCGATCAAGAGACCCAAAAGAATAGGGATTAAATAAAGGGGCCAACTGAATCCCGACGCCCCTTCGGCTACCTGCTGTTTTAAACTTGCATTTTGAGTCGATAAGGTCTCAACCTCTTTAGTTTTATCCGATAAGGTTTTTTGAATCTGGGATAATTGATTTTCCAAATCTTTTATCCTGTTTTGTGCATCCTCCAGGGATCCTTGAACTCCTTTTCCTGCTTCATTAGATTGGGCAAGTTGGGCTTTAAGGGCTTCTACCTGCTGGTTTAATTGAGTGATCGTGTCATCTTTGGATTTTAACTCGATATCTTTAGCTTTTATTTCATTTTGTCGTTCAAGCAAAAGCTGTTTAAACTGATCCAGTTCCGCCTCATATTTTTTCTTTAACTCCTCTAAGTTATCTACCGGAGCCGGTTGTTTGGGGGCTTCAATTTCAGAGGGAGCTACAGATTCTGGAGGGGGTTGTGTTCTGGCCGGAGTCGACGGTGGGACGGATTTAGGAGTTGAGACCGAATTCTCCTGAATCCATCCCTGCAAGCCATTGGGTAGCTTCACTTCAAGCCAGGAACCTTTTCGATTACCCGTCCATTCAACTTTGGTATTACGTAAAATAACAGTTTTTGGTTTACTTCCGGCTTGTGGAGCAGATTTCAGTTCCGCCTCTTTGGTTACAGTGAGTGTTTCTGCGCCTTCTAACGTTTTAATAAAGAAAGAGATACAAACTACCCACAGTACTAAACTCAAAACTGAGGACCTTAATACTCTTCTCATAACTGATGCTCTCCAGGCTTTCAAGCAAAGTATTTTGGGTGTAAATTAAGAAGGTCTAACAAACATCTTTTATATTTACAGAAGTGCAATATTATTATTAAATTGTCAAGATTTTTTGTGGGTTTTAATAGACATGTGTTTTGACAATCTTCTCGCTAAGCTTGAGCGTATGAAGATCTTCATGGAGATACCCGATCCCGTCCAATTCATTGTAAAAAAACTGACAGATGCCGGTTTTGTAGCTTATCTGGCCGGAGGATGTGTCAGAGATCTTATCATAGGGCTTAAGCCCAAGGACTATGATGTTGCCACCAATGCAACTCCTGAGCAGATCATGCGGTTATTTAAAAGGACGGTTTCTGTAGGAGCCCAGTTCGGTGTTGTGAAAGTCCTTCTAAACCATGAAAGTTATGAGGTCGCTACTTTCCGGGGGAAAAGCGC
>JAUQPW010000046.1:37125-40443 GCA_030550175.1 bacterium
TCAACGGGCTGTTGTATGATCTGATTCAACAGCGTGTAATAGATTATGTAGGCGGCTTAAAAGATATTCAGAATTAGCTTATCCGGGCTATTGGAGATCCTCAAGATCGATTCGAAGAAGATAAACTCCGTATGATGCGAAGCGTACGACTGGCAGCTCGCTATCGGTATTGTATCGAAGAAAAAACCTTTAAAGCAGTTCAAAAACTTGCTTATAAAATCAAGGAGGTAAGTCCCGAGCGAATTCGGGATGAATTGGTAAAAATCCTGACCGAAGGAAATGCGGCAACGGGGATCCAACTTCTTCAAGACAGTGGCTTACTGATCCATATTCTTCCCGAGGTCTCACAGATGAAAGGGGTCCCTCAACCTCCCGAGTTTCATCCCGAAGGGGATGTTTGGACCCACACGTTGAAGATGTTAGAAAACCTGCAAAATCCAACTCCTGAGCTGGCCATGGCGGTGCTTCTTCATGATGTAGGTAAACCTCTTACTTTCAAAATCAAAGACCGAATTCGATTTGAAGGCCATGCAGAAGTCGGGGCTCAGATAGCTTTAGAAATCTGCCAGAGATTGAGGTTTTCCAATAAAGAAACGGAGAAAATTGTTCAACTGGTTCGGGATCATCTCAAGTTTTTAAATGTAAAAAAGATGAGACCGAGTACTCTTAAACGTTTTTTAAGAGAAGAACATTTCCAGGATCTCCTGGAGTTACATAGATTGGACAGTATTTCCAGCCATCGAAGTTTAGAAAATTGGGAATTTTGTAAGGAACAATTGGTTATTTTAGGGAAAGAAGCCTTAAACCCACCCCCTTTATTACGCGGGGAAGATCTCATTGCCATGGGATATGTTCCAGGTCCAGTCTTTCGCGAAATTCTGAACTCCGTAGAAGAAGCTCAATTAGAAGGAAGAATTTCAACGCGTGAAGAGGCTCTAGAGCTGGTCAAACAGACCTATCCTAGAGAAGAAAAAGCTTAAATGCAGGATAAAAGAAGTAGGGGTGTGGGGGTATGGGAGTATGGAGGTGTGGGAGTATGGATGTGTGGGAGTGTGGGAGTATAAAAAATAAATTCCCTTACTTCCCTACTTCCTTACTCCCATACTTCCATACTCCCATACCCCCATACCCCCATACCCCCACACTCCCACACCCCCACACCCCCACTCTTCTGCCTCCGGGTTTAGGTTTTATTTTCCCTTAGCGTGCATCTTGGGAGATCCTATTCGGAATCTAGAGGGGTTTCTGGCGATATTGGGAATATACTCTAGGGGATCTATTTTGAGATCTTTTCGAAATAGAAGTCTTTCCAGATTCTCTCGAATAGCGGTTAGTTTGTTTTTGTGACCATTGCAGATCTGAGCTATGAAACTGTTCAGGTTTGTTTTTCCTTGCCATCCCTTATCCAGATCGATCATCTCAAAATGAAGATGGGGAGATCTGGCATTACCACTTTCTCCAACCTTTGCAATCACCTCCTGTTTCTTTACTTGTTGACAGGGTTTTAGATCAGGATCTTTTAAAGTATGGGAATACAAGGAGGCAATACCTCCCTTATGTAGAATGATAGCATAATAGCCATAGCGTTTTCGAACTCCGGCATCTAACACAATACCATCTTCCACAGCTCGTACATTATCCCCTTTTCCTTTGGCCGTAGCTATATCTACTCCACAATGTCCTCGACCGTACCAACATCTTGGGTTGAGCCCGCGGATAATATAAGCGTTATCCACAGGTGGGGTGAAGAAGGGTGATACCTGCATGGCCGATTCATTGTCCTCCCAGATAGGTGGCGTAGGGCGAATAGGTATCCTGGGAGAAGAGGGTGGATAGATAGGATAACTAACTACAGAGAAGGCCGAATGGTAAGGGTTTATTCTGTAAAGATGAATGGGTTGGGCCTGGGTAGAAAGAATTTCTGAAGAATCAAACTGCATCGAAGCTTCTAGGAATTTAAGAGTATCTTGGCTTAATCCGGATTCCCAGATTTCAGTCAGTTCTTCTTCCTGGGTAAGTTTCTCCGGGTTAGGTGAATTAGATCTCAGAAAGAGTTCATACTCAGAAGGCTTCGATATGGAAAGATAAAAGTTGCCCGGAAGCGAAGTCGGAGAGGTATTTAACATCTCTAAATCTTTCTCTCTTTCCGTAGATCGGGCCAGGGTGCCATCTCCATGATTCATAGGTCTAACTGAGGCACAACCCATAATTCCCAAAGAGATAACCAGGACCGAGATTCTCCTATACCTACAGAAAGAGAGAATCTGAAGCCAGATAGATTTATCTATCGTTAACAGGTACATCTTACCTCCTTTCGAGTTTAAATCCTCAACTAACTCCCTCCTCTGACCCCTCTCTATATAGATCCATCAAATATTTTTCAATTTACCCGATAATAGCTCTAAAAAGTCAAATAATACGGGATTTTCAATCCTTTGACAGTAAATACATAAACCTTTTTTTTGTCTACAAAAAAATGAAATTTTTTTATAAAGGAAAATGAATTTTTATAACTTATCGTTTATTCATAACTTGGAGAAATAAAGTTAGAGTACCTTATTCAAGAATCGAAAGGATAAAAAACCCTTAAGGAAAAAAATTTTTTGTTTTGGAATCCGATAGATAAGGAAGACAGACGTAAAAGGGAAGTAATAAAAAAGGTCTTGTCAAAGCAGGCTTTGTTCGATTAAACTATCCAGCATGATTCTCATTTTTCTGCTTCTTACTCAGCTTTCTATAGGTAGCATGATGACGTTGTTAGCTGTTCCTCTCCACGAAGCCGGGAGGGGATATTTTAGATTTACCAGCCTAACCAGCTTATTTTTGATGGGGATAGCTTTCTTTCTCTGGCCTTATTCCCCTGTAACCCGGCAAGAACTTCTTTCTAGATATGGAGCAATTCTTTTTACCAACTGGACAGGAAGGACTCTTCTTCTCTTTGTGGTTTATGCCCTTCTCGTTTTACTCTGTTCCTTTATTCTGACTCCCAAACGGCCCTCTTTGAGCCGGAAACTATTGGGAGCTTCAGTTCTGGCAGGTATCCTGGTCCTGATCTGTCTGGCGATGGTTTACCGTAGTCAGTTGGGTTTGTGGTTCTGGTGGGAAAATCTCCTCTTCCCGGGGAATTTTCTAACCTCTGCCCTTCTGTTAGGTTCGGCCAGTTTTGCCATGGTTCTGGGTCACTGGTATCTGGTGACTCCAGATCTCTCCATTGATCCTTTAAAGTCACTTTCTCTTCTGTTTATTGGTTCCCTGATCCTCCGATTTCTTTTAATTCTTTTAACCTTGGGACTTTACTGGACCGGAGGGGAAACGGGT
>JAUQPW010000151.1 GCA_030550175.1 bacterium
AACTTGAAGCAAGTTTCAATATCTCGATCATACCTTCTTTCGTTTGATGAGCACCTCTTTCCTCAAGCTCAATAATTCTTTTTATTATTGAAAAGCTATTTTTGAATTTTTGGGAAAAGGGCATTACGTATTTTTCGAAAAATGGAATAACTTTCTCTTTTATACTTCTTCTATTTCTTATAGCGAAGACTAACACATTCCTATTTCCATCTTTTTCGTATATGGTTCCAGTATGAAATATTTGCTGGGCCATTTCAAGAAGTGCTCTTCCAGATTTGCGTTGATAGATAAAAAATTCTGGATCCACATTTATTCCAAACTTTGAGCTTGCATTTTTCTTTAAAGAGATGCAAAGCGACCCTTCACCCTCTATAAATCCTGCAAGGAAGAATTTTTTGTATTTTTCTCTCATGATGCACCTCCTTTTGGAGAATCTTTCCTGCTGATAACCCAATCCTACCAATTTTCACCTACTCGGTATGGTAGGATTTTCGGGCTTCCCAGCATATAGTCGGATTTATTGACGGCCCTTTTTATAGCCTTGACCGTCAGAGTTACGGCCTCCGTTTACCCGGGCTTAGGCTTGGAGCCTCACCTTGCGGCTAACCCCTTACCTTGACCTTCGGGCACCGGGCAGGCTTCAGTCCCTATACTTCCCCTTTCGGGTTAGCAGAGACCTGTGTTTTTAGTAAACAGTCGGCACCACCTTTTCTCTGCGACCCGTTCTAGCTTGCGCCAGAACGGGCACCCCTTCTTCCGAAGTTACGGGGAAAATTTGCCGAGTTCCTTAGGAGGGTTTCACCCGCTACCCTTGGTGAATTACTTACCAGCCCACCTGTGTCGGTTTGAGGTACGGTCGCTACAGGACAACAGTAATATCTGTTTCTTGGACACATTTCGGGTAGCAAGGAGCAAGCCGTCAACTCCTTACATCCTACTGTGCCGTCAATATTACTGTTAGCGCCCTGCAGCGGCGGGGAGTATTAACCCACTTTCCCATCGGCTACGCCTTTCGGCTACACCTTAGGGTTCCGGCTAACCCTGCTCCGATTAGCGTTGAGCAGGAAACCTTGGGCTTTCGGGCGGGAGGATTTTCACCTCCCTCTCGTTACTCGTGCCGGCATTCTCACTCCCAGGCACTCCATCTGCCCTTTCGGTCAGACTTCAGCGCACCTGGGACGCCTCCCTACCGCAGCTTTAACAGCTGCCCCTGGCTTCGGCTTTGGGCTTGAGTCCCGTTAAATTTTCGGCGCCTATTCGCTCGGCCGGTGAGCTGTTACGCACTCTTTAAATGATGGCTGCTTCTAAGCCAACATCCCAGCTGTCTTAGCGAATAGACATCCTTCTTCACTTAGCCCAAAATTCGGGGCCTTAGCCGAGGGTCTGGGTTGTTCCCCTCTTGCGACCCGAGCTTATCCCCGGGCCACTCACTCCCGCTACTGACCTAAGGCATTCGGAGTTTACCTTGGTTCCGGAAGGTTTCCCCTCCGGTAGCCAAAGAAGTGGCTCTACCGCCTTAGATCATTTCGCGAGGCTGCACTTAGATGCATTTCGGGAGGAACCAGCTATATCGTCACTCGATTAGCTTTTCACTCCTACCCACACCTCATCGGACCGGTTTTCAACCCGGACCCGTTCGGACCTCCAGATGGTTTTACCCATCCTTCATCCTGGGCATGGGTAGATCGTGACGTTTCGGGTCTGCCCCCAGCGATTTTAACGCCCTTTCGGACTCGGTTTCCCTATGGCTTCGTCCCAGAGGGACTTAACCCACCGCTGAGAGCAACTCGCCGGCTCATTACGCAAAAGGCACGCGGTCGGACGCTCCTCCCCAAACGGGGGTAGTCCTTCCGCAGTCTGTAGATCTGGGGTTTCAGGTTCTATTTCACTCCCCTCTCCGGGGTTCTTTTCACCTTTCCCTCTCGGTACTGGTTCGCTATCGGGCACCAGATAGTATTTAGCCTTGGAGGGTAGTCCCCCCAGCTTCCCACGACCTTTCACGTGGGCCGTGGTACTCAGGAATACACTTCCGGGAGACTGAAGGATTTCGCTTACAGGGCTATCACCTTCTATGGCGGGCCTTTCCAGACCACTTCAGCTATCCTTCAGTTTTGTAACTCCCTGGGAAGTTCTCCGCCTTCCCCAAGTGTATCCTACAACCCCAGATAGGCAACGCCGGAGAGCTATTACACCTATCTGGTTTAGGCTGTTCCCCTTTCGCTCGCCGCTACTTGGGGAATCTCGGTTGATTTCTTTTCCTCCCCTTACTGAGATGTTTCACTTCAGGGGGTATCGCATCCTTTTTAGGATAATAGGGGCTTTACCCCTATTGAGTTTCCTCATTCGGGAATCCCGGGATCACAGGCTGTTTGCGCCTCCCCCGGGCTTATCGCAGCTTACCACGCCCTTCATCGCCTTCTGGTGCCAAGGCATCCACCCCAGACCCTTTCTACCATAAACCTGCATCCTTCCCAAATTTCATAGCTATTGTTCAAGTGGTGGAGACGACGGGACTTGAACCCGTGTCCTCCCGGGTGCAAACCGGGCGCTCTCCCACTGAGCTACGTCCCCATGTGTGGGCCCATCCGGATTCGAACCGGAGACCTTACCCTTATCAGGGGTACGCTCTTGCCAGCTGAGCTATGGGCCCAGGGCTGAGTGAAAAAAGAAAAAGGAGGTGATCCACCCCCACCTTCCGGTAGGGGTACCTTGTTACGACTTCGCCCCAGTCATCACCCACACATTCATCCCTTTTGGGGATTTCCTGTGCAGATGACTTCCATGGCGTGACGGGCGGTGTGTACAGGACCCGGGAACGTATTCACCGCAGCGTAGCTGATCTGCGATTACTAGCCACTCCTACTTCATGGAGTCGAATTGCAGACTCCAATCCGAACTGGGACCGGCTTTTTGGGATTTGCTCCCCCTCACGGGTTCGCTTCCCTTTGTACCGGCCATTGTTGCACTTGTGTAGCCCCGGGCATAAGGGCCATGCGGGCTTGACGTCGTCCCCTCCTTCCTCCGACTCTTCGCCGGCAGTCCTCGCAGAGTGCTTCCCCTTTCGGGGAGTGGCAACAGCGAGCAGGGGTTGCGCTCGTTCTGGGACTTAACCCGACGCCTCACGGCACGAGCTGACGACAGCCATGCAGCACCTGTGGCAACTGATGTAGGTTTCCCTACATCCACCATGGCCTTTCAGCCAGGCTTGAGTTGCCATGTCAAGCCCGGGTAAGGTTCTTCGCGCTGCATCGAATTAAACCAAATGCACCGCGGCTTGTTCGGGTCCCCGTCAATTCGTTTGAGTTTCATTCTTGCGAACGTACTCCCCAGGCGGGGTGCTTAACGCGTTAGCTTCGGCCACGAGGATTTACCCCAAGACCTAGCACCCATCGTTGACAGCCGGGACTACCCGGGTCTCTAATCCGGTTTGCTCCCCCGGCTTTCGTCCCTCAGCGTCAGAACTGGCCTAGGAGGCCCCCTTCGGCATCGGCGTTCCTCCCGATATCTACACATTTCACCGCTACACCGGGAATTCCGCCTCCCCCTGCCAGTCTCGAGCCCAACAGTTTCCTCCAACCTCTGCCCGTTGAGCAGGCAGATTTCATAGAGGACTTATCAGGCCGCCTACGGACCCTTTACGCCCAGTAACTCCGGGCAACCCTTGGGACCTCCGTATTACCGCGGCTGCTGGCACGGAGTTAGCCGTCCCTTTCTCTGGAGGTACTATCAGGGATTTTACCCCTTTATCCCTCCCAACAGCGGTTTACACCCCGAGAGGCTTCTTCCCGCACGCGGTGTCGCTGGGTCAGGCTTTCGCCCATTGCCCAAGATTCCCCCCTGCTGCCTCCCGTAGGAGTCCGGCCCGTGTCGCAGTGCCGGTCCGGCTGACCGCCCTCTCAGGCCAGCTACCCGTCATAGGCTTGGTAGGCCATTACCCCACCAACTACCTGATAGGACATAGCCCCATCTCCCGCCGGATAAGAGGATTACTCCCCCTATCCCTTTGGCCAAGTCTGATACCAGACATGGCATTATATGGTATTAGCCCGAGTTTCCCCAGGTTATCCCATTGCGGAAGGTAGGTTAGCTATGCATTACTCGGCCGTTTGCCACTCCACAGACCGGTTGCCCGGCCTGTAGCGTTCGGCTTGCATGGGTGAAGCGCACCGCCAGGGTTCGCCCTGAGCCACGATCAAACCCTACTTGGCGTAAATTTATCACTCAGCCCTTGCTTGAATCACTAAATCTTGAATTGCTAAATTTCTCCACCACTTGGCCTTCCATTCCCGCCTCACGGCGGAACTTCTGGCAGCAATTATTTATTATACTCCGCAAAAAAACAAAAGTGTAAAAAAACAAAAACTTTTGTATAAAAACAAAACACACAAAAATCACTACCCACTAAACCAACTTATCACAGTATCCTTTATCATATCTTCAGCTAAATCACTGGGTAAATAATCCAAAAGCAAAGGTATTATAACAGGATCAATCTTACCTGAAATTATTCCAGAAATTACATCGTTCAAATCCCTCTGCAAATCTATGTTCCATCTTATCTTCAAAGATTTTTTCGCATCAGAAAGAAAATCCTCAACTCGCTTTACATGTATCGGACTTACAGCTAAATGAATAGTCTGCGGAATGTTCAATTGTCTCTCCGCTTTCTGCAGATGAAAATGCCAGCCAAGAGCTTTCATATTCAAAACGAAATTTATAAGGTCATGAACACGAGAAGAAAGACACAATATATTACTTTCAACAGGAAAAACAGAATAGAATCCAAGCTTGATCATACCATCCAGAATTTTATCACGCGCTTGCAGTATTTTTTTCGCCAAAACCATATATCCATCCTGACCGAAATATTCCAAAGTAGAAAAAGCAGAAGCAATAGGACCAATAGGTCTTGATGATAAAACAACCTGGTTAACCAATACATAGCCCAAAGAAGATGTATCAACATACATCGAAAATTTCTTCAACTCCTTATCTCTGAAAAGAACAACAGAAGAACCCTTTGGAGCATATCCATACTTATGTATATCCGCAGAAATAGATGTCACTCCTTTTACTCTGAAATCAAACTTCCGAACAGGCAAACCCAACCTTTCAAAAAAAGGCAAGACAAAACCTCCAAGACAAGCATCAACGTGAAGAGGAATTTTATACTCACGCTTAATATCTGCAATATCCTCTACAGTATCAACTACACCAAACGGCCAGTTTGGAGCAGAAACTGCTACAAGAGCTGTCCTCTCTGTTATACTTTTTTTCAATTCATCTACCAAAACTCTACCGTTAGAATCAACAGGTACTCTTTTTACATCTAAACCAAGATAATCAGCAGATTTTAAAAATGCCGGATGTATCGTAATTGGTACAATAAGCTCTGGTTTTCCGGTTTTACCAAGAGAAAAAAACTTATCTCTGGCAGCTTTAACAGCTAACATTATGCTCTCTGTCCCACCAAAGGTAAAAGTTCCAACAGAATCTTCCGGAGCATTTAAAATTTCTTTAACAAACTTTAGTATCTCTTTCTCAAAGAAGATAGCACTTCTGAAAACCGTAAAATCAAGATAGTTTGATTCATAAAACATATTATTTGCCTCTTTCGTTATCTTCCTCAAACCAGAATCGCCTGTCTCGTACACATAGGCAAAAAGCTTACCACTTGATGGGTCTATATCCATCTTCTTCGCCTTCTTGAGAAGTTTCAAAATCCTCTCAGCCCTTGATAATCTACTTATTCTTTTATATCCTTTTTTCTTCATTTGGATTAATATTATTCAGACGAAAAGAAAGTTTAAAATAAATAACGAAAATGTGAAATATAAATAACTAATCATCCCTTTATCTTTATAGGTATTCCAGAAACAACAAGATAAACCTGATCTGAAATCTCAGCAATCCTTCTATTAACTTCAGAAAGGAGATTACTCCAATGCCTTATCTCTTTTTTATCAGAAATAATACCAAAGCCAGTCTCGTTAGATACTATGATTATCAGATTTTGAAATTCCAAAAGACTCCTGATAAATGAGTTTTTAATTAATTCAATCCTTTCTGGTTCCTTAAAGTATCTAAAGAATAAATTTGTCACCCACATTGTAATACAGTCAAGAAGAATAACATCATATTGATTATTGATATGCCCTGCTATATCGTATGGCTCTTCAATGGTAATCCAATCATCTCCCCTCTGGAATCTATGCTTTTTTATTTTTTCCGATATCTCATCATCCCCAGGTATAGCAGTAGCGAGGAAGATCTTATTTTTAGTCTTTCTTTCAGAAGAAAGTTTATCGGCAATGCTAAGAGCAAAGGAACTTTTACCGCTCCCTACTCCACCGGTTATAAATATTTTCATATATCAACAGACTCAAAAATACAATTTTTTATCATAAATATACTCAATCACCTTATCAGGAACAAGCCACTTTATAGAAAAACCCTTTTTTATAAGCTCCCTTATTTTTGTTGAAGATATATGAATGATTTCTGAATCGATCTTGATGGCTCTACTTAAAATTTCTGGAGATACTTCATGAATTTCTTTGCCCGCTCGTGGAAACCAGGCTAAATGCGCCAGTTGTAAAATTCTTTCATAGTTCTTCCATTTATGGAAACTTTTCAAAGAATCCTCTCCCAAAAGTAAGTATATCTCAGACACCTGACTGTGAAAGTATTCAACTGTGCGAAATGTATAGGAAATTCCTCCAGATTTTATTTCAAAATCAGAAACCTCAAATCCTTTTTCTCCTTCAATTGCGAGTTTTACCATTTCTAACCTATCAATTTGTCCGGCTTCAGCAGGTGGTTTATGAGGAGGTATATTGTTTGGGACAAAAATAACACAATCAAGATTAAGCTGTTCTAAAGCTCGCCTTGCCCCAATAAGATGAGCAATGTGAGGAGGATCAAAAGTTCCCCCTATTAATCCTATTCTCATCTGTCTAAAATATATATACACAGATTAAAAAATACTTGATTCATCTTTCAGAATCACCCTTTTGCTTAATCTTGGAATCCATAAGAATTTCTATTATCTCCTTTGCTCGCTTATTTTCTGGATTTATACTTATGACCTTTTTCGCTAACTGAAGACCTATTTCTTTATTCCCGGTATGAATCATAAGAACAGATAGATTCAAAAGCGCTGTTTCATCTTCAGGATTCTTTTCTATTATCCTGGTATATACTCTTATAAGTTCTGGAACATTTTCCTCACTTTGATAAATGCTTGCAAGTTTGTAGAGAGAATTAATATCTCCAGATGCTTCAAGTTGGTTTATTAAAGTTTTCCTC
>JAUQPW010000152.1 GCA_030550175.1 bacterium
TTGGTTGTAGGCTCCGCTGAAGGCTCCTTTTTCATGGCCGAACATCTCACTTTCCAGGAGCGTATCTGGAATCGCCGCACAGTTAATAGCTAAAAAAGCTTGATCTTTCCGCTTACTATAAAAGTGGATGGCTTTAGCCACCAACTCTTTTCCAGTTCCACTCTCTCCATAAATAAGAACGGTAGAATCGCTAGGGGCTATTTTTTCGATAACTTTAAATACCTTTTGCATACCTGGAGAGCTTCCAATCAGGTTATGAAACTGATAACGCTCTTCCAGTTCCTGACGTAGGAGGCGATTTTCCCGAAGAAGCAGTCTGTTCTCAAGGGCCCGTTGGACAGTCAGCAGGAGTTCTTCTTTACCCAGTGGTTTTGTGAGGTAGTGAAAAGCTCCTTTTTTCATAGCTTCCAGGATTTCAGGGACAAAGCGATATAAACTTCGCTCATATCCGTTCTTAAACAGATACCAATCGGCCGGGGTCGTCATCTCAACCCCTATCTTTTTCCCCTTGGCACTACTAAGATCCTTAATGGTATTATCATCCCGGCGGGTTAGGAGTATAAAACCGGTTCCGAAATAAGGTTTCGTAAGTATAAGCCCCTTTTCCTCCATTTCTTCCTCGGCTTCTTTACCTGTCGGTAAGCCCATAAAGGCCTCGCATTTTTTCTCTAAGATGGAGTTACGCAGTGCACGCCCTAATCCACCCCGTGTACCGGTATCAATCCAAAAGAATTGGGCCTGTACTCTAAGCTTTTGGGCAATTAAATTCGCTATTTCGACATCAAACCCCGGATTCCCCGGATTATTAGCCGAAAAAGGAAAGTTGTAGGGATCTGCACAGAATGTAATCACCCCGGTGGTTTTTATTCGTTCCAGGGCACTCTTTTCTTCAGCCCCTTCAGAAATGGATAAAAGTATGAATAAGGATACAAAAAATGTTATCAATGGCTTTAGCATGGTATAGTCCTTCAGATAATTCTTCACGTTACTTATCTCCTTTTAAAAGGAAGAAGGGCAGAGAAACTCTGCCCTTCTTCCCATAAAGATAAAACTGGAGCGACCCTATCCTTGTATCCGGATGATCTTTTACTCAGGAAGACCGAATACAAATACCGCACCACCTTTGGACTGGGTCTTCATCCATTCTTTATAATGTAACGGCCATAATCCGCCACCCCCAGGACCTACCACGATAGCTACCAGCTGTTTACCATTCGCCGTAAAGGTAGTGGGATTACCATGAATACCGGTACCCACGTTGAAGCTCCAGAGCATTTCACCTGTGGTATCATCTAAGGCCATAAACATACCCTGGGGGTTCCCATAGAAGACCAGACCGCCGGCTGTAGCAAGAACACCACTTGTGGAGGGTGTAGAATCGGCCCGCATCCATTTAAGCTGACCCGTAGCTGCATCAAAGGCCTTTAAAGCACCGTTCCCAGGATTCAGACGGATCACCTTTGCCCCCAGATACCATTCCCCGCGTTTCCAATCCATTTTCAGAGCCTGGAGATCCATGGAGAAATTATAGGTAGGTACATAGGCCATCTGGGTTTTGGGACTGTAGGCTATCGGATGCCATTCTTTTCCTCCATCCAGGGTTGGAGCGATATCTTTCGTAACTTTATCATAAACGACATCTTTCTCAGGCCAGTTCATCTCAGGTTTACAATTCTCACCAAACTTCTTGACCCAGTTTACACGCCCCAAAGGAACTACATAATTACACTTTGCAGTCGTCCGATCCACAGAATAAAAATGACCGTTTCGATCTCCATGAAGCCAGACTTTCTTTCCACCTACATCCGCTAAAACCACTTCATTAACCCCATCATAATCATAGGGATCGTTGGGAGTATATTGGAAATACATCTTTATTTTACCTGTATCCGGATCTAAAACCAGGGTTGAATTGGTATAAAGGTTATCTCCAGGTCGGACATGTCGGTCGAAATCAGGACCCGGGTTACCCACAGGCCAGTAAAGGTTATTGAGTTCAGGATCGTAGGAACCTGTAATCCAGGCAGAACCACCTCCGTATTTCCAGGACTCTCCACCCCAGGTTTCAGAACCCGGCTCACCCGGCGCAGGAATTGTGTAAGTCTTCCAGACCTGTTCTCCGGTCTCTGCATCTACAGCAGCAATCCAACCCCGCACGCCGTATTCTGCTCCAGAGGTTCCTACGATGATCTTACCTCGAAGAGCCATGGGCATAAGGGTCAAACTCTCTGAGTATTTATAATCCCCCATGGGTTTATCCCATACAACCTTTCCCGTAGCATTATCCAAGGCTACAAGATGGGCATCCAGCGTAGCCAGGTAAACCTTATCATGATAGAGGGCTACCCCACGGTTTACCACATCGCAGCAGAGATGAGGATAAAGATCTGCAGGCAGTTCACGTTCATATTTCCAGAAAACTTTTCCGGTTTCACAATCTGCTGCAAAAACCTTATTAAAAGAAGAAGTTACATAACATCTTCCATTATAAGCAACAACCTGGCTGTCCTGACCCTCCAGAGCTCCAAAGGAAAGAGACCATTTGGGTACCAGTTTTTTCACATTGCTTTTATTGATTTGGGTCAAGGGACTATACCGGGTACTGGCGTAATCTCGGCCGTACAGAAGCCAGTTATTGGGATCTTTATCTGCGTTGAGAAGCATGTCATCGGTTACATATTCAGGACGTTGAACGGCCTCTACAACCTCCAGACCCGGTATTTGAGCACGCACCGATGCAGGTAATAACAGGACCAAAGATACCAATAAGACTCCCAACGCCATAGCGGAGAAAATAGATTTTTTCATAACTTTACTCCCTCCCTGGTTAAAAATCTTATCTTACACTGAGAATTTTTACCGGCATGTTAAAAATTCCCCTGTAAATTTTTAGGTCTTTGTTACTTATTTAAATAACTCAACTATCCGATCTTTTAAATCACCTCCTTCCCATGGTGAAGACTTGACTTAGGAAAATTATGACTGCTTCAGATCAATATTTTGGATTATTATAGGTTGAACGATTAAAATCTGAATAAATTTCTTTAAAGAAACCTCGAAACTCCCTTTACTACCAGGAATGCCAAAGATTCTATCTATTTAGTGAAATTTGTCAACACAAAAAATTCCAAAATATTAACTAGATGAATTCTTCTGGTACAACCTCCCTAGAGGGTCCATTTATAGGATGAAAAATCCAAAAACTTCTAAGTCCCATGAGGAACAACCTATCTAAACCTGGTTACAAACCGGTTGTTCTTCACGGAACCTTCTAAGATATCAATC
Source organism: bacterium (assembly GCA_030550175.1). Taxonomy (GTDB): domain Bacteria; phylum Moduliflexota; class Moduliflexia; order Moduliflexales; family JAUQPW01; genus JAUQPW01. Next base: position 3,286 of record JAUQPW010000152.1, read on the forward strand.
AAATTAGCAGTGATACACGGCCAAGATTGAAACTTATTATTTTTTTGTAGTTTCTGTAGTTATCGAAGAGGGGGTAGGAACCAGCTGCCTTCTAGGGCAGCTGGTTTGGAAAGAAGAAAGCTTCCAGGATACTTATTCACTGAGTGCGAAGACCCAGATCACTCCACCTTGTAGGATGGGAATATCTTTTGAGTAGTATTTACCCTTGTATCCTGCATCAATCAAAGCACCTTGCATTCTCTCAGCATCAACACCCCAACCGGATTGGACAGCAATATATTGAACACCATCTACCATGTAGGAAACCGGGGGAGCCATAATCCCGGAATTCGTACGGAATTTCCAAAGTTCTTTTCCAGTTTTTGCATCAAAAGCTCGCAGATAACGATCATTGGTACCACCCTGGAAGACAAGGCCTCCACCTGTGGTCAATAAAGGGCCAAAGGTATGACCCTCGTACTTATACGACCAGACTTTCTCCATCTTAGACAGATCCCATGCCTGCAGATCGGCAATGGTCTTTGCCCCTTCAGCCGGGAAGGTCTTGATATCTTTAACTTCCACACCCAAATAGAGCTGACCCGGTTTTAATTCTTCTTTTTCTTTCGATTTCAAGCTCCCACAATGGTTGTCGTTGGCCGGGATGTAGAGGAGTTTTGTCTTTGGATTGTAGGCTTCGGCTTGCCAGTCCTTACCACCCCACAGAGATGGGCAGAATGCAATCAACTTACCTCGACCTGGTTTCCGTTCCGCAACGTATTCAGGGCGACCGGTTTTCGGATCAATACTCTTGAATACATCCTGTTTAACAAAAGGCTTAGCGGTTACAAAGGAAATTTTGTCTTTACCTCGCTCTAACAGCCAGAGATAACCATTACGCCCAGGGTGTACCAGGGCTTTAATGGTCTTTCCCTCTCTTTCTACATCAATAAGCAGGGGGGGAGTAATTTCATCCCAATCCCAGGAATCGTTCCAATGATACTGAAAATGAGTCTTTATCTTACCGGTTTCGGGCTCTATGGCCACTACAGAAGTAGTATAAAGATTATCCCCCGGATGAAAATCACCGGCCCAGGGAGCAGCGTTTCCAACGCCAAAATAGGCGAGGTTAAGCTCCGGATCATAGGTGCCCTGGATCCAGACAGATCCTCCACCATTCTTCCAGGCTTCGCCAGTCCAGGTTTCAGAACCCGGCTCACCAGGACCAGGAATGGTATAGGTCTTCCATAAGATATCCCCGGTTTTTGCATCCAGTGCCGTAATATAACCGCGAATGGCCAACTCCCCACCGGAAGTTCCCACCATAACCTTCCCCTTCACGATAAGAGGAGCTATGGTGAAGTAATACCCGGAGTGATAATCCTCTATGGCTTTATCCCAAACAACTTTACCCGTTTTAGCATCGAGGGCTACGACATGGGTATCCACTGTGGCCATATAAACCTTATCTTCGTAGAGAGCAACCCCGCGGTTCGTCGGGTGCAATTGGAAAAGATCCTCCGGTAACTGCCGTCTGTATATCCAGAGGACATCTCCGGTCTTTGCATCTAGAGCAATGACTTGATTCTGTGGAGTTGAGACGAACATAACTCCGTTGTTTACGATGGGTGGAGATTCATGACCCTCGATCACCCCCGTGGATAAAGTCCAGACCGGAACCAGCTTCTTGACATTATTCGTATTAATCTTGTCTAAGGGGCTGTATCCCCACCCGCTATAATTGCCACGGGTCATTAACCAGTTTTCAGGTTCCGGGTTTAAAAGTCTTTGATCCGTTACCGGCGTGTAATTCTGGATTTGAGCGGCCACCAGTAAGGGTAATAGTCCGATTACAAAAATGGCAAAGGCCCATACACTGATAATTTTAATTTTCATAGCATTCCTCCTCATCTTTTGAATCTTTAAAAGTTACTTAGTTTTGGATTCCGAATAGCCTAAACCCTGTCAGTTACCTGACATTAACCCATCTAAAAACTATCTGGATGCCTTATCTTTTCCTCTTTTTGGATAGAGCCATGATCCAGGTCAGTGAAATTATTTACCCATCACCTCCCTTCGGATAGAACAACCTTGAAAATCCACTTATAAGTCTACTTAATCAAACTTAATATTTCCTTGTCAAGTAGAATTTTAAACTTTTCTTTTATAAACTCCTTTTAGGTCCTACAGAACCCAAAAATCCCCCGGCAGCCATTAAAACACCGTCCACTACCTTAAGGGGGAGTGCAGCGAGCTTCCGAGGGGCTGGTCCACTTATAACCTTGGCACCATCTTTAGGATCATATAAGGACTCATGACAGGGGCATATAAAGATCTTCTTCACATCTTCCCATCCGGCCACATCACAGGCTTGATGCGTGCAGATGGCCGAGTAAGCCAGGATCCCATCCGCTGAATGAGTTCGGGTTTCTTCGGAAAGTTCTGCAGGATCTAAATGGATGAGCAGGATTCTGTTAAAACGAGATCCATCCTTCACAATCCGGGTCTTGGGATCCATGGGATAAGCCAATACCTGAGGGGCATTCAAAGGAAGATCTTCGGGAGTAATAATTTCTCCCTTCTTCTCTCCGAATATGAAAACGAATTGATCATCTTCTTTCGGGGGAGCGGTTTTTGGATCGATTTCTTGAGCAGCAACAAAATCCAAAGCCTGTAAACCCACCACCATACCAAGGGCCGCCTTCAGAAGGGTACGACGCTCGAGTAATTGATCATGACCAGCACAGGTTTCGCATTTGTTATTCATAACTTTGATTTTTATAACTCCAATGACGAGGAAGGGGCCGATGGGTTCTTTCAACCAACTAACCAGTCATACGTACTTTGCACTCTTTTACACAGCCCCTTCAACTGATGCAGTAATTAAAAATTATAAGGCAGTTACGAAGGATTACTCAGGACTGGAAAAATATATATCTTATCCTCTGAATTCTTGTCAACATCTAATTAAGAAAATTTTCTTTAATTCTTGACAGATCTTTCTCCACCCCCCATTATAAACAGAAACATTAAATAACTTTTCTGTTTAAATCCCTCTAAAAACAACTTGGAATCGAAATATGCTATCCAGTAATCAAGATAAGAAAGCTATACGTGAACGGGCTCATGCAGCTCGCCGGGCAGAACCGGACAAAGATGAAAAAAGCCGACGGATTTGTGAACGTTTGTGGACCCTTCCAGAATTCGTAAACGCACACGTCGTTCTCTTTTATATCGATGTTCGAAGTGAAGTTCGTACCAGGAATTATATCCCAAAAGCTATGGCATCGGGTAAGAAAGTGATAGTCCCCTATTGTGTGGGGGATGAACTGTCTTTATTTCCCCTGGAATCCATGGAAGAACTGGAAATCGGAGCGTTTAAAATTTTAGAGCCTAAAAAAGAATTAAGAGAAAAAACAGAAAAACAGTACGATGTAAAAAACGTAGATTTAATTATTGTACCTGGAGTTGCTTTTGATAAAAGAGGAGGACGAATGGGCCATGGTTGGGGATATTACGATAAGCTCCTCCATAAAGCAAAACCAGAAACTCCCAAGATAGCCCTGGCTTTCGAGTGTCAATTATTTGAAGAACTACCTATGGATCCCCACGATATTTTTATGGACAAGATTATAACCGAGAAAGAAGTTTATGACTGTAGAGCTGCTCGTGGTTTAACCTAATCCTTGAATTCCCTATTTTCAGGTTATGATAGTTGACAATACCTACGCTGAAGCTTTTAAAAGTGTTTATGCAGAAGTACTGGTGACTGCTAGAGATCGGTTATGGTTAGATCATGCGATTAACGCTGCTACCGGACATGCTTCCAGTACCATCCTATGTGATTGTGAAGCCGGATTAGATCATTATACCCGGAATACTCCAGATGGGCGCCTGGGTGCTGTGTTACAATTTCATGTTCCGAAATTCAAAAAAAATCACCTCCGGGCTCTGGAACTTGCCCTGATCCATCGGATCGGACAAAATATCTTGACCTGTCCGACCACCTCTGTCTGGAATTCCCTGGATACCCCAGAAAA
>JAUQPW010000153.1 GCA_030550175.1 bacterium
CCTCCTTTGTGGATACCCTTTCACCGTGAAAAGGTTTCCATATGGAATGGATAATAAACTGTTTCCCCTCACCCTGGCCTCTCTCCTACGGGAGAGGGAGTACCTTAGAAATGGGTCCGGAGAGCTGCTTGCTCCCCTCTCTCCTTATGGGAAAAGGGTTGGAAGGGAGGGTTTAAAAATTACCCAACATCAAGTAAACAGTGTATGAGGATAAAAAATCATAAATCTTGATGGGTTTAAGGTCAAGGTCAAAAATCTCTTAATTTGGGCTATTTTTATTCAGTTCTTGATAGGTAAAAAGGCGTGTCCAATCTTTGTACTCTTTACCGTCCACCTCCACATACATTTTAGAGAGGGCATTGACCGGACCACCGTTCTGTCGTGGAGACATAATAAGATCGCGACCCTTAGACCATACTACACGTCGTTCATCTAGGTTTCCAAAATAATAATTTACCATGTTGGGATCCGGACCCTGATAGCCGATAGCCGTCGTCAATTCTACCAGTTTTGTATTTTTTTCTGTGAGTGAGATATTCCCGGCATAAATATCCGCAATGGCTGCATCCAAAGGGATCCAACCCAAATTAGGTGCATAAAACTCAATCCAACAGTGATAGCTTCCATCAACTTCAAGACCGTTAAGGGTAGGCTTAAATAAAGAACCATAAACCAACTGAATAGGAATACCCAATGACCGACCTAGAGAAGCATATAGCGAGTGAAAATCCGTACAATTTCCAGTTTTGGTTGTCAAGCAATATTCTGTATCTCCATAGGCGGAAGCCTTGAGGTTATCAGGGTCTTTGACCCAATAATCTATATTCTCGATGGTCCAGTTGTAGAGCTTGCGGGCTATAATAATAGGATTTTCTTCGTCTCCCACAATCTGCCTGGCAAGGGCTTTTATTTGGTCATTGATAATGATATGGGTTGCAGGTTTGAGATACTCTGCCAATTCGGCACGTTCCTTTTCGTTCAGTGGCCGGGTAGCGGTGGGTGAGAGATTATTCCGGATTTCGGTGCGGGTTAAATTAAACCTCTCCCGAATAACAATTTCCCTCTGTTGGGGAGCCCGAGCCTCTAAATAACCTACTTTATTACCTTGGGAATCTTTATGATATTCAATAGGATAATCCGATTCTACATGAAAATCCCTGATTTCTGAGTAGGTATCTTCTTGAGGAACGGCGAACCAAGCCCGCATGAGCTTCGCCTCCGGGGGAACTTGAATCACAAATTCATTTTTGACGGCAAAAGATGCCTGCTTAGGCTCCGATTGGGAGAAGGATTTATTATCTTCTGCTAAGACACGGCGTGCCGTGCCCCTAGTGGTTATTGCCAGGACAGAAAGGAAGGTTATGATAATTATAGGTAAATAGTAGCTAAACCATCTATTTAACTTCTTCATTTTTCATTCCTCCTTTTTTACGGATAATTTTCATAAAGTTTTTGTCCCCGAACTGCTTCGGCCAGATCTTTGTAGAGGTGAGTTCGGGCAGGTCTCCATTCTTTAAGACCTTCCAGATCCATCATGTAGCGATGTTCTGGGTTGTTGTAATCCATTTTGAAAAGAGTTTCTGTCCATCGCTTCTCAAGTTCCGGATCGAAGTCCTCCAAAGCGGTGAAATTGCAGTGATCATAGGGCTCTGTAGAGGCAAGGATCTTAAGCCGGGTGGTATCCAGCTTTCCCTCGTTGGCAAATCGAACCCAGTTAAGATCCAGCATGGCTCCTGCATCGGCTTCTCCACGTTGTACGGCCTTTAGGGCTTCCTCTTCACCTCCGATGTGGTCTCCATGTTTACCGATCATCAAGTTAAAGCGAAGGATCTTAATATCCTTTTGAATATCTATACCCTGCTTACTTAGATAATGGAGGGGAAGGAGAGAGGCCTGGGGAGAATCTATGGCTCCAAGGGCCAGGGTTTTACCTTTTAGATCTGCCAGGGTTTGAATCCCCGTATCTATCCGGGTATAAATTTTGGAGGTTAAGTTTTGATCCGTATCCCTCATGGCCAGGGCTTTACAGGCCCCTTTGGTTAACATCTGGGTTCGAACCCAGGCTAATGGAGAATTCCAGGCAATATGGATATGTCGCCGGATGAGGGCTTCCACCAGGCTCTCATAGTTACTGTACAAAACATAATCTATGGGGACTCCCGAGTCTTCGAAGTATTTTTTTATAATCTCCCAGATGGTTACAACTTTGGGATCATAGGCCACTGCGCCTATTATAATAGGGTTTTGACGATTCATAAAAGAAAGAGAAGCTGGGGGTTTGAGAGGTGAGAGATTTCTCCGCTCTCTATCTCTCTAACCTCAGCCTAGGCAAATAGATCTATACCCACCAGGGCTTTTCCTATAAAATCATAAAGAATGTCGGCGGTAGGTGCCATGACGGCTCCGGCCCGACTATCCCGAAAATTTCTCTCCACCGTGAGATGCTTGCTGAAGGCTGCGCCCCCACAGGTCCGCATGGCCAACTCAGTGACCCGTAAGGCCATTTCATTACAGGCTGCCTTACATTCCAAAACCCCTAGGAGGGTCGTCGCATCCGGTTTTTCCATTTTCTCCGCTACTTTGTCTACAAGAGCCCGACAGGCATCCACCTCCATTCGCATTTTAGCCAGATTAGCTCGTATATTGGGAAGGCTGGCCAGGTTGATTCCCAGGTGTTGAAATTGAGTTTGTAGGGCGTGCTGGATACTGGATTGAAGGGCCGCTTCCGCAAGGCCTACCGAAATGGCGGCATTTCCAATCTGGAACCAGGGGAGTACATGCTGAAAAGCAGCGTTAAAACCCATACCCGGTTCACAAACTCTTTGATCGACTGGAATAGAAGCATTCTGAAGGATCACCGGTGCACTATCATTACCCTTCAATCCCAACCCATCCCAGGGACCTTCTACCTTAATTCCAGGGGTGGTCGTAGGTACAAAGTACATATTCCATTCCATGGGCCCTTTAGCATCGGGAGCTTTGGTAGATAAAATATAACTATCGGCCTGGGAAGCACTGGTTACCCAGGACTTCTCACAACTAACAATATGAGCCGATCCGTTCTGACGGGCCTGACTGACCGGTACCCAGAAATGACTCCGAGAACCTTTTTCGCTAAAGGCCAGGGTCGTTAAATGGCGACCGGCCACAATGTCCCTTAAAATCCGGTCTCCCTGGATAGGTGGATAAGCTTGAATGGCCGCCGTACCACAAATGTGCATAAGATACACCATGGCAGTGGAACCACAATATTGAGCCAGAATATCCACCACCGCCGCAAAGGTTTTTGGACCTTCTCCCCACCCTCCGTAAGAAGTCGGTACAATAAGTCCCATAAAACCCGCTTCCTGTAAAGCTTTAATACTTTCTTTAGGGAAACGCCCTTTTTCATCTACTTCCCGGGCATACTTGTCTAATACCTCTTGCCCAAGCTTTTTAGCTTTCTCTACAATCTGCGTTTGATGTTCATTTAAGGCATACATAGAGTCCCAGGCTTGTAAGGGAAAGGATACCCCATACCTTTTCCCACTCTCCACAGGCCATCCTCCCTTTAGGAGGGATCCTTTCCCTCAAAAGCAAAATAACTTATGGAAAGGACAAAGAGAAAATTTTAAGGAATTTACATAACGATTTCTTTGAGGGTTCCTGCTTAATCTAAATTAATAGAGGGATTTCAAGAAGGACCAATAGATAATTTCTATCCGGCAGGGCCAATAGCCTTAGGCTTTTTCTATGCCAGATAAAGTAAAGTTTGATTTAAAAAGGCAAGGGTAAGATTTTTAAGTCAAAAATCAATCCTTAAACCATAATCTCAAAGCCGTCTCTCCCAAAATGGCAGCTTTTTCTGATTCAGACAATCCCAAATGAGTTTGAAAGATTTCAAGGTGTTGTTGATAAGTAACTTTAGGAATCCAAAGTGAAGTTGGAAAGTCACTTCCCCACATACACCGCTCCGGTGTATAGGCCTCGATGATCTGTCGTGTCATCTCGAACATATCCCGGCAAGGAAACTCTTGTTCCGATCCCATAACGATAAATGATAGCTTTGCATACAAATTTTCGAATTGGGCTAAATCCAGAACCTTTTGTAGATATTCAGACTGCGGATGGTCAGAAGCTTTCAGGTTTGCACAATGATCGAGTACGACCGGTACATCCGGAAATTCATTGAGCAATTTGGCCAGAGATCGAAGATTCGGGGGATAAAGTAAAGCACACACTACCATCTTCAATCGCCTGGCAGCTTTCCATAATCGGCGATGCTCGGCAAGTACTGAACCGTCTGTGGGCCATCCCTGGGATACACGATTACCCCTTACTCCCACAGAAAGAGCCTGTTCCAAAATATCCAGGGAGTGAACATCGAAGGGATCGACGTTCACAACCCCTGTCATCCAGGATCGGTTATCCCGCACGGTATCGAAAATCAAACGATTGTCATGACCATAAGCGGTAAAGGTTTGCACAACCACTACCCGATCCACCCCACTCCTACGCATCTCGTTCTTTAAATCTTCTAGGGTTCCTCGACCGGGAGGTGGTAAATAGGGTTCTGGAATTTGAGGATACTTCGTCGTGTCTTCAGAATAGATATGGGCATGGGTATCCACAAGGGTCATCTACATCCTCCCAAAATAATAGAAGGTTAAGTGGAACTTTAAAAATTATGCTTGAAAAAATGATGGCTATAAAGTAAACGCTCATTCCGGTTAAGGCAAGGAGAAATTCTTAAAATGTTCAAACATCTAATCCTTTTATGGGAGAAATAAAATTCCACACCTTGAATAGAAAGAGTACTCTTTAATTTAATCCTTTACCCAATTCCATTTTTTATGAGTGAGTTTGAAAGGTCAAGTTCTTATTCCACGACCCATTAAAGTTATGTTTATAACACGTATAGAGATTTTTTAATCTCTTTTTCAAAATTATGATGATTTTAAACAAATTTAAAGTTACTTAATAGATAAGGTAACTAAAACGAGAGGGTAGGTAAGACCCATTTCAAATTAGCCTTTAAGTTTTAAAAATGAGGTTTCAGAAAAGATCCCAACCGAGGTTTTTCTAATCCAGCCAATCCTCCGGGGACTACAGCCGGCGCCGGACCTTAAAAGGCTTTTAGTGTGTAAATGACCTAAGATGCTTCTCCATACCGATGCCTGGCCTCTTCAAAGGCAGGTTTTAGTGAGACGGGTAGAGTTCCCGTCCCACTCCTGTCTTCTTTTTAGGGATATTTTTTACTAATTCGATTTAAGATTTGGCCGGGTTTAAAGCCTCGATATTTCCGCATATCGAAAGCAATCTACCAGGTGATCATTGACCATTCCCACAGCCTGCATAAAAGCGTAGCAAATGGTTGAACCGATAAATTTGAAGCCCCGGCGTATTAAATCTTTGCTTAATGCTTCGGACTCAGGTGTTTGGGCCGGAATCTCCTTTAGCATTTTCCAGCTATTCTGTTTAGGCTTTCCGTTTACAAATCGCCAAATATAGGCGTCAAAACTGTTAAACTCCCTCTGCACGGCAAGGAATGATTTAGCATTTTGAATAGCAGCCATAATCTTGAGTCGATTACGGATGATACCTGGATTGGCAAGAAGTTCGTTTACTTTATCTGTATTGTATTCGGCTATGATACGTGGATCGAAATGGTCAAAAGCCACACGGTAGTTATCACGTTTTTTTAAGATAGTTTCCCAACTCAATCCGGCCTGCATGCCTTCTAAGATTAGAAACTCAAATAAGATCCTGTCATCATGCACCGGTACACCCCATTCTTTATCATGATAATCTATATACAACTCTGTCTTAGCCCATGGACAACGTTTCATGATAAATTCTATCCACCCGAGTAGGTAACGGATGTTCTTTTAAGAAAACAGGCCGTAACATTCCAGGACGATAAAGCCCTTTATCTTTCTCCATTTGGAAAGTAGTTGGAACACCTGTTCTTGTAGAAGCCTTTTCCATCCCTCAGGGGTTTCCTTCACCATCTCTTCTTAAATTCCTTTGTTTAGATTTTGACATAAAACTTTCCAGCTCGGCGAGCAGGTTTTGTTTTTCTCTCTGATCCAGAAAGGAGGCTTGGAAAGAGTTTCTTACCAGGCGATAAATATGGTTTTGATCCAGGTTTAGAGCTTTTTGTACGGCCAGGAAATTCTCTTCTATATAACCTCCAAAGTAAGCCGGATCATCAGAGTTTACGGTCACACAGAGTCCCAACTCCAGCAACTGCTTGAGATTGTGTTCCTGGAGGCTATTAAAGACCCGGAGTTTAACATTGGAAAGGGGACAGACGGTCAGAGGTATCTGTTCGGCTACAAGCTTCTCTACCAATTTTGGGTCTTCCGTACATCGAACTCCGTGATCGATCCGGGATACCTTAAGTTTTTTCAACGCCTGCCAGATGTAATCTGCCGGTCCTTCTTCACCGGCATGGGCGACGGTCAAGAATCCTTCTTCCCGTGCCTTCTCAAATACCTGAGTGAATTTCTCCGGTGGATGTCCTACTTCCGATGAATCAAGCCCAACCCCTATGATCCAATTCTTGAAAGGTAATGCCTGTCGTAGGGTTTCCATAGCGTCTTCTGCACTGAGATGCCGCAGAAAACACATAATAAGTTTAGACGAAACGTCTAACTGTTGACGGGCATCGACCAAAGCATCATGGATTCCCATCACAACCGTTTCAAAAGATACTCCCCTACGGGTATGAGCTTGAGGATCAAAAAATATTTCTGTATGCCGAACATTCTGAGCTCGTGCCTTTTTCATATAAGCCCAGGTCAGATCGTAGAAATCTTCCTCGAAGCGTAGGACCTGCAGACCTTGATAATAAATATCTAAAAATGATTGGAGATTTGTAAATTCATAAGCCCTCCGCACTTCTTCCACAGAGTTAAACGGAAGTGACAATCCGTTCCGATTCGCAATCTCAAACATGAGCTCAGGTTCCAACGAGCCTTCAATATGAATATGGAGTTCTGCCTTTGGAATATCATGAATAAATGCCTTCACTCTATGCACCTCCTTGTTCATTCACCTGGGATAACCGATACTCTGCAAAGAGATTTTTATCTGAATGCCATCCTGATTTTAGTCTTCTTAATCTATTTACTTCTTTATATGAATATAATGAAGATAGGAATCTATCACTTTCAATTTTTTTTCTTAAGTCTTTAAGGGTTTCCTTAACGAACTGCTCCGGAGTTAAATTCTATAGATCCAAAATGGATAAAACCTAGGGGGTTGTCGTATTAAAATAAAGCTGAAACTATTCTCTTATTCTATGAGGAAGGATTA
>JAUQPW010000154.1 GCA_030550175.1 bacterium
TCATTCGAAATTTTTACATCCTGGCCTACTTTCAAATTATCAGTGATCTACTTTTTGAAACCGGATTTGTTTATGCAACCGGCGGAATTAAAAGTTTTTTCTCTTTTACTTATATTTTTTCGATTATCGCCGCCAGCATTATCCTGTTCCGTAAAGGCGCCTTTGTGATAGCTTCCCTGAGTAGCTTATTGTACGGAACTTTAGCGACCCTTCAGTATTATGAAATTATCCCTACCTATGGACCTCCGGGATTCCCCTTCACAACCCTAAATATCAGTTCCTTTTACTATAATATATTCCTCAATATCTGTGCTTTTTATCTTGTTGCTTTCCTCAGTAGTTACCTGGCCGAATCCCTTAAAATAACCCATGAACAACTACAGGAAACTTCCAGTGACCTCAACGAACTTCAAGTATTCCACAAAAATATCCTGCAGAGTATGAGTAGCGGTCTCTTAACAACCAATCTTGTAGGGAAAATTACCTCCTACAACCGAGCCGCCGAGGAAATAACCGGATATAAATTTGAAGAGGCCTATGGGGCCGATCTGGATCAGATATTACCCGGAGTCTGTGTTAAAGAAATCTTTGACATCATGGAAAAAACGAACCAATCCTCGTACCGCTTTCAAAAAATGGTTAAGTCTAAGGACGGCACCACCATGTATCTGGGGATGACGGCCTCTATTCTTAAAAATATTCGGCGGAATGAAGTAACAGGGTTGACCATTATCTTTCAGGATCTTACAGAACTCAGAGAAATGGAAGAGCAGGTTAGACGGTCCGATCGTCTGGCCGCATTAGGAGAGTTAGCCGCAGGAATAGCCCACGAAATAAGAAATCCCTTAGCTTCTATTAAGGGATCCGTTCAGATGCTAAAAGCTGATCTTAAGCTGGAAGAAGAGAGCCGAACCCTCATGGATATTATTATTCGTGAGTCCACCCGCCTTAACAATATCATTACCGATTTTTTGGTGTATGCCCGTCCAACTCCTTTAACTCTCAATAAATTTGACATCATCCGCGAGATCATTGATCCTACTCTCGTTCTCCTCAAAAATAGCCAGGAATGCTCAGATCTCATTCATATCGAGAAGATCTATCCCCAGGAACCTATCTGGGTCGTATGTGATCGACAACAAATGCGCCAGGTTTTATGGAATTTGTGCCTCAACGCCGTTCAAGCCATGCCGAGAGGAGGAATTCTCCTGATCTCTGTAAAGAAAATCGAAGGAAACCTGGATGGAAAAGATGTACCTCCATCTAAAAAATTAACTCTTCCTGAAATTAAAAATAGCCGACGCTCCTGGTGTACAATTACCATTCAGGATACCGGTTATGGAATAAAGTCGGAAGACTTAGAAAAGATCTTTGTTCCGTTTTTTACCACTAAGGAAAATGGAACAGGGCTGGGATTAGCTATCGTACATAACATTATCGAGAATCATCAGGGAATTATTAAAGTAAAAAGTAAAATTAACGAGGGTACAATTTTTGAAGTAAGTTTACCTTGTTCTGAATAAGTACAATTCCCCCTTAGCAATTCTGGATGGTTCAACCGTGATGAATTGCTAAGAAGGAGTTGTTCACCGAATTTCCATGGATGAGACCTTTTCGATTCTAGTCGTAGATGACGAGCGGAGCATGAGGGATTTCCTGGCTATCATGCTAAAAAAAGAAGGTTACCAGGTGACAGTGGTGGAAGATGGAAACCAGGCCATCAAAGCCATCCAAAAAGACATTTACGATCTCGTCATTACCGATATTAAAATGCCCGGGGTAGACGGACTACAGGTCCTACAAACCATTAAAGAGTTATCTCCCGAGACCTTAGTCATTATGATTACGGCTTTCTCTTCAACCCAAGACGCAGTTAAAGCCATGAAACAGGGAGCCATTGATTATATCTCCAAACCTTTCGAGGTGGAAGAAATCAAACTCATCGTTCGAAATGCTTTGGAACGAAAAAGGTTATCTGAGGAAAACAGATATCTTAAACGAGAACTGGAATCCAAACATACCTCTGCGGCTATCATTGGAGAAAGCCCGGCTCTCCAGCGGGTTTTAAAAATGATCGAAAAGGTCAGCTATAATCGAAGTACCGTACTAATCCTGGGAGAGAGTGGGACCGGAAAGGAACTCGTAGCCAGGGCTATCCACCAGAACAGTCCTCGACGAAACAAGCCTTTTGTTACAGTAAATTGTGGAGCCATTCCAGAACATCTTCTAGAGAGCGAGCTTTTCGGACATATGAAAGGCGCGTTTACGGGAGCCATTGCAAACAAGCAGGGTCTGTTTGAACTGGCAGATGGAGGAACCTTCTTCCTGGATGAAATTGGAGAGACGACCCCGACCATCCAGGTAAAGCTCCTGAGGGTTCTGCAAGATAGACAATTTAAGCGGGTCGGGGGAACCGTAGATATTAAAGTGGATGTCCGAATTATCGCTGCCTCCAATAAAGATCTGGAAAAAATGGTCAGGGAGGGCACGTTCCGGGAGGATCTTTTCTACCGACTGAATGTAATCCCCATCTATATCGAACCCCTCAGAAATAGAAAGGAAGATATCCCTCTGTTGGTTAATTATTTTCTGAGAAAGTACGGTGAGGAACTCGGTAAAACCTTTTCGGGTATAACCGACGAGGCCATGAAAGTGCTCATGGATTACGACTGGCCCGGTAATATACGAGAGTTGGAAAATGCCATTGAACGTGCTGTTGCCTTGGAATCCGGTTCCGTCATCTCGGTGAACAGTCTACCGGATAGTGTGCGGGGATTATCCACCCGAATTAAACCCTTCATTCCGGATATCCCTCCTGAAGGGGTTGACCTGGAAAATATTGTAAATGAAGTCGAGAAGGGCCTTTTAATGAAAGCTCTGCAAAAATCCGGTTGGGTGAAAAAACAGGCTGCTAAAATGCTCCACCTGAGCTTTAGATCCCTTCGGTACCGATTAGATAAATTCGATATCGATAAACCAGAAAAACCTTTTTAAACTTCCGGTTCATAGAAATCCATCGATTAGTATGGGCGACTACCGGTCGCTCCTACGTTGATATCCATACGTGGAAGGTTTTACATCGGAAAATTTGCCGGCTACCCAGCCATCCACCACAGACCCACTTCTTATCCTTTTGGTTTTAATCCCCATAGGAATCCTTCCTTTATACCCTTCCGAAGAAATCGGCCCCTTCATGGTACGAGCTTCTATCTTAGGATATCTCTGCATAAGGGGGATGCGGGGCTTAATTCAACCGGATACCTCAAAGGATCCTATCCTTTGGAATAGATTTCTATTCCTGGGGTTAGGATGGGGACTTCTATCCTTACTCTGGAGCCTAAGCCCCTCTACCAGTCGATCAACTTTTCTCGATTTTTTCATTTACTTCGTCCTCTACGATTTGATAAGCCAATCTTATTTTTCTAAACACGTAATAAAAAGGGTTTGTCAGTTCCTGGTTATCATCGCTGTCCTGGTTTCCTTGGATGGCCTTTTTCAAAAATTCTATCGCTATCCCGCTTACCTACCCTATCTGACCGAATATGCTCAAGAGTTTGATCCTTTCACCCTGGAGATGATGAAAAATCGGGTGGCCGATTTATCCGGGAGAATCTTCTCTCATTTTTTATTACCCTCCCATTTGGCCGGATACCTTATCCTGATCATTCCAGTTAATTGGGCCTTGATCCGGCTGGCATCAACTCTATGGAAACGCATCGGTTGGACTCTTGCTCTAGGGGTTAATTTTATCGGACTATTTTTAACAAAATCCTATGGAGCCTGGCTTTCTTTGCTATTTGCCCTGACCTTGACTTTATCCTATCCTTTCCTGGGTTCCCTGCCGGGGTCCTTTCTAAACCTCAAAAAAGAATCCTTCTTACCCCCATTTAAACTGACAGGAATCAGCAAAAAGTGGATTCTTAAAAAGGCTGTGAATCTTACGGTTTTTTGTATGGGGATCTTTATGGTCTTGACCTTAATTGGCTATAGCCGAGGAATCTATCTTTGGAATTTAAACGACCCTCGCCATCCAGCCTATTTAAGGCTTCTGAACTGGAAAAGCGCTCTTTCTATCCTTATCGATTATCCGTGGACCGGAACTGGATTGGGTACTTTTAAAATTATATACCCTCAATACATGCTCCCTGGCGCCAATGAGGCTAACTTCGTCCATAATTCTTACCTCCAAATCGGGTCAGAACTCGGCCTGCCCGGACTCTTAGCAATCTGTTATGCTGCCGGGGTTTGGATACTCCGAGGACTTACCAGGCTAACCACCCTGGGCGATCGAGATGGCCGGATTTTAGTTCATGGTCTTTTTCTGGCCGGGCTATGCTTTTGTCTTCATAATCTTGTCGATTATGATCTGTATGTGCCTTCTCTGGGATTGATAGGGTTTATGCTGCTGGGGCTGGGAGGGAATAGAGGTGTCCACACCCCCATACCTCTTTATATTCCTCATCTCTTCCTCATCAGTCTGAGTTTATATCTTTTCGCCGTCAATGCCCAGCTCTATCTTACCCATGGTTACATTCAGCAGATTAAGGAAAGTTGGGAGCAGAGGGATCTTGAAAAGGCTTATGAGACTGCTCAAAAAGCCCTCTTGTATGATCCAAAAAGTCCTTTGTTACAAGAAATCTCCGGAATGTTACTCCTGGAGTTGAAAAGACCCGAAGAAGCCACTCAGGCTTTTCAAAAAGCTATTGAACTGGACCCTAGAGTACCCAGGTTTCATGCTTATCTGGCAGAGGCGTACCTTCTGAAAGGAGATCTGGCCGGTGCTTACGTTGAAACGAAAAGAGCTGTGGAGTTATTTCCCTTACGGATTTCTTATCAAAAGAAATTAGAAGAGGTAACTTCTCTTTTAGAGAAGTATTCGGTCAGGAACTAGATAGGATCGAAAGTCGACAAAATACGTCACTCGATTTCTACAATAATTGTCAGATACCATCCCGTTATTCTTTCAATTCCTTTTCTTTTAAATCCATCTCCCCCCTGTAAATTCTTGAAGGAAAGCCTTTCCAGGAATTCTGTTACTGATCTTTTTCCTCCTGGCATATATTCTGCACCTCATAAAGCTGTGTTGTTATCAGTGAGAAGTTAACCTTGTTCCCTTTTGATAAGGAGGAAATATTGTATGTTAATGAAATTGAGAAAGAACGAACACGGCTTTACTTTAATCGAATTGCTGATTGTCGTGGCTATTATCGGTATCATCGCAGCTATAGCGATCCCCAATCTGTTGGATGCCACCCAAAGGGCCAAGCAACGTCGAACCATGGGTGACATGAAGACGATCGCCAATGCAGTGGGTCAGTATATGCAAGATGCAAGTATTGCCATTCAATACAGTGGTAACCCGGCCGTTTCAGGCAGTGCTTTCGTCACGAGTTTAGTCCCCACTTACATAACCGCGATTCCCGATCAAGATGGATGGGGGAATACATTTGTCTATACGACCACGGCTAAAGATTCTTACACCCTTATAAGTCCTGGGCGAGACGGTGCCATCAACACCCCATCTACTCGTAATGATCGGAACTGGGATCATGACTTGATGATCAGTAACGGTATCTTCATCGCATCCCCAGACTCAGGAACTTAATTTTATATTATATCTTATATCCGGCACAGCAGGTTTTTACTGCTGTGCCTCCTTTAAACTTTATTAAAATGATCTAGACGTAAACGCAGGTTTTTGAAACGCACCGTTCAAGAATCCATAGATCACTTCTTAATTCCCTCTAAACACCCTTCCCTCCCTCAAGGGAAGTTACCGGCAAAGCTCGCTTTAATTTTTATCCTAGCTCTCTTCATCAGATTTCTTCCATATACTGAGGTTTTTAAAGGGAATACCATATTTTTTGATGGACCGGATGCTTACTATCACATGAAGCGGGTTCTCTTGACGGTCCGATACTTCCCCACAGTACCTGCCTTTGATCCTTATACCAATTATCCCCATGGTGGATACATTATCTGGCCGCCTCTCTTTGATTTTTTTATTGCCTTAATCGCCAAGGTAGTTGGACTCGGAAATCCTTCCACCTATCTTACCGAGGTTGTTGGGGCCTTGGTCCCGCCGATTATAGGTGCTCTGACCATTTTTCCGGTTTATCTATTAGCCCGGGAAATTTTTAATTCTACCCTTGGTCTCTATAGTGCTCTATTTCTCGCCGTACTTCCGGCCCATATTACCATTTCAACCATCGGAATGACGGATCAACATCTGGCCGAGGTTTTTTGTTCAACCTTGACGTTTGTAGCACTCCTTAGACTGATCTCTCGCTTCGAAGACCCGGAGGTAGGGGGACGCGGGGATGGGGGGACGCGGGGATGGGGGGACGCGGGGATGGGGGGACGTGAAGGCTTAGTGATTATTTCTTCGTCTTCGACTATCCCTCCATCCCCGCGTCTCCGCGTCTCTGTGTCTCCGTGTCCCTGCACCCCCACGTCCCAGATCCTGGGGATCGGAATGGCCAGCTGTATCCTGGTCTGGCAGGGATCTGTAGTTTTTATAGGGTTTATAACCCTTTACCTTCTGATTTATTTGGGATATCAAACTTTTAGAAAAAATCCCGATACCGCTCTTCTTCGTGAAATCGTCAAGGCTTATCTCCTTGCACTTCTGTTCATAGGTACCGTAACCTTCTGGTATCTCTGGAATTCGGGTCGGTTTACCATCCTTTCCTATGTCACGTTTTCCTGGTTCCATTTCTTTTTTACACTCCTTTGCCTGATCCTGATCCTCCTTCTGTCCTTGATTAGTTCTTTTAGACAGAAGCCAAAGGAACAGAGACGAAGGATGGCTTTACCGGCTATTTTTCTAAGTCTTTCTTTCCTGGCCCTTATCCTGCTCCTGGGATCACCTATTTTGAAAGGAACTATTTATCTGGCCAACAGGACCGATGAAACCGTTTTAAGGGAGAATGAGGTTATCCTGTCTTCTTCAAAGGCCTGGATACAAACTATTTCAGAATACAAACCCCTCTTTTTTATCGAAGGTTCCTTCGATACTGCCTATGCAGAAAAAGTTCTCTCTCGAATTTTTTATTTGATACCTTTTTTCTGGATCTATTTGGCTGTAAAGGTTAAAAAAAGCCCCCCAGGTGAATTTTATAAGCTTTTTTTTCTCCTCGCCTGGACACTTTTGAGCGGATTCATGGCTCTCTTCCAGCATCGTTACACGTACCTGTTTT
>JAUQPW010000155.1 GCA_030550175.1 bacterium
GGGGAACCGGTGGATGTCCAGGTCAGCTTCCCAGATAACCCCTCGCCCGAAGCTTCGGGAGAGGGGCCGGGGGTGAGGGCAAAATGGTTATCCAAATTTAACTTTACAAAGTATTACTTCTACCAGTTATGTTGCATTAATATAGAAATGAGATGACCTGGATCGATTTAATTTCCAGGGGTTTTTAATCTTGTTTAATCTGACTTACCAGTAACCAGGTTCCGCTGGCCTTCAAGATATCTCCTACTTCTAGTTTAACTTTCCCTTCGATACGTTCGGGGTTTTCTCGATTCAGGCGATAGGTCCCGTGGCGTGCAGGGAGGCTCTCTAGCCACCAATTCCCTTCTTCAAAAAAGAAGCGTGCCTGGGGATTACCTAGTTCTCTATCCCAGGGGAAAGCCAGAGGACCCTCCCCGTTCCCTCTCCAGAAAGTCTCGGCTTCCAGGGTAACTTTATGCCCGTCCAGGGGTCCGTTGAGCAATTCTAAAATAAGTCTGACATTCCTCACGGAATCTCTACGGGGATCGACCCTTTTTCGAAGGTCAATCGTGAACCGTCATAGCGAATGGTAACGGTGTTGTGGGCCTTAATTTTTCCATCCAGGATCAAATCGGTTAACGGTTCGACAATCAGCCTATCCATGGCGCGGGTTAGAGGTCTGGCCCCGTTTAAAGTATCATAACCTTCTTCACAGACATACTGAACCGCTTCCGGTGTCATTTTGAGTTGAATCTGATGGTAATCTAGCAGTCGCCTTTGGATCAATGCGAATTGCAAGTGGAAGATACGGATTACGTCCGGCAAGGTAAGGGGATTGAAGTGAATTATCCGATCGATGCGATTGAGAAACTCCGGTTTAAATTTGATGCGGAGTGCTTTTTCGATACCGGCCTGTTTTTCTTTAAGCCATTCCGGACTTAACTTTTCCTTCGGCAGGAAACCCATAGATTGCTGGCGGTATGCCTCTGAACCGACATTGGAGGTCATAATGAAGATGGCTTCTCGACCGTTCACTGTACGTCCCTTGGAATCGGTCAGGCGGCCCTCTTCGAAGAGTTGTAAGAATAGGTTATGAACCTCTTCGTGAGCCTTCTCCATTTCATCCAATAAAACGACACTATGGGGGCGCAACCGTAATGGGCCTGTAAGTTGACCCTCTTCCTCATAACCTACATAACCGGGCGGAGCGCCTATCAGTCTGGAGACCTGATGTTTTTCCATATATTCCGACATATCCAGGCGGATCATTGCTTCGCGGTTATGAAAGAGAAAACCAGCCAATGCCCGGGCTAATTCAGTTTTGCCAACCCCGGTTGGTCCTACAAAAAGAAATACTCCAATAGGTCGAAGGGGATTTCCCAATCCGGCTCGTGTCCGTTTGATGACCTGAGCGACTGCCTGAATGGCTTCATTCTGTCCAATGACCTGGGCTTGAAGCGCCTCTGTAATACCTTTGATACGCTCCAGCTCGTCCCCCAGTAACCGTTCCAGGGGAATCCCGGTCTTTCGCGCCAGCAGGTAACGAATTACCTCTTCATTAATCTCGTTAAAGCGAAAGGGATTTATTTCTTCCCGACCTGTCCCTGTCAGGTCAATCAATGAAGGGAGTTTGGTGTAAGCTCCAGCCTGCTCCAGAAGTTTAATCGCCTTAGCCGGTAACCTCTCATCGGGTAAATAACGAACTGAAAGCCGAACCGCAGCCTCTATCCCATTTTGGGTAATAGGGGTCCCATAATGGTCTTCAAAGCCTTGTTGAAGACCCTTCAAAATCTTTATGGTATCTTCCATACTGGGTTCTTCCACCACAATGGTTTCGAAACGTCGGCTCAAGGCGGGGTCTTTTTCGATATACTTACGGTACTCGGCTATGGTCGTTGCACCGATACAGGGAAATTCACCTCTGGCCAGCGCCGGCTTGAGTATATTGGCCAGGTTCGTGCTGCTATCCCCGCCTCCGCCCAAAACAGTATGAATTTCGTCGATAAAAATGATCACATTGGGTGCCGCTTTGACTTCTGCCAGGATCTGCTCAATTCGTTCCTCCAATTCACCCCGATATTTGGTACCTGCAATCAGGCTGTTAATAGAAAGCTCAACGATACGCTTGCCGGACAATTCTGGTAATTCTGAACCCTGATAGACCCATTCGTAGGCTAATCCTTCGACAATGGCCGTCTTACCTACCCCCGGTTCCCCGATGAGTAAAGGATTGTTGTTCTCTCGCTGGATCAAAATGCGTTTCAGGCGCCGTAGGATTCCATCTACACCGATAGCCGGATGGAGCCTACCAGCCCGCGCTTCTGCAGTTAAGTCACGCCCGTATCTATCCAGCATGCCTTTATTTCGCAGGAGAGGCAGCAAAGGTAATTGTGAGGTACGGGCATTTGGACCCGACCCTTGCTTGAGTAATTCTATAGGAGATTTTACGGTCTTACTGGGAACAGGATCTCCATGGTTTGCAAGTTGCTTAACCCAGTTAAGAAATTCTTTCAAATCCTGACCGGATTCGGCTATCTGTCTCAATAACAGATTAACGGCCAGGCATTGGGTATGCTGTAAAGCGGCAGATAACAATTGAATATGCCCTGCTTTTCCATTCCCGGCCAGCTGAACGGCCTCTTGCAATACCATCTTCATCCGTGGGGTAACTACAGGTAAGGGCTTATCATCGGGATTGAAATCCCTTATCAAGGTTGTGGCTCTGGCTTCTTTTAATTTAGGAAGGGCTTTTCTCCCCAAAGCGATGGCATCCACCTGACTCCAGTCTTCACGGGTAGCAATGCCTACTATACCTCGTAGTACCCCCCGGAAATGGCTTCGGCTTAGTCCTATTCCCTGTAACAAATCGCTTAGAGGTCGCCCATCCTGCTTGGAAAGGGCCATGAGTAAAAATTCAACCCCTAACCAGAAGTGACCGATACGGAGCGCTTCTCCCAACGCCATCTCCAGAGCCTGACGTCCTTCCTCATTAAACTGGGTCAGCAGTTCATCCAGGGAAGGTTTGAAGGGAGTTTCATCGATCTCCAGTCCGTCCTCCTCCGGTGGAATGGGTAATTCTAACTCATCCAGCTTGTTGGCAGAAAGGGAAGAACCGGATAGAGAAGCCGACCTAAAAAAATTTCCCGTCTCACAATCCTTATAGCGGAGGCACTTCTCTTGCCTTTCATACTCTAACATGTAAAAATGACGCTGATAGATAATGCATAAAGGATGAAGGGTTAATCCAGGTACCCCTTGTTCATCACATAGATATAATCTTCCCCCCGGGATACTTAAATCCGTATACCATTCACTTTGTCGCCTCACTACCCCCATATAATCGAACATGATATAACAATTCTGATCCTTGATTTGTCGTACTTCTTTAATATATCGCAGTGGATAACGGGTCAGAAAAGCTATTCGTTTTAATATTCCCCACATGCCGGTCCGAAAGTATTCCACATGTTTTTCACAAAACTCAAGGGTGAGGGGTTGAACTCTATGGCCCCAGATTTTGTTATGGTATTGAACCATCAGGTCTAAAACCTGCTGTAACGAAACATGCTTCTGTACTATTTTTTCCTTCTCCTTGAGATATTTAGCCATGAAGCGAAACCACGCGAGTATTTCCTGAGTTCCCGGATCTCGATGGAGTAGTTTGGTTGTATATACCTTACAGAGTTCGGATATCAGGAAAGGTTTATGAAGGCTATGGGTATAGAAACCTATGCATGCTCGCAAAATATCATTCCATGCTCCTGGGGTCGGGCGTAATAATTTTTTTAACTGTTTCTGGATCCCTTCCTCTACGGTCTCATCCTGCAAATAATGACTTAAACTCACGGAAGCGAGATATTTTAAACTCGTTTCAAACAGGCTAACCAGGCATAGATACTCCTCCATGCTTTGGGTTGCATTGTTTACCCGACCGGCAGATACGGCCAGGGGGTAAGGATAGGTTTGAATAATTTCTTCAGGGAATCTCATCTTGGACTTCTTCCACTTACAATAGGACAAAGGTCGTGGTTAGCACATTGCTTCGAGCTCCTGCACGGTCTATAGCCTGAATGCTCACCGTAACCGTACCAGGGGAGAAGACATCCAGGCCAGGACTTCCAGCATTTCGTACAAATCCATTCAGGGTCAGGGTCCCAGCGGTAGAATAGGTGGTTACCTGGCCTATGAGAGAGCTGGAAATAATCCCCTGTCGGAAAGTAAGAACAAGCTGACCTAGATTACCTTCCGGGTCTTTATAAGAGACCCTGGCTCCTGGAAAATAATAAATATTTTTATTCAAAAAAATATCCCGGTGCATACTGGGAAAAATGAAATCGCTTAATTCCGGAGGAGTATTGGTCGGTGTAACGGGACCAGGAGGTGGAACGGTACAACCCATCCAAACTCCTGTTAGAAAAACCCATAAGAAAAAAACTTTACCTCGCCGAGAAAAGCCCACAGAATAAACACCATAACACGAAAAACGATTTTGCAAACCGAACCCCAAAACAACATCGGGAAGTATCTTAAACTTCATGGGATTCATTGTTAAGACTTTTTTAAAGATTGTCAATTGAAATAGCAAATCCCTTGACACAATCCATTGGACGATGTTAAAAATATACCAAATCGATTTATGTAGGAAAAAGAGTTTTGTCAAGAACTATGAAGCTGAGAAACCCCTTTCTTTGAGAAACGAATCTGCCCCATGATCTTAAAATGAAAAAATTCCAATATATTGGGTTGTTTTATAGCTTTTTAATCTTTACCTTGATAGGAGTTTTGGGTTGTGCGAGTTCAAAAAATACCTCCCTGAAAGAAATCAAGACTTTTAAAGACTATCAGGAGGTTTCCCTCGATAAATTAATCTCGATCGTCAATACGCAAGCTCGGTCTATTTATAATTTAAAATCGTCTATCTTTATAGATTTTAAAAGTGTAAATGCGGAGAAAAAACAGAGTATTCAAGCCAAGCTGGCTGTTGAACGTCCGGATAAGGTTTTATTGATAAGCTTCAAAGAATTACTACCTACTTTTTTTACAATGGTTTCTGATGGAACCCAATTTTGGCTTTATATTCCATCTAAAAGAGAAGTTTTCGTAGGAAAAAATCACCCCCGGAATTTAGATACCCAGCAGGAAAATCCTCTTTACAGGTTACGCCCCTACCACCTGGTAGATGCCTTACTCCTTGAAGAAATAAATCCCGAGGAGACCTCTCAGTTTGTTTACATGGAAGTTATACCGGGTGCTTATGTTCTTAATGTAGGGGATCGAGGAGAAGCAGGTTCCGGATATTATCCCCAGCGCCGTATATTTATTGAGCATAAAACCTTGAGGATTCGACGTTATCAATCTTTTAATGAGAAAAGTGTGTTAGTCAGTGATGTTACCTACGACAACTATGAAAAGGTCGAAAAAATTCAATTCCCTTATCGGGTGACCATTCAAAGACCCTGGGAGGGCATTGAAGTAGCTTTAATCTTTCGGGAGGTTGAAATCAATACCGATTTGAATCCCAAGATGTTTACCTTTTCTTTACCTAAGGATCATAAGGTGGTCGAATTAGAGAATTAAAGGCAGCGGGTAGTGGGTAGAAAAAAATAGGAAGAAAATACAAGATAAGATCTGTAATGGCCATCGGTTGATCTTATGCTCCCTGCTCACCCCTTGCTGCCCGCCATGTTATGGCTAATCTACCTTTATCCAATATTTTACAGCGGAGGGTTCGTAGTCTGATTAGTATCCTCGCCGTTGCCCTGGGTATTACCATGTTGCTTATTTTGATCGGTATGGCGAAAGGCACGGTGAACGATACTGCCCGACGCATCGAGAATATTGGTGCAGATATTTTGGTTCAGCGTGCGGATTCTTCTGTATTTTTAGGTTTAAAAAGTGGGGTTATTCCGATCAAATTACAGGAGAAAATTCAGGCTATTCCGGGGGTTAAAGCAGTTACTCCGGTTATAACCTGGACCGCATCGATCTATGGAAGTATTAATCTCGTTTATGGGATACAACCCGAGAGTTTTAACCAGGTTGGAAACCATCTGGAAATTTTAAAAGGGCGCATGGTCCAACAAGGGGAAGAGATTGTGGTAGATAGCCGGCTGGCAGAAGCTCATCATCTGGATGTAGGATCTACCTTGGATCTTTTGGGTACTTCCTATACCATAGTCGGAATCAGTAAAGCCGGTGTCGGAGCCAGAATTTTTATGCCTTTAGAAACCCTTCAAAGGGCTATGGATGAAGAAGGACGGGTTTCTTTATTTTTTGTAAAGGCAGAATCTTTGAGTCAAATCAAACAGGTCGCCAATGAAATTGAACAGCAGGTAAAAGGTTTAAAAGCGTATATTTTGGAAACCTTTGTGGAAACCATGATGCAGAACATTGTGGGATTAAATGAATTACTCATGGGAATTACGTCTGCAACCCTGTTCATCAGTTTTTTAGTCATCCTTCTGGCCATGTATACAACGATTCTGGAACGTACCCGTGAAATAGGAATCTTAAAGGCAATAGGGGCCTCGAAGGGGTTTATCATGGGTAATATTATTCTGGAGTCTGTATTGCTCTGTGTGGCGGGCGTCCTGGTCGGTTATGGTTTGGCTTTTGCGGCAAGAAAGATTATTCAAACTTTTTATCCCCTTCTCAACATCGAAATTACGCTTTCCTGGATTTTAATCTCTGGGCTCGTAGGGACCTTGGGTGGTCTGTTGGGTTCTTTTTATCCTGCCTTCCGAGCCGTGAAATTAGACCCTATCGTAGCTCTCAGATATGAATAGTATGAAGACGATTTTAAAAGCCATCGACCTCAAAGTGAATTATCAGGTGGGGAAGGTTATCGTGCCGGCCCTCCGGGGTATCCATATGGAAGTTCAGGAAGGGGAATTTGTGGCCATTATGGGACCTTCAGGATGTGGTAAATCGACGCTTCTTCACGTATTGGGAGGTCTGCTGCATCCCACCTCCGGTCAGGTTATTCTGGATGACATGGATTTATCCCAAGCCAGGGATTGTGAGTTAACCAGGATTCGGCGAGAGAAAATCGGTTTTGTTTTTCAGCGATTCAATTTGCTTCCAACCCTCACGGCTTTTGGAAATGTTGAGATGGCTTTAAAAATAAACGGAATTCGTAACGGTACAAGCAAATCAGAAGTTTTGAATATGCTAAGCCTGGTCGGTTTGAAAAATAAATCGCATCATAGA
>JAUQPW010000047.1 GCA_030550175.1 bacterium
CCAGGCATATGATAGGAAGGGGCATGGCTCGTCCCTCCTTGGTACTTTGGGGTTATCACCTTATCAAGTACCACAGAGGACGACATGCCCTCAACTCTTTTTGAGCTAAAAACTGCAAACATAGAGATCATCGTCAGTTGCCTGGTTCTAGTGGACTGTAGCATAAATTTTGACACGAATTGACTTTGCCCCTTTCAAGGGGCCTGCGCTGGCCGCCGGGATGCGCATGGACCGTTGCCAGGCAGTCTCGCGATGGAAGAAGGAGGATAGACCATGATGTTTCACCGATACCTGCACGCTCTGAGAACATACCGGTGGCTTCTTCAGGCTCCTTGGAAGAGTTCTGACCAAATCGAGCGTGATCGAGACGCGCGTCTACGACGGCTTGTTTCCATCGCCTATCGTACAGTTCCTTACTATCGTCATCTCTTTGACAGAATTGGACTGCGTCCTGAAGAGATCCAGGGCGTTCGGGATCTCCGGAAGATTCCGGTGACTCGACGTGAGGATCTTCAGCAGTTAACAACCGAGGAGATCATCTCCTCCGAGGTCCCCCTGGATCAATGTATCGGATATCGTACCTCCGGTTCCTCCGGGGTGCCGCTTACTATCTACCGAACACGTGACCTGGAGGATCTTACACGTCTTGCTCGTTTTCGAGCTTGGCGGCTCAACGGTGCTCGTTTTACCGATCGCATCCTCAACATCGGTCCAGGGTACGAACGCTTCCCAGCACTTCTGCAGAAGTGCAGGATTCTCCGGACGCAAAAGTCCACGCCTTTTGCCCAAGTGGAGACTCAGCTTGAAATGCTGAAAACTCACAAACCCACACTCCTTAGAGCCTATCCCTCTTGTGCCCGAGTGCTCGCCCAGGCGGTGCTCGAGGCAGGTCTGCATAAACTCTCTGTGAAGCGCATCTTTCTGAGTTCGGAATTCTTAGATTCACACACTGAGGAGGATTTCTGTTTATGAATCCAATCATCTGGCTCGCCTCCTATCCCAAAGTGGGCAATACGTGGCTGCGGGTCTTTTTGGAAAATTTCAAGCGCGACGATGGACGGCCCGCCGACATCAACGCGTTGGAAGTTGGATACAACGCCAGCAGTCGCGCTCTCTTTGACGACGCACTGGGCGTGGAGTCATCCGATCTGTCTGCGAATGAAATTGACCGCTATCGCCCTGCCGTGTATCGCCAAGCGGCGGCCAAGCCCGCAGAGACCCTCATTCTGAAGGCGCACGATGCGTACACGCTGAATGATATGGGCGAACCGCTCTTTCCCACGGATGTCACGCGCGGTGCGATTTACCTTGTGCGCAATCCGCTGGACGTGGCGGTCTCGTTTGCCCATCACTTGGGGAAAAGCATGGATGCTACAATTGCGTTGATGGCGCAGCCCGACTTCGCACCGGATGGAGAGACGAACCGCGTGAAACGCAAGGTGAGGCATAAGCTGCTCACGTGGAGCGAGCATGCCTTGAGTTGGCTTGAGCAAAACGAGATTCGCGTCCACGTGATGCGCTATGAAGATATGCTGAATTGCCCGCTGGAAACGTTTGGCGCGGCGGTGCGCTTCATCGGTTGGGAATATGAGGAGGCGCGCGTCGAGCGCGCCGTTCGGTTGTCGGCGTTTGAGAATGTGCAGGCGCAGGAACGCGCGCGTGGATTCAAGGAGAAGCCGTCAGGGATGCCAGCGTTCTTCCGTAAAGGCCAAGCGGGCAGTTGGCGCGAGGAATTGAATGGCGACCAGATCGCGCGCATTATCCGCGATCACGGCGAGGTCATGCAGCGGTTTGGATATATGGAGAAGAAAGGAGTTTGACCTTGGACGATGAAACACGTCTAATCAGCGGCTGGAGCGAACGCGGCATACCGCGCTGCTCAGCTCGATGGCGTTAGAGGCAAATCGCTCCTTTCTTGAACTTTTCGCGAGGATTGAGTATAAGGACTAGCGTTATGAGGAGAAGAAAAGAAAAGCCTATGCACAACGAGTTCACCGCTATTATTGAGAAAGAGGGAGATTGGTATATTGCCTACTGTGCAGAAATTCCTGGAGCAAATGGACAAGGGCGAACTCGCAAGGAATGTCTGGAAAGTCTCAGGGAAGCCATTGAATTAATTCTTGAAGATCGAAGGCAAGATGCCTTACGCAGTCTCCCTGATACCGTCATGCGTGAAGTGGTAACCGTTGAATGAAGCGAGAGGCTCTGTTTTTGTCGCATGTTGTCTGTTCCTGAACCTGGCAAATGAGATATGGCTTGCCTATACCAAGCGGGTGTGACAGGGTACCAGAGCGAGGTGCGTGTTTGGCGATGATGGCAACGGCATCAAAGTCTACCCGGCAATTCCTCGTCACCTGTTTGCGGGCGTTCCTGGCGGCGGAACGAACGCCGCCGGTGAAACCGCCGAGCGAGGATGTAGATTGGACCTCCCTCGTCCCACTCGCCGCGTTTCACCGCGTCGCGCCGCTGCTTGATCGCGCGCTGCGCAATGGCTGTCCGCAGGGAGTGCCTGCGTCGGTGCTTGCTGACTTGGGGGCATACGTGCGCATCGTTTCGAGTCGCAGTCTGTTCTTGACCGGCGAGTTGCTGCGCCTGCTCAAGCAGTTGGAAGCGCAAGGGATTCCGGCGATTGCCCTGAAGGGTCCCGCGTTGGCGGTTTTGCTCTACGGCGACCCGGCCCGGCGCCACTTTGACGACCTGGATATTTTGGTGCGCCGACAAGACATGCCGGCCGCCAAGAAACTTGTGCTTTCCCTCGGATACCAGCGCAAAGACCAACACGCGTTCCACGAATCCTTCGTGCTTGCCAAAGAGAACATTGAGATGGTGGTCGAACTGCACTGGAATATCATGCCGGAGGATTTCCCCTTTCACCCGGATCTCAAAGGCATTTGGGAACGGTGTGAATCGTTATCCTTTGGCGGCGCACAGGCGACCACCCTCTCGCCCGAAGATTTATTGCTGTTTCTCTGCGTGCATGGCTCACGCCATCTCTGGCTCCGCCTGCAGTGGCTGTGCGATGTGGCGCAATTGGTGAGAAGTCATCCTGCGCTGGATTGGGAGCGGGTCTTGGCCCAGGCAAAGATCGCCCGAGGCCAGCGCATGTTGTTTCTGGGAATTTTCCTCACCAAGGACATTCTCGGTGCGCCGCTGCCGCCCGAGATCGAGCAAAAAGCGCGCTGCGCCCGCAGACGGCGAAACTCGCCGAGCAGGTCAAATGGCGTCTCTTCGAGGGACCGCTTCAACTTTTCAAACCGTGGAAAGGGGTGTCTTTGCAATTGCAACTGATAGACCGTGCGCCGGATCGCCGCGCCTACTCGCTCCGCCATTGGCTCCAACTATTAACGGTTCCCACTCCGACCGATCGAAGCTTCCTGCCGCTGCCTGACGCACTCTTCCCTTTGTACTATGTCATCCGCCCGGTGAGAATAGCAGTCCAGTACGGTCCGCGCCTGGTGAGTCAATTCTTCAACCGACATAAAGGAACATAAGGGGTTTTGACCATGTCCACAATCTCACTTGATTCCATCATCGTAAGAAGTCCAGACCAGGTGTCCACCGACCTGGGTGATGAGACGGTTATCCTGGGTCTGGCACGAGAAGAATACTATTCGCTCAAGGAGGTCGGCGCACGGATTTGGGAAATGATCCAGGAGCCAAAAACGGTCAGAGATATTCTATCAGTGATTTTGCGTGATTATGATGTGGAGCCCGAGCGCGGCGAGCATGACCTGCTGGCGCTCTTGCAGGAAATGGCAAAGGAAGGACTCATCGGGGTCAAGAATGAAGATGCTCGTTAAATTCCTGAATCTCACCTCGGACGAACGCGGTCTTTTGATAAGCGCGCTGTTTTACCTCGCTGCGATGCGGGTCAGCTTGTGGGTGCTTCCCCTCCAGCAACTCCTCAAACGTTTACCTCTAAGGGTTGTGACGCGAGACAATGGACGTGAAAATAACGTGTTGCCCGCGGAACGAATTGCGTGGGCGATCTGTGCTGTCAGTCGCTATCTGCCGGGAGCCAGAAGCTGCCTGGTGCAATCGCTGGCCGCGCAGGCGATGTTGGCGCGTCGCGGCTTCGCGTCGCGGCTCCGCATCGGCGTAGCCAAAGACGAAAACAGACGGCTGAGGGCGCACGCCTGGGTGGAGTGCGATGGCAAGATCCTCATCGGGGCTAAGGGTGTGTCGCAATACACGGCATTCCCTCATCTGGAGGTTCAACGCCGATGAAAGATAACGCTCGAGTATACAATCTCTATGGACTGCGTGTTCATTCTGAGATTGCCTTGCCCGCGCCCATCGCCCAAAGCGATCTGCCCCCGTACGATCTGCGAGTCTGCTGGGGCGAGCGCAAGGCGATTTCTGATACTGCGCCCGCCGGAGCGATTCTGGCACAGTTGCTCCTCGACAACGGACGCGGCTATACCCTCACAGATAACGGGAGCGGCTATGTCTATTTCTTTCATCAGACCGGCGAATTCTGGATTGACTACGACCTGCGTTCGGCCCGTGTCCATCTTGCTCCCGATGTCCATCCTGACCTTGCCGGGCTGTTGATTGTAGGCAACGTCATTGCCTGCGTGCTCACCTTAGCGGGCGAGTGCGTCTTGCACGCCAGTGCGGTGGAGATGGGCGGCTTGGCGCTCGCGTTTTTGGGTGGGTCGGGCATGGGCAAGTCCACTGTTGCCGCACTGCTCTGCATCAACGGCACGCGGTTGGTCACCGATGATCTGTTGCGCCTTGAGCCGAATGGCCAAGGCTGGCGCTGTTTTCCGGGCACAGGGCAACTCCGGCTTCACAAGAATGCCGTCGCCCTCTTCAATTTTCCCGAAACAATGCTTGAAGCCACACCCGATGATCGGGTTGCCGTGAATTTGGGGGTCAGTCCATCCATGCCCCTTCTAGGCGCGATTGTCATTCCGCATCTGTCACACAATTGCGACGCGGTCGAGGTGGAACGCATTCCGCGAGACAAGTCACTCCTCTACCTGATGGCATATCCGCGAATGCAGGAATCAGCGCAGAGGGAGCGCTGCCAGCGCCGGCTTGATTTTCTGGGACGGATCGCGGCAAGTGTCCCTATCTTCGAAGCGGAGATTCCCTGGGGGCTGCCCTTTCCCCGAGCGTTGGCCTCCTCGCTGATACAGGAGGTCGGCCTATCCTTGGGCAGCGGGAAAGCAGGCTACCGATGAGTTGCACTTGTCAAGTCCCTGCACCTTAAAAATCATGTGCGGCTCGTTCTGCCCGACCGGCCCGGCGAAAGGCAAAGCTCCGCCTGCCCGACGCCGCTGAGTGCTGCGCGGGTGTCAAAGGGACAGGTATTCTGCGTTAGTGACCGCTACCGGTTCAGGCCGGTGGTGCCAGTTCCGGGAAGCGAGCCAGGATCTCGGCCTCGGTGGCCAGGCCGCGCGGCTGACCGCCGTAGCGGAAGCCGGTCAGGTCGTGGCCCAAGTCCAAGCGCATGAGCCCGTAGCGCACAAATTGCCGGGTGGTGAGACCGCCCCGCTGCTCAGGGGTCAGTTCCCACGCCCAGCGCATCAACCCTTCGACAGGCTCAGGGCATGGCTTGGTGGCCACCATCACCGGGTCGGCATGGCGATCGGCGGCGCGCTCGGCGAGCACATGCCAGATCGCCACCAGCAGCTTACGGGCGATGGCGACGATGGCGACCCCTTGCGGCTTGCGCCGGCAGAGGCGCATAAATTCTTGTTTCCAGTGCGGATGGGTGGCCACTGCGCTCCAGGCCGCCTCGATCAGCACCCGGCGCAGGTCGCGGCGCCCTTGTTTGGTGAGCGGGCCCTCCCGGTGCACTTCGCCGCTGTTATGGACGCCGGCGCCCAGCCCGGCATAGCCGACCAGGTGCTTAGCGTCCGGGAAGCGGTTGATGTCGCCGATGGCGGCCAGCACGCTCATGGTCGAGACCAGGGCAAAACCTGGCAACTGGATCAGGAAGGGCGCCGCCGCGCGCCAGGGTTCGCTTTGGCTGAGGCGGGCCAGCTCCCCCTCTACGGCAGCCAGTTGCTCCTGGAGCCGGGCCAGGGTCGCCACATCATGCTGGGCACGCAAACGCTCGCTGGGCGACACATCCAGCTCGGCCCACCAGGTCCGGTTCTGGGCGGCGAAGAGATCGCCGGCGGGCGGCGTCAGATGGTGGCGGTGCAGCAGGCTGTGCAGCCGGTTTTTCGCTGCTGTCTGTTGCTTGACGAGCGCGTGGCGATGGGCGAGCAAGGCCCGCAGCTCGCGCACATGCGCTGGCGGCACCCAGACTTCCGGGATCAAGTTAGCGGCCAGCAGCTTGGCCAATTTGACCGCATCGTGCTTATCGGTCTTGACGGCGGCTGCCGCGATCCACTTGACCTGGAGCGGGTTGGCGACCACGGCGCGGCCGACCAAGGGCGCCACGATGTCGTAACACCACCAGGCGTTGCTGGTGGCCTCCACCACCACCGCATCTTGGGGGCCGAGATGGGCCGCTGCCCAGGCCGGCCAGTCGTCGAGGCTGATGCGGCCAGTGGGCTTGAGCACCAGCTGCTGCTGGGCATCAACCGCTGCCACCACGGCAAAGTGCTTGTGCAGGTCAATGCCGACGAAACGAGTGATCTGTACATTGTCCATGAGCGCCTCCTTGAGGTAGAATGGGATCGGTTGGACACGGATTCGGGGCACAGGGTGACAACTACCGATACGGGCTTGCTACCAGGAGCATCCCAGATGAGAGTATCCGACGGGGAGCCACATAACACAAACAGGCTTGGTCCAAGACCTTCCCATAGGCCGCAACGGCTCGCCCACACGCTCCGTACTCCCGATGCGTTCCCGTCACTCATCGGCAACAGGATACCACTTTCCGCGCCCAACCGCAACTACATTCTAATAACAACGGGTTGCAGCCGACCTCACTCCGCTCGGCGGCTGAACCCGACCGTTAGCCCGCCCAGCATAACGTCGTTCAGTGCATATCTCTCAAACGAAAGGAGGGATACCTATGTCAGCTCAAGACAACAAAGCCTTAGTGCGACGTTTCATCGAGGAGGTCGTGAACAAGGGCAACCTGTCTGTGGTGGACGAACTCGTGGCTCCCAACTTTGTTGACCACTCAGCCCCGCCAGGACAGCCTCCAGGCCCCCAGGGCGTCAAACAAGCGATCCAGATGTATCATGGTGCATTCCCCGACATCCAAATGACCGCCGAGGACATAATCGCCGAAGGCGACAAGGTTGCGAGCCGAGTCATATTCACCGGCACGCACAAGGGGGAACTCATGGGGATCGCTGCCACCGGCAAGCAGGTAACTGTCAATTTCATCGAAATCATACGGTGGCAGGACGGGAAAGCCGTTGAACGCTGGGCCGTGACGGATATGCTAGGGCTGATGCAGCAATTGGGCGCCGTCCCGCCGCCGGGGCAGCACTGACGGGCAGCGGGGGGCATCAGTGACGCGCCCCCGCGCAAGTCTCACTATATCAACAAGCCAGAAAGGAGATAACGATGACTTCTCTAATACTCGTACTACGGATACTCCACATCGTCTTTGGCGTGTTCTGGGCTGGGACGATCATCTTCAGCACTTTGATCTTGGAACCCAGGCTCAAGCGTCTCGGGCCTGGCATCCAGAACCCGGTGATGAAGGCGCTGATGCCGGTAATGACTCCATGGATGATGCTCAGTTCGGTCATCGTCTTGCTTACCGGAGTAGCGATGACACTAATTATGCGCTGGGGCACACTAAATCTCTTGCTCGCCACCGCGTGGGGCTGGGCGATGCTGGTGGGGTTCGTTACGACCCTGGCTGCTATGGTTATCGACTTTGGTGTGATGGCCCCGACCGGAATGCAAATCGAGAAACTCGCCAAGAGTTTCGAGGGGCGCGCTCCCACCCCTGACGAAGCGCGCAGACTGGCGGGGCTGAATGCGCGAATCGAGACGTTGAGTCGCATGGATTTCGTCTTGATTCTGCTCACCGTAGGCTCGATGGCGGCAGCGCGCTACCTGTAGACGCAGAGTGGGCCAGGGGCCGTTTTCTGGCAGAAAACGGGTCCCTGAACTTGTGCCCACGCCTAGGGCGCGAGGAGGCAATACCAAATTCAAGGATGAAAGGAGGTAAGGACAATGATCAAAGTAGAAACGAGTATCATCATCAACCGTCCCCTGGCGGAGGTGTTTGCGTACGTGGTAGATCTCAATACGCGCGCCAACTGGCAAGAAGGGCTTGTCGAAGCGAAGCAAACTTCGAGCGGTCCAACGGGCGTAGGTTCGACCTACCGGTCCACTTCGGGACCGTTTCCGCTCCAGGGCAGGTTTGAGTTCGAACCCGCCGACGGTGGCACGCGAGTGCGCTTTTTCGTGGAATTCCAGCCGGGCGGATTCTTCAAGTTAGCCGATCCAGTCCTCGCCGGTACGCTGCAGAAACAGATGCAAACGTCGCTCGACAACTTGAAGAAATTGCTGGAAGCGTAATAGTGACCGCCGACGGCTGACGGCGGTCGGCTGACGGCGGTCGCACTTTCGGAGGTTCACTGAATATGATCGGCACCATCATCAGTCTGTTGGTTCTCGTCGCGCTCGTCATACTGTTCGCCTGGCTCGTGCGCCGTGCGTGGGGCGCGCAACGCGCCTGGGTGAAGTGGCCCGGCGTCATCCTCGCCGGCTTGCTCACGCTCATCCTCGCACTGCTGACCGTCGTCGGCACGATCGGCTTGTACAAGATTTACTCGCCGCGCAGCGTCACCGTGCCAACGGTAACCGTGCGCGGCACGCCCGAGTAGATCAAGCGCGGCGAACATCTCGCGGCGGCGCTGTGCGCGGGTTGTCATTCCCGCAGCGGCGAACTGCCGTTGAGCGGCGGAAAAAACCTGAGCGAGGAGATGGGGCTCCCGCTCGGCGACATCTATGGAGGGAATCTCACGCCGGCAGGCAAACTGAAAGACTGGTCGGACACCGACCTCTTCCGGCTGATTCGCACCGGTGTAAACAAGAATAACCGCGCCACAATAATGGCTACGCTAAAGGGAGCGCAATCCTTGAGCGATGAAGACGCGCTGGCGGTCATCGCATACTTGCGTACTTCCCCGCCTGTAAAAGGGGAGACACCGGAGTTCAATCCCACCATCCTGACTGCGCTGTTCGTCGGAGCGGGTTTGATACCCTGGGATACGCCATCGTCGGTTAGCCCGGTGACCGCGCCGCCCAAAGCCGCAAATGCTGAATATGGCAGGTACGTGCTAGGGTTTATGGACTGCAGCGGCTGTCACGGTCCCAAACTCGACGGCAACGTGCCACCGCCGAATCCACCCGCGCCGGACATTCGGGGATTTACGTCCGCTTTAACCAAAGACGAGTTTTTCAGTCTGGTGCGAACGAAGGCTGCGGCTGCCAAGCCAACCGATGTGATGCCGTGGCGTTTCATCGCCCGGCTGGATGACGTGGAATTGGAGGCGCTGTACTTGTACTTGCGCGGGGTGACGCGGTGAGGGGGAAGTTTGGCTTTGCAGTGATGTACGTGCCGATGTTGAACTCGATGCGCGTGGCGCGCGGAGAAGCGCGCGGGGGAAACAGCATGACCACCCAAGTTGCAAAAGGAGGAACGTACTTGTTTAGCGTCTCCTGATGTGCTATATAAAGCGCCATGACGACCGAATGTCCCAACTGTCGGACGCTTCGGGCCAGATGGGAGGCCGTCCAGGCCAAGCTGGAAGAGGTGCAGGCCAAGATCGCCGCCTTGGAAGCGGAGCTTCGCCGGGGCCGTCGGCAGGCAGCGCCCTTCTCCCGGGACGATCCGAAGCCGAATCCGAAGCCTCCGGGCCGTCGTCGGGGGAAAGGCCTCTTCACCTTCCGGCTGGTGCCTCCGGAGGAGGCGATCGACGAAACCATCGTCGTCCCGCTGGAGGCATGTCCCGACTGTGGGGGCCCCTTGGAGGACCGGGCTTCCCATGAACAAGTGCAAGTAGACCTGCCGGAGGTCAAGCCGGCGGTCTGGCGGTTTCGGACCGAGAGCGGCTATGGTCCCCGGTGCCGGAAGCGGGCGCGCTCGCGCCATCCGCGACAGGTCTCATCGGCGACTGGTGCGGCGGGGGTGAGCGTGGGGCCGAGGGCCAAGGCGTTGGCGGCGGAGTGGAAGCATCGGCTGGGCATCCCCTATAGGAAGATCGCCGAGCTGTTGCAGACGGCCTTCGGTCTGAAGGTGACCGCCGGAGGCCTCTGCCAGGCGTGAGGAGCGGCTGGCGGCGAAGGCTGAGCCGGTCGATCAGGAGCTGGTCGAGGCGATCCGGGACTCGGCCGGGGTCCATGCCGATGAGACGGGCTGGCGGGTCGGGGGGCTTTCGGCCTGGCTGTGGGTCTTCACCAGCCGGACGGTGACGGTTTCCACGATCGATGAGCGCCGGTCCCATGAGGTGGTAGTCGAGGTCCTGGGGCGAAGGTTGGCCGGTGTCTGGGTCGCCGACGGTTTCCGGGCCGATGACCACCCGGCGCTGGGCGAATGGCTCCAGCAGAAGTACTTCGCCCATTTCCTGCGCGAGCTGGCGAAGCTTCAGGGGGAGAAGACGCGGGGGGCGGTGCACTTCCCCCGTGAGCTGGCTCAGGTGTTGCGGGAGGCCCTGGCGCTCCGGGACGAGCGGCCCCAGCGGGAGGCCGCGACCTTGGCGGCCAAGGTCCAGCGGCTCGAAGCCAAGCTGGACGCCTTGATCGCGGAGGGGCGGCGGTTCACCGATCCGGACCATGCGCGCTGGGCCAAGCGGCTCCGCAAGCAACGGCGGCATCTCCTGCGGTTCCTCCGGGTCGAGGGGGCGGAGGCGACCCACAACCGTGCCGAACGGGCCCTCCGCCCCGCGGTGATGGTCCGCAAGACGGGGGGCTGCAACAAGACCCGTCGGGGCGCCCGCACCCATGCGGCCTTGGCCAGCGTCCTTGCGACCCTCAAGCAGCAGGAGCGAGGGGCGCTCGACTACCTGGCTTCCGTCCTTACCGCCCCAGGCCCCCCAAGCTCCTATCACCACCGGTGTTCGACACCTCATGACGCTGGACGCTAAACAAATACTGATTAAGCTATGGACATTAGCCGGGAAGCCGAAAAGGATAATCCTTTGGAAGCAGGACAAGTCAAGTTTTATCAGAATATTATCTGGAAACTTAAAGAACCTCTTCGGGTAGGGCGTTTTTGACTATCTTAAAAGAAGTTTGACGAATTTACTTGAAGAGGATTCCATGAAAGGAAGTAAGTTATGTCTGATGTTACGCCAGACCTTATCTTTCAAGTTGCCACCGGTTTTATGGCAGCCAAGCACCTGTTTGCTGCGAATGAGATAGGTCTATTCGAGAAGCTGGCCGAAGGACCGGCTACTTTGGATGAGCTGGCTCAACGGACAGGTATTCCTCGGCGAACCTTATTGTGGAAGGGGATTTTTTCAAAGATCCTATTCCCGATGGGCATGATGTCGTTATTGTCGCCAATGTGATCCATGGA
The DNA here is from genome assembly GCA_030550175.1 of bacterium. Taxonomy (GTDB): domain Bacteria; phylum Moduliflexota; class Moduliflexia; order Moduliflexales; family JAUQPW01; genus JAUQPW01. The sequence goes on from JAUQPW010000047.1 coordinate 11,459, forward strand.
TTCTCAGCAGAATGTAACCTCGAATTACTTCGGCGTATTCGTGGGCGAGTACCCGATGGCGCTCGTCTGTTATTGGTGGACTTCTGGACCGACCCAACCCATACTCAGCCTCTATTTGCCGCATTGATGGCTGGTGAATTCCTGCTCAATACGGGAGGAGGAGATATCTATAGTGAGGAAGAAGCTCGGGGATGGCTTCAACAGAGCGGGTGGCGGGTATTGGAACAAAAACCTTTGGCCGGTCCATCGAGCTTGATGGTGGCTGAAACGGTGAAATGATAAAACCTTACTAAAATAGGATAAAAACTAAAGGAATCAAATCGCCTTTACGATCTTGGTTTACTTCACAGGAGGTTTAAGACCATGAAAATCACCAATGTGGAATGTTCTATTTTATCCGTTCCTTTAAAACGAACCCTGGGAAACTCCAGAACAGCCTATAACGTTGTAGACTGGGTTGTTGTACAGATCCATACCGATGAAGGCATCTCGGGAACCGGCCATATGGGTTCCATGGGCTATCAAAAGGGAAGAGGTTCTCGGGCGATGAAGAGTGTCGTGGACACCGAATTGAAAGAGGTAGTGGTCGGTAAGGATCCTTTTTACATTGAAAAAATCAGAAAAGATCTGTGGGCTAAAAGTTATTATTACGGCCAAAAAGGCTTAGCTTATTGGGGAATTTCGGCCATCGATACCGCTCTTTGGGATATTGTAGGTAAAGCCACCGGAAAGCCCCTCTATAAGCTCTTGGGTGGCTGCCAGGACGAACTTCCGGTCTATGGAAGCGGAATTGATTTATCCTGGTCCCTGGAAGAACTCATCCAAGAGGTTACCGACTTTGTTGAACAAGGCTTTAAGGCCGTTAAAATTAAGGTAGGAAAACCAGATTACAGGGAAGATCTTCAACGCGTCAAGGCGGTTCGGGAAGCTATTGGGGATGATATTCATCTTATGGTCGACGCCAATCAGGCCTGGCGACCTGCGGAAGCAATTCAGATAGGGAAGCGACTCGAAGAGTATAATATTTACTTTCTGGAAGAGCCAGTTTCTAACAACGATATTCCCGGTATGGCTAAAGTCGCCGCTGCCTTAGATGTTCCCATAGCTGCCGGAGAAATGGAATTTACCCGGTACGCTTTCAGGGAACTGTTAACCGCCGGGGCCATTGATATCGTCCAACCTGATCCCATGAGAAATGGAGGAATCACCGAATGTATGAAAATTTGTACCCTGGCCGATACCTGGAACCTGCCGGTTACCTCGCATTTTTATATCGAATTGATGGTTCATGTTCTGGCCGCCATCCCCAACGCCCTCTATCTGGAATATATTCAGGTTTTTGTGGAAAGTCTCAATGAAGTGATCGTCCATCCTGTGGAAGTCAAAAACGGGATGATGCAGGTTCCTCAAAGACCTGGACACGGCGTAGAGTTTAGTAAGGAAGGATTCAATAAATATCGAATTGCTTAAAAGGAGGAAAACAGGATGAACCGTTCTCCCTATGTTCTCCATGAAGAGGACCTTCCATGGACCGAACAATCCCATGGCCTTAGTTATGGTCTTCGTCGTAAACAACTGGGTGCGGCCGCAGGCAACCGCAAACTCGGTTGCAGCCTGTATGAAGTCTTTCCAGGATGTAAATCCTTTCCTTATCATTATCACTGTGCCAACGAAGAAGCCATCTATGTCCTGGAAGGCTCGGGGACTCTCCGGATCGGGGGAAAGGAAGTAACCATTTCAAAGGGGGATTACATCGCCTTACCCAGCACCCAGGAAGGAGCCCATCAGGTCATTAATACCTCCGATCGACCTTTACGTTACTTATGCTTTTCGACCATGATCGAGCCCGATGTCATCGTCTATCCAGACTCCGGTAAGGTCGGCATTCTTGCGGGCTCTGCTCCGGGGGGACCTAAAGAGCAGAGAACTTTACATATGTTTCTACGAACCGATGCCAGGATGGACTACTGGGATGGGGAAGCATAAGTTTTGGACTTATTCCCCTACGACTTGTACGAGGATTTCTCGGTGACGAGGCCGATTGTCAAAATCGATCAAAATAATCTGTTGCCAGGTTCCGAGTTGAAGCTTTCCCTGGGTAAAGGGTATGGTCAGAGAAGGACCTAAAAGGGCTGCGCGAACATGGGAGAATCCATTCCCATCCCCCCAGCGTGCATTGTGATCATAATGAATATGTTGGGGTGCTATCCGTTCGATCGCCCTTTTGAGATCTTCGATAACCCCACTTTCAAACTCAATCGTTGTGATTCCGGCTGTTGATCCGGGAACAAACACGGTTACAATTCCATGGGTGAGTCCCGAGCTTTTAAGTAAGCCTTGAACTCTAGAAGTCAGGTCATGAACGTCACTGAACCCTTGGGTTTTGAGCTGAAAAGAAAAAGATTGAACAGGCATACTTTTAGGAGCTGCTGTAATACAGATTGTGACTGAATGACCAACCTGTCAGGGCGATAGATTGCTTTCCGCGGGTTACTCTTAAGTATGCAGGGGCTCGCCCTGACAGGTTACTCTCTACCATCCAAGTTGATACGACCGACAAAGTTTCGAAGTTTTAGCAAACTGCTTAAAGCCAGGAACCGGAGGTTCCTTTGCCGTAAAACCTCCGGAAGTTGAGAAAATTACTTTTCATTCAACCCTATCAAACCACGTATAAAATACCCGGCTTATCTGGAAGAGTCAAGGAGATAAATCTGAGAAGACAGGGTTAGTAGAGAAATTTCGCAATTACTTCATATTTCGCAGTAAAAGTAGATTCGCAGAAATCAGATCTACTCCCAGGATTCCAAAACCTTTGCTAAATCTTCTATTTTCTGGAGTACCTTTTCTCGTTTCCTCTCAAAAAAAGCCGCTAAAAGTATGATGAGAATACCCGTCAGGAGAATACAAAGCCATTTGAAGAGGGAATTTTGATAGCTCTGGATCACAACCTGAGCCAGAAGGTCCATGACCAGGAAGATCGTGCCCAGGTACAGAAAAGCCCGAATACGTAAAGCAATACCTATCCCAATACCCAGGAAGCTAAGTATGGCTAAACTTAAAGCATGGACATCACTACCACTGGTTACAACGGACCAGGCTGGTGAGGCATAAATAACCAGAGAGCCGAAAGAGCGAAGGTGCGAGAGATTTTCCCGGCCCAACGAATCCTTATGGATCTGAGCAATGAAAAGGATGGTTAATCCTACGGGAATAAAATAAAATTGGAGATCGGAGAGTTGAAGATCGGTCCAGAGTAAAAACATGGCCCCATCGTAAAGAATTGCAGCCAGATAAGCGAATTCTCTGTTCTTTTTCTGGAAAGCAAGCAAGGCATAGTAGGACGCTGCACAGGCGATGATAAAGGGGTTCATGACGGTAATTTGATCATAAAAACTCTCTTCAGAGAAGGAATGCCAAACGGCTAAAGCTACCGATAGACCCGGCATCATCACCGAAGTAAGATAAGCGGGCCGTTGAAAAATTCTAAGTCGATATTGCTGAGTTTTTATATTCACCCACAGGAGAAAGAAACTTAGACCGATCAATACGATTTTACCCCAGAAAAGGGTTTGAATCACCTGGGTGATTCTCAGATACCCATAAAGACCCAGCAAGGTGAGTTCCCCTAAATAAACAATCCATTCTTGTTGGAGAAGGTAGGCTAACCAGAAATGAAGGACGGCTATAGAACCCAGGATAATCACCCCCAGAATCAGATCGAAAGGAGCCATCTCCAGGGAAAGGGTTGATAGTCCCACGCAGAGTCCGGCCATAAGGGAAAGAAATAAGGAGATTCCATAAAAGAATTCGGTGGTCCGCCCAAAGGTCTTAAACTCCTTTATGCTCTTACCCATATTCAGCCAGAAATAGGATAAAATAAGGGACAAAAATCCCAGGGGGACCAAAACAGGAAGTAGCTCACTCAATGATATCTGATCAAAGGTATGAATTTGCGGGGTCATCCAGGTTATCAGCAAGTAATAAAAGCTTAGAGTGAATTCCAGGGTAGCCGCGTAGATCCAGCCCTTTTGATTAACCTGCATTCCCCACAAGAGATGAAGGACTCCAGTTAGAAGGAGGAGAAGTACTGAGGTAAGATGAAAGGTCCACAGACTCCCTAAGAGGGCTCCTAGAGATAAAAAAACAGAAAATTCAAAAAAGGGTGACAGGATCCGCCCAGGGATCTCGCGCCTCCCCTTCTCCGGAAGGGAGAGGAGGGGAGAAAGGAAAAGATGACCTACCTGCGCCCTATCCTTCTGGGATAAGGCCCGGTAAATTCCCAGCCAAATAAAGGCCATTAAGAGAAGAGTACTTCCGTGAACCCTGATCAGCACTTCTGGAGTTCCCTCCCATAAAGAAACGGCCCATAGAGGAAGTAAAGTAAAAGCCCATAAGGATAGATACAGAAGAGCAAGTGAAGGATAAACCCGAAGATAAGCAAGATAAGCGATACCCAGCAAACCGGTGGCAAATAGCTGCGCTCCCCAGAAAAACCTGTTCGTAGGAGCAGATAAAAAGAGAGTTCTCACCGTCCAGAAGGTCTGCACAATTAATAAAATCAACATTAAGCCGAGAGAAATATGATAAAAAGGCTTATAGGGAAACGAGAAGGTAGAAGAGCGGGAAATTGAGGGCGGAGAGATGGAAAGTTTCCCGAGTGTACTCTCAACTTCTCGTCTATGGGCCCACATACCCATGAAACCCCAAAAATATGCCAGCAGGGTTAACAGAAGAAAATGGAATTCAACGGGCCATCGACCTATCCAACCCAGATAAATACCTGTTGAAAAGATCAGTACGGCCGGATAGAATAAAACCCCTTTTTGGAAGAAAACGGCCATGAGCAGAAAAGAGAAACCTATAGAAAAGGCGGTTATAAGGTGATTATTCATCAGAGAAGGAGGAACCTCAAATTCTGAACCCTGCAGAGATTTAACCCCGAAGATCTGATTTATATAGAGGAAGGTCGCATAACCGGTCAGAACGAGCAAAGTATTAAAGAGAGGACGTAGATAGTCTAGATCCTCATCAGGTTTCTTCAAAAGGAGATTTAACTTACCCAGTCCGTACCCAATTATCATCCAGCTTATGCTCAGAGCTGAAAATTCCAGAGCCCGGTAGCTTACGGGAAGTTTATGGATCCCCCCCAAATAAGCGGCCAGATTTGCTGCCCCTATGGCGAGGTACCACCAAAGGGGATTCTTAAATTGAAGAGCCGCGAGGACATAAAGTAAGGCAACTCCCAGTAAAGCGAGAACGGGTAGAAAAGACTCCCCTCCCCAGGCAACTCCCAGTAAAGTGAGAACAGGTAGAAAAGACTCCCCTCCCCAAGTAATGGAAAAGGCAACGGTAAGAGGAGATAAAGCCAGAGCCGAGTAATCGAGAACCAAGATTGTTTGATAAATAAAAGAATCTGAGGAACGTGGATTGGTTCTTGAGGTGTCGGTCCCGGATCTGGAAACAGGTTGAAAGATGTGGGGCAACAGCTCACCAATACCCCAAAAGATAAGGCTATATAAAGATAAAAACAAACCGAGTAGAACCGGCGGAACTTGTAGAGCAAAAGAAGTAGAAAAAAAGGATAGGATCAGACATAGGGAAGAGACATAGAGAAAGAAGGGACTTCTCAGACTACAGGAGACCTGTCCATAGAGAATCGATAGAAGAAAGGCGGTTATTCCGAGCTGGGAAGAAGCCAAGGGTGAAGAAGGGGCGGAATCCGTGAACTGAAAAGTGCTTGAGATCTGAAAGAAGAGGGCTAACAGCGAAGTAGTTACGGCCATGATCGGAAAAGGATCGATTCGGGAAAGTTTAGGGAGGATCGTCTCAAGGCCTTGAACTGAATCGGATTGATTCTCCGGAATGCTTGCAGAAAAGATAGGAGACGGCAGGCTGTTCCGAAAGAAAAATCCAATAGCCAACCAGATCAACCCCAGCAAGGCAAAGGTCATTCCCCGATAAGGAAGAGGTATGGGAAGGAGTTCCGAAAGGGACAGAACCCAAAGAATTACACAGAAAAGGGAGAGATAAATGAGAGATCGCTGCTTAAAGAGATAACTCGCCACTCCATAGAGTAGCGCATAAAGGACCGAGACCATAACCACGGCTTTTAGCTCAAAACAAGAAACCATGATTAATATGACCGAAAGGGGAGTTCCTACCCGGTAGAAACAGCCGGCAAGTATCCCTTCACCCCTTTGACTCAACCATCTGGCTACTCCAATGAGGATAACATTAAAAGGAATGAATGTCAGACCATAGAAAGGATAAGGGAGTCGTTGGTAACCCAACTGAACAGCCGCAGTATCTCTCACCCTGAGGGCTATTTCCTGAAAGAAAATCGGTGAGTAGAAGTAAGTGATACCCAGCGAGAGGATGGTTAAGTAAGCAAAGAGTTTCCGCTTATATTGAAAAGCCGATACCCCGTAAAGCCCTAACCCGATTAAAGCCGTGAAAAAGAAAGCATAGGGGTTCTGAAAGGCAAATATATATGCTAAGAATGAGAGTCCGTAACCGACCAGATAAGGAATGAGCGTGGCGATAGGAGGAGGCTCTTCAGGACCATGGCTTTGCCGGAAAATCCCCAACAAACTGTGGGCTGTTTGAATAAAGGGAATACTCACCATCATTAAGATCAATCCATACCAAGAAAAGGGAATTTCCAGGGTCATCATAAGCACCAGGACGTAAACATACAGAATGATGGTGGCAACGAAAAAGGTATAACGTTTTTGGAAAAGGACCGGTTCTTTTAAATAAAATCTGGTAGTACTATGGATTCCTATAAAGGCTATTAACCAAAGCAAAAAGGCTACAAAAACGCTGGTGGGAGGATGTTGTAGGTTCAAGGTTGGGAGGAGAGTATTCGCCACGGACAGGGACAAAAAGGCTAAAAGATGGTAGGGGTGAACCCGGTTCAGAATCTCCTTAAAGGTTAGATGAGAAAGAAGAGTCAGTGCTCCCGCTCCTATCATAAAAATAAAAATACCCTTTAACTCGCTTAACAATCTCAAGCGCTCCAGATAAATGAAATTGAGAGGGAGTAAGAAGACCGTAATCATGAGAAGGATTTGGCCTGTTTTCTTCAATTCCAGTTTTCGGATAGCCAGGAGACCCAGTTGATAAAAACTGGCTGTGTAAACGATCATCAGAAAGTAGCGTAAAAAAATGGGAAATTGATCCCAGTATCGACCGACCAGAACTATAGAGGAAACTACGACCCCTAAAGCACCTAAAACCCCGAGCCATTTTATATTCTTTTCATCCAAAAATGCCTGTACCAAATGGACCCAACCCGATTCCTGCTCAACCCGACGATCTACCTCTGATAAGTGCTCTTCGACATGGATGACCAAAGGGGATGGACCTGGATTTAGTATCAAGTCGGCCAACTGATTTCCGGTACCAGGAGTCGGAAACTCAAGCTCGACCTCAAGTGGAGCCTCAGGGGTTTTTGAACTCCGGTTCGGTTGCCCGGGGGTAGTTTCGGTTTGTGGGGAAGGCCCGGTTCTCTTTAAGGGTTGAAGGATGGCCAGAATTTCATCTTTTCTTGTGCTATATCTCCGTTTTAAAGTTAGAAAAAGATCCTGATGGATAAATCCCTGGCTGAACCATTTTTCCAGTTCCTGGAGCAGATAATGAAGATGATCCAGTTCTTTGAGTAATGGGAAGTTCAAAATAGAATTACAACCCGGGCAGGTCTCCTGAGAAGTGAAAACCTCCGTATCGCACAACGGACATTTCTGTATCTTTATTTTTTTCACAGGGGATGAAACAGAAGTAGTTTCAACCGATTTTCTGAACAGGAATCCGAATAAAATCCCAAAAATCAGGCTTAACAGAAACAGATTAATCCTCAACATTGAACCCAAAACGATCCCCAACAAACAGGTAATTACCAGGGCACGCAGGTTAAAAATAGATCGTGCTGGTAAGGGCGTTCTCTTGGTATTATTTAAAGGAGTTCCACAGGAGGTGCATTGAGGGATCGGATCAGGGTAGATTTCCCTGCAAGTCGGACATTCCATAAGATCGCCTCCTCTTGTTATAAGAGGATATTCAAAGTTTTTGCCACACGTGATTTTCCTGGATTAGGGAGTTTTTTCCCGACCTGGTGCGAAGTACATTTTACAGATACCAGATTTGAAGAACACACTATTCTCTAACCCCAATAAATTTAACCATTTATCTATCTCTACAAAAATTTTTAAGAATTCTTATTTTACCCTTGACTTTTCGCCTAATCTTCACCACCCTATAAGAAGCGAATAAAAAGCGAAACTAATTTTGAGTTTTGTCTTCCCATACAGAAGGAGTGGAATATGGTTGGGATATTTAAAAACAAAAAAGCAGTAACCCGAAGGAAAACCCCTCCTAAAACAGGTTTTCAACAAAAAATCAATCCGAAGTCTAACGGGAAACGTTATCAGAGAATCTCTACAAAAACTTCAGGGAAAGTAATCGGGTTTGGATTTATTGCTCTGGCTGTATTTACGTTTGTCAGCCTTTTAACTTATTCGTGGCAGTACTGGTCGGCTAGCAGAGTTTCTTACTACAGTAGCAGCGCCTTAGATATTTTTCCGGGTATGGCGGGTAACTTGACCGGCATAATGGGAACCCTGGTAGCGGGAGTTATCTTTACTCTCTTTGGTACAGCCGGATATTTACTTCCCCTGATGGCTTTACAAACTGGAATCCGGAGACTAAAGGGAATGTCATCCCAACAGAAAGCCCCTCGATGGGGTATGTTTGGGGTTCTCGTCTTGCTTTCAGCTTTGTTTTTTATCTTATCTGGAGAAGATCCTACTATGGGAGGTATTTTTGGAGGACTTCTGGCAGGAGTTTTATCCAGTTTTTTTAATAGAGCTGGGGCCGGGTTAATTATAAGCGTGATCTTGCTTATTTCCCTCATGAAAATGACCAATTTTTCTCTGTTTTATCTGTTTTCCAGGTGGGGAGCGGCCATAAAGGAACAATTAAAAAAAAATACCAAAAAGCCTCCCATCGTCGCCGACTTGAAAAAGTCGTCCGCAGAAGTTTTTCTAAAAAATGAAGATACTTCCCATCCTGGCCTACCGCCCCTTTCCCTGTTGAAGGCCCCGGATCCCAAGGATCAAGAGGAGGTTCAACGGGACCTGTTGATAAAGGCCAATATGTTAGAGGAACGATTAAAGGGATTTGGTGTAGAAGGAAAAGTAAGGGGGATCCATCAGGGCCCGGTGATCACCCGGTATGAATTTGAGTTAGCCCCGGGGATTCGGGTCACTCGAATTATAAATCTGGCGGATGATCTGGCCCTTTGCTTAAAAGCAGGCTCTCTTCGGATTGTTGCACCGGTACCAGGTGAATCGGTGGTGGGTATTGAGGTTCCTAATGAGATCAGACAAATTGTTTATTTAAGAGAAATTATCGGCTCTACAGAATTTCGTAAGCAACGTTCCAAGTTAACTCTGGCTTTAGGCAAAGATATCGGGGGACGACCGTTTGTAGCGGATTTAACCTGGATGCCCCATTTACTCATTGCTGGGGCAACAGGTTCCGGGAAAAGTGTTTGTCTCAATGCCATCATATGCAGTCTTCTCTTTAAAGCCACCGCCGAGGAGGTTAAATTTATCTTTATTGACCCGAAAAGGCTGGAACTTGGAATCTACGCCGGACTTCCACATCTTCTAAGGCCGATTGTGACGGAGCCTGGAGAGGCCCTGGAAACTCTAAATTGGGTCATTTTGGAAATGGAAAGACGATACAAACTCCTGGCCTCATGGGGAGTAAGAAACCTTGCCCAATACAATATCCTGTTACAAAGGAAGGCGAAGCGAGAGGAAAAACCCTTACCATATATTGTGATTATGGTGGATGAACTTGCAGATCTTATGCTGGTCTCATCCAGGCGTGTAGAAAAACCCATTGTTCGAATTGCACAAATGGCCAGAGCGGTTGGAATTCACATGGTGGTAGCCATCCAGCGTCCTTCTGTAAATGTTATTACCGGCCTTATCAAGGCCAATTTCCCGGCCAGAATAGCTTTCCGAATGGCTTCCCAAATCGATTCCAGAATCATTCTAGATTCTAAAGGAGCAGAATCCCTCATTGGAAATGGAGACATGCTGTTCTTAACTCCCGGGGCAATCAAACCGGAGAGGATTCACGGGGCTTTTGTCGGTGAAGAGGAAATCCACAATATTATCACTTATTTGAAAAAACAGAAGGGTTTAAAACTTTTTAAGGGATGAGCCGCCCAGGATTCGAACCTGGCACCCTCTGCTTAAAAGGCAGATGCTCTAACCTACTGAGCTAGCGGCCCTTATTTAAGTAATTGGAGGATGGATCACAAAGAAATATAGAGTAGGAAGTAGGGTTTTGTCAAGGGGAAAGATAGAATTGTATCGGGATACCCCAAGGGGTTTTTGTAGTAACTATCAGGCTGAGACGGAGGATAAAGAGACACAAAAATAGTCAGCATAGGGAGGGATGGGAGGAGCACTTTTCGTCTCCTCGCCTTTATACTTCTCTATTCCTCTCTTGTCGAGTTTCCTTTACCTGGAGAGTCGCTCGACACCAGGTCTCGGCATGTAATTTTCCTCTTCTAGAACCTCTAACAACTTAAAATAATCCCTTCGTCGTACAACCAGATAAGTAGGGGATATTTCATCCACAATAAACTTATGGATCCGCTTCGACTCTTTAAGCTCTTTAGCGAGGGCTTCATTATCACATCTCAGCAAAAAAGCATCGACAAAACCGATCCGTCCGTAGGCGCTCGTCCAATCCAAAACGGTTTGGTGAACTTTTTCGGGTAATGGGTTTTCTGAGTATTTCCAAAGGAATTCAAGGATTTTATCTGGGGTTTCCCCTTCCTGTAAAGTTTTATAAATGGCATGCCGGGACAATTTATAGGTTAAAGTATCGGCAACTTTAAGTAATTCGGTGATTCTGGTTAAGTACCAGCGAATGGAAAGGTCCAGATTCCTAGGGATAATAATTTCAAAATTAGGTTGAACGGAGAAGGTTTTCTCGCTATGGTAGGGAAATAAACTTTCATCGTTCATGAGAATGGCGTACCCCAAGGGGCTCAATCTAATTCCCATAAGGTTCTCGCTGCCGGATTTTTGAATTATACCCTGTTCAATACAGCCTATATAAAGCAAGATAGAGAGAAAATGATTACTCCGATCTTCCGCAGGGGATCGGGATGAAAAACTTTTAGGTATAATTAGGTCGAGCGCCTTTTTCAAGGAAACCTGTGAAATCCACGTATTGGAAGGAGCCAGCTGAAGAAGCTTTAAAATAAGGTAAGCTTCGGAAGAAGAGAATAGGTAGGCTTGCTGCCAGAATTTAAAGATTTGGCCCCGGGCGTGGAACTCGGCGCCGTCCGCAAAGGCGAGCGCCTTTATGTTTCCGTGAGAATTTAAAGATTTCCTTTACCTTTTCAAAATCTGACTTTGCCAGCCAGTTTATAACCTTGCCGGTAAGGGTCAGGTGATTCCCGGTTATTTGAATAAATTGCTTGTAGGTACAAAATTTATAAATAAAATCGAATCGCTCCGGATAACCACCCTCTGTTGATTTTTCATCGTCATCCAGAGGTTGTTCCGGGAGTTCAAAGGTATCGAAAATTCGGAGTTGGGTTCTCTTAAATATCAGATTTTCTTGGGTGAGTTTAACCTGATCCTTTTTTAAAAAGGCAAGGAAAGTGAAAATATCTCGAACCAAGGTCAGGTGATCCGAACGGATCGTATGAGGCTCTCCAGACCACACTTCTAACTCTTTAACCACTTTCTGAGCGATAATTTCGATCAATGAATCCCTCAGATCCATGGAAACGGAATAAGCCTTACGTTTACTTGGTAAGACTAAAACAAGTCCATATTCCACCAAAGAGTTCATGAGCTCTTCAGCGCTATTCCCTGGAAACAGTTCTGTTAACAAGGTATGACATTCCGGTATGGGAATACCATCCTCATCTTTATAAAAAAGGACCAGCATAAGCCCGGTACCTTGTGCCTCAGTGAGTTTATTGAATAAGTCGGCAAGAAATTTTTTATCTCTAAACTTAACGCTTAACAACTCAATGAGTCGGGCTTTAGAGTAAAGGTTACAGGCCAGGTTATTCTTTAAGGTAATGGTCTGAGCAAGCTCTATAGGGATCTGAGATAAATATTCCTGAAATCGGACCTTACTCTCTAAACTCAAAGCTATGTCCCTCCCCTCGTAAAGTTTAGTTGATTGGTTGGTTAAGATGAATAATTAATTTATCTCCGGGCATTAAATGTTCTCCGGGACTTAACCGGTTCCACTTTCTAAGAAGATGTACATTGACATTAAAGTTTTGGGAAAGTTCCCAGAGGTTATCTCCTTTTTTAACGGAATAAATAATTTTCTCTTTCTTAGGAGGTTGAGAACGAGTAGAGACGGTCTTTTTAGCTGGATAATACGAAGATTTAGAAAGTTTACGTGCTCCTTTAATCCAGGCTCTTTTGGAGCTGGAAGGCGTTCGTACCTCAGAGGGCTTACTTAATTTATCGTACCATATCTTCAATTCCTCATTGGGAGTTAAATTAGCCGTATTCAGTTTATTCCATACAATAAGCTGGGTCATAGTTACCCTAAATTTGGCTGCAACTTTACGTAAATCATCTCCCTTTTGGATCTGGTAAGTTACAAACTCCCGTTTTCTACCGGAGGGTCGGATGGGCTTTTCGTAACCGAATTCATCTGTACCAGATTGAGAGATAGCGGTAAGGGTTTGCGCCGAGGGCTCGGACCTAGCGGTGGTATTTAGTTCTTTTTCATCAGAGAAATGAATGGTAGCCAGAAGTTCCTTCTTCGATGAGGATTTTAACCTGGAGGTCGCGGCGGTAAAAGCCTTTACAGGGAGATTTTTTTCTAGTAAGGAGGGTTCATTATACACCAGGGGAGATTCATAAACGGGATTAAGTCCGTACTTACCTGGATCACTGGCGATAATGATGGCCGCCTTTAGCATGGGAACATAATTCTGAGTTTCTGGTCCCAAATAACCGGTACTGGAGAGTTCTTCAAAATCGCGGGTTCGATACCGGCCGATCGCGTTATGGATTTTATATTCTCCACTATTGTAGGCTGCGATAACCAAATCCCAGGAACCCAACATACGATAGAGGTCTTTCAGATACCTGGCGGCAGCATGGGTAGATTTTACAGGATCTTTCCTTTCATCGACCCTTTTATCAACCCGCAATCCGTAGTTCCTAGCGGTCGAACGCACAAACTGCCACATACCCACGGCTCCACTGGGGGATACAGCTTCTGTTGAGAAACTGCTTTCTATCAAGGGAATATAGGCCAGATCTGCGGGAAGACCATAGGAACTAAAAATCTTTCTAATCATGGGCAAATATCTTGTAGATCGTTCGAGTCCCCTCAAAAAATTGGAATCCTCCTTTTTGCGGGAGTAAATATTGATCCACTCTTGGATCTTTTCATCTATCTCGATGGGAGTATTAAAAATCAAAGGGAGATTCTGATTGGCCGCAGAAGGAGAGGAATTAGAACTTAAGGAAGCAGAGTTCTGGGTATTCGACTTTGAATTAGTATTTTCCAACCCATTTGGGGTAGAGGTCTGGGCGGATTTAGAATTATTCGCCTGTTCCTGAATGAGGTGAATTTTCAGTGAAAGCTCTTCATAGGTATCTTCAAGTTTCTTGTGGGATTCTGGGTTGTTATCTGCGTCCAAAAGAGCTTTCAAGGAAAGTTCAAATTCTTTAGAGGCTAAATCCCAGCGCTGATTACGGTAATGTTCAAGGCCAGCTTGATAGTGGGTCTGAGCTTGTTGAATGGCTTCCTCCACCTTGGATAGAGGAGGAGTTTCTGGAAGGGTTTGAGACTTATTGGTTTCTGCTGTCTTCTCAGGAAGGGTACTCTTTTTCTGATGAAATCCACAGCCAGAAAGAAGGAAAATAGAAATTAAAAAAATCCATATATATGAACCGTTTAATCTAACATTTATCCTAAACATAGAGACTATCTCCTGTGAGTAAGTTAGATCAAGTTGGATACCTACTACTTTATTCCCCAAACGGTGCCTAACAAAACCAACGTGGTGGTGATAACACACTCTTGAAATGTTGTCAATACCTAATTTTACTTGGATTGTATCTTGAGAAGATATTCAGGGGGAAAAATAAAATTGAAATAAAGGAAGGTAAGATAAATAAAGGACTTAAACTTTTAGAGAAAAATATCAGATAGAGAGAAGAATACCAGGCATTTCAGCCTGGTATTCGGGTTTACTAAAAATATCTGCCGCGTTTTTTCAAAAAATCGTTAAAGGCTTTTTGGTACAAAATATCCCATTCCCGGGATCCTTCTTCAATCCTGCGGCTGTAGGAGCTTAATACTTTTCGAGCTTCCCGATCTGCTTCTTCTTCTACCTTGAGTTCATCGGTGATGATTCGGATAATAGCAGATCTTAACCTGTTTTTGTCGACCCGCAACTTTGCAAGGGTAGGATCCTGGAGGACCTTTACCACCAAATTCGATAAATGTACAATTTTCTCTTGACTTAATCGCATTGGAATTCCCTTTCTTAGAGAGAATCAAGAATCTTTCAAAGGTTCCCAACCTCTGAAAGGTTAAAGGTTAATTTATTATAAAATAAGGTTTCGCTCCCTGACCAATTTCTGCTTCACCCTTCGGAACATCTCGTGATACGGGATATTTTCCCTCCTCATTATGTCGGTATAATTCTCCAGAATATTTCTAACTTCTTCATCCAGCCTGTCTTCCACTTTGAGATCTTCTGTAATAACTCGACTAACCTGGGCTTTGATTGTTTTAGAATCTTCTACCGGCTCAAGGTATCCTTCTTCTATGAGCTTATCAACCAAAAGGTTGGCAATAAAATTGATATATTCTTGACGTAATTTCATGGAAACTCCTAGTTATTTCTTTATCATTAAATTAATAAACCTTCCCATTTGACCCTTACTTTTTTAAGTATCCATTAGGAATGAGGAGTTGTCAATCAGGATTTAACCTTTGAGAAGTTTAAATTTCTCTTCAGACTCCTCTAGGGGGTCAATCCGTAGAACCCTTGACAAGTCTTTGACAAAGGCGGAATGTATAAACATGAGAGAAAGTCTTTTAGATGTAGACGAATCTTTCTTAAAGGAAACTTTCCAATCTATAGGCGAGCCCGGATACCGTGTTACCCAGGTTTTAGACTGGATCTATCAGAAAAAAGTAGCCACTTTTGCAGAAATGACCAATCTCCCCATTCACCTGCGGGATTTTCTAGACAAACACTACAAGATAGATCCTTTAACCCTCCTAACTTATCAAGAATCGGCAGATGGAACCCTTAAGTTTTTATTCAGCTTAGGGGATAATGAAAAAATCGAATCGGTTTTAATTCCCATGAATCAGAACCTGACCCTATGTATCTCTACCCAGGTGGGATGCCCACTGGACTGCAAATTCTGCCTGACCGGGGTTATGGGTTATACCCGAAATTTAACTGCAGGAGAAATCCTGGGTCAGGTTCTCTTTATTCAAAGGTGGTTAGGGCCTAAAAAGAGGATCTCCAACGTAGTCTTTATGGGAATGGGAGAGCCGCTGGCGAATTATCAGAATACCGTCAAAGCGATCCGGGTCATGCTCTCGGAGAAAGGGCTTAATTTATCTAATCGAAAGATTACGGTATCTACCTCTGGAATCGTGCCGGGGATAAGGAAATTGGGACGGGAGGATTTTATCGTTAACCTGGCCGTTTCTCTCCATGCTCCTTCCAATGACCTCAGGAGCCAATTGATGCCCATTAATCGGAAATATCCTCTAGAAATGCTCCTGGAGGCCTGCCGGGAGTATCCGCTTCCCAAACGGCGTCGGATTACCTTTGAGTATGTTTTATTAAAGGGTGTGAACGATAGACCTCACCATGCCAGGGAGCTGGCCAAAATCCTCAAGGGATTCCGATGCAAGATTAACCTGCTCCCCTTTAATGAAGCTCCAGAGCTTCCCTATGAGCGGCCCTCAGATGCTGAAGTACTCCAGTTCCAAAAAATTTTAATCGAGCAGGGTTATTCGGTGTTTATTAGAACCAGTCGTGGAAGAGATATCTTAGCGGCTTGTGGTCAATTGGCCGTACGTTCTTCTGATACTGGATGTTCCGGTTTTAAACTCCGTCCCATAAGTTCGGCTACGGCATCTACGGGATTTTTTCCCTCAAAGAGCATGGCATAAACTTGCTCGGTAATGGGCATCTCTACGGCATGACGTTTGGCAAGGCGAACGGCAGCCTGGGTGGTTTTAATCCCCTCTGCAACCATTTGCATCTGAGCTATAATTTCATTGAGCTTTTGCCCTCTGCCAATAGCTAACCCAACCTGCCGATTTCTACTTAATTCTCCGGTGCAGGTTAAGACAAGATCTCCTATACCGGCCAGCCCGGCAAAAGTCAAGGGTTGTGCACCCATAGCGATACCCAATCGGGTAATCTCTGCCAATCCTCGGGTAATGAGAGCTGCCCGGGAGTTGGTTCCATATCCCAATCCATCGGAAATACCCGCCGCCAGTGCAATGACATTCTTCAAAGCTCCTGCCAACTCAACGCCTATGACATCCAGATTGGTATAAACTCGAAAGTAGGGGGTCGTAAAAAGATTTTGGATAAGCTCTGCTACCTCTCTGTGAAAGGAGGCGGCCACAACAGCCGTTGGAAGATGCTGGCAAACCTCTCTGGCAAAACTGGGACCAGAGAGGACCCCAATACCGGCTGCTTGAGGCAGCACGGCGGCCAGAACTTCTGACATGCAAAGAAGCGTTTCGACTTCGATTCCTTTTGTCGCACTGACGACTATGGTTTGTGGACTGAGATAGGGGGCATACGCCTGGCTAATCAGTCGGGTCACGTGGGAAGGCACGGCCGAGATAATCAAAGTCTGTCCTTTTACGGCTTCATTCAAGGCATGGGTCAAACTAACCGACTCCGGGATTTTAAAACCAGGGAGGTAAACTGAATTTTCTCGGGTCTCTTTCATTTTTTGGAGAAGTTCCTCCCTACGAACCCATAGGGTTATTCTATAGCCTTTTTCACCTAACAGAATGGCCAGTGTGGTCCCCCAACTTCCGGCTCCTATGATGCCAATCGAGTCTATCATAATACCTTAATAAATTCGACACGAATTCTAAGCTGTCAATGCCAAAATACCCCAAAGGTTTTCTTTCATTCTTAACCCTTTGGATAACTCTACTTGAAAAGCCCGGTAGGTAAAAGAAAATTTATTTGATTTGAAAGAGCTTTTCTCTTGACAATCCGTGTTTTGTTTTATTTAATCCTATGCTTCCTTTAAAAGGGGGATAGGGCTATGAAAGGTATTGAAGGGCTTAAAGATACCCAAGAAGAAATAGAAATTCTCATCGTCGAGGATAGTCCACTACAAGCGGAGATATTAAAATCCATCCTTGAACAACACCACTATCGGCGTATCTTCCAACGATGGTAAGGAAGCTCTTGCTTTAATAAACAAGCATAGACCAACCCTACTTATCAGTGATATTATCATGCCAGAAATGGATGGTTACCAATTATGCCGGCATATTAAGGCAGATGAGAATCTTAAAGATATACCGGTTATTCTTTTGACAACTCTTTCCAATCCTAAAGATGTGATAAAGGCGTTGGAATGTGGGGCCAACAGGTTTATTACGAAGCCTTATGATGAAGAGTATCTTCTCTCCAGTATTCAGTCTATTCTCGCGAACCGCCAGTTATGGAAGACCGAAAAAGCACCCATGGGGATAAATATCTTTTTTTCTGGTGAGAGCTATTCTATCACACGGCAGACCCTCCGCAGATCCTTGACCTGCTTTTATCAACCTATGAGACAGCCGTTCGAAAGAACCTTGAGTTGATTCAGGCGCAAATGGACACAGAGGGCCGTATTGAATATGTCAATCCTAAATTCTCTCAAATAACGGATTATGCCCCTGAAGAGGTCATCGGGTTAAACTTGCGCGATTTGAGTGAACAATCTCCTAAGGAATATCAGCAGATGTGGAAGACTATTACTTCGGGTGAAGAATGGCGAGGAGAACTTCGTAGTAAGAAGAAGAGCGGAGAACTTTACTGGGAATTGACGTCTGCCTCGCCTATCCGGAACCCGGAGGGGATTATAACCCACTTTCTGGTGGTTAAAGAGGACATTACGTAGCGCAAACGAGATGAGGAGACCATCCTTCATATGGCTTACCATGATGCTTTAACAGATTTACCTAATTGCTCACTGCTCAATGATCGCCTGACCCAGGCACTGGCCCATGCCCGTCGCAACAAGCAGATGCTGGCCGTGATGTTTATCGATTTGGATTGGTTTAAGACCATCAATGACACCCTGGGACATGCTATAGGAGACCAACTCCTGCAAAGTGTTGCCAAACGTCTCGTAAATCTTTTGCGTGAAGGGGATACCGTCGCCCGAATGGGAGGGGATGAATTTATCCTGTTATTGCCCGGAATAACCCAGGCTGAAAGCGCCGCTAAGATTGCCTATAAAATCCTTGAGGCCTTCAAACCATCGTTCTATTTTAACGGTCATGAACTTCATGTGACTTCCAGTATTGGAATCGCTCTTTATCTTACCGACGGTGAAGATGCCGAAACGTTATTAAAGAATGCAGATACCGCCATGTACCGTGCCAAAGAACAGGGTCAAAGCAATTATCAATTCTACACCCCCGCTATGAATGCTACAGCCTTTGAACGGCTGATCCTGGAAAATAATCTACGCCGCGCCCTGGAACGTAAAGAATTTGTGATCTATTATCAACCCAAAATTCTTCTCAGCACCGGACAGATCACCGGAATGGAAGCTTTGGTACGCTGGCAGCATCCTGAATTGGGTCTGATTTCCCCGGCAAAGTTTATTCCCCTGACTGAAGAAACCGGCTTCATTGTATCTTTAGGTGAATGGGCACTCCATACCGCATGTACCCAAAGTAAAGCCTGGCAAAATGCAGGTTTTCCGCCCCTGGATCTGGCGGTAAATCTTTCAGCACGCCAATTTCAACAACCTGACCTGGTCGAAATGATTGCGCAGGTGCTAGAAGAAACAGGTCTGGCTCCTTATCATCTGGAGTTGGAAATTACAGAAAGTATTGCCATGCAAAATGTGGAATTTACAGTTAAAATGCTCCGTAAATTGAAAGAGATGGGAATTCGGATTTTGTTGGATGATTTCGGAATAGATTACTCTTCACTCAGCTATTTGAAACGTTTCCCCTTACACACTTTAAAAATTGATCAGTCCTTCCTGCACGATATCACTACCAACTCTTATAGCGCCATGATTATCACCCTGATTATTACCCTAGCGCATAGTTTAAAGCTCAATGTTATTGCCAAGGGTGTAGAAACCAAGGAACAACTGGATTTCCTTAAGCAGTTACACTGTAATGAGGCCCAGGGATATTATTTTGGCCCACCTATTTCTGCAGAAGAATTTACCCGACTCCTTCAAAAGGGGTAACATTTATCCCCTAACCCCTACTATTTCGCTTCCACATCCGTCAATAAATTAGACGCTCGACTCTAGTCATTGACTTTGTCCTTCAATAAAGAAGCGCCTGGCATTATTTATGCTAGGGTAAATTTAGTATTCCGAGAGGCGGAGGATGCCCATTCACTGGGAAAGGATGAAAGTGGGCAATCCTACGAAGTTGCCTCTAACTCCCATATTCCAATACAATACAGAAACGGCAATGGGAGTCAGGAAAAATGGAACTCGTTCTTGACATTCTGAAAATTTTAATTAGAATACGATTTTATTAACGATCCACAAGTCTTTATTTAACTCAATTTGTGAGTTTACCTATTGAGTTGTAAAGAAATAATAAAAGTATAATTTCCTTGTGTAAAATTATACAAGGATTCATGGGGGTAATATCATGTGTGGAATAGCCGGTATTGTCAGTGTCCGAAATATCTCGGATCGACTGTTGCGAAGTATCAAGAACTTAGAATACCGTGGATACGACTCTTGCGGAGTAGCAATTTTAACAAAGGATCGAATTGAAATTCGAAAAGAAGTCGGGACGGTGGAAGAAGTAGACCGGAAAGAAAAACTTGCAGAACCTCAAGGTTTTCTTGGAATCTCGCATACCCGATGGGCAACCCACGGTAAAGTCACTCAGATCAATTCCCACCCTCATTTAAGTTGTGATGGTACGATAGCCGTAGTCCATAATGGGATTATATCTAACTACCGAGCTCTCAAAGACGAATTGATCCAAATTGGACACCGTTTTGTTTCTGAAACTGATACCGAAGTTATTAGCCACCTTATCGAAGAATACTACCAAGTGGAAGGGGATATTGAAAAATCCCTTATCAAAGCTTTTCAACTCTTAGAAGGGACCTATGCCTTTGCGCTCATTTCTACCAGAGAGCCGGATAAAATTTTCTGTGCCCGACGGGAGAGTCCTTTGGTTTTAGGGGTTGGCTCGGATAGCATGTTCGTGGGATCGGATATTAATGCCTTCGTGGAGTTTACCAAAGATATTGTTATTTTAGAGGATGGAGAATACGCGATTATCACTGCAAACAGTTACTCTATTAAGGATGGAAGCACGGGAAGCCAAATACAACGGAAAGTTCAGACCATTAATTGGAGTGCTGAAGTTGCTCAAAAAGGAGGCTATCCTCACTTTATGCTCAAGGAAATCCACGAGCAGCCAGATGTGGTCAAAACAGTCTTGAATTTAGATACCCGGGATATCCAAAAACTGGCTGAGATGATCCATGAGAGTGAGCGTACATATTTAGTCGGTGTGGGAACTACTTACTATGTAGCCCTGGCCGGGCAGTATTACTTTTCAAAAATAGTAGGATGCTATCTACCGGCTGTTAGTTCCGATGAGTTTGAATATGTGGCCGAGGTAAATCCAAATACCTTATTTCTTTGTGCTTCCCAATCGGGAGAGACTTATGATACCTTAAAGGCTTTACGGTACGCCAAGAAAAAAGGTTCTAAGACCGCTGCCATTGTTAATGTCATAGGCTCCTCGGTGGCACGAGAAGTTAATCATGCCATTATGCAGAGCTCGGGGCCTGAAATTTGCGTTTTAAGCACAAAAGCAGCCTTGGCCCAGATTGTTATTTTACTGAGAACTGCTTTAGAGCTTGCTCGATTGAAGGGTCATATCTCAGAGCAAACCTTTTCAGAATACATGAAACAATTAGAACTCCTTCCCCAGATGATTCGACAGATTTTAGATGAGAAAACAGGTAACATTCGAAATATTGCCTATCGTCGGGCACAGATCAAAAACTGGTTGTTCTTAGGAAGGGGTATTTACATGGCGGTGGCTATGGAAGCTGCCTTAAAAATGAAAGAGGTCACCTATCAACACGCTGAGGGAATGCCGGGAGGCTTCATGAAACATGGAACGATAGCCTTAATTGATGATGATACCTATACCCTGGTACTGGTACCTCCCCGTGAAGAAGACGATCTGTACCATCAGACCATGAGCAATGTGGAAGAAATCAAAGCCCGGAAAGGTTTTATCGTAGGATTCCACCATGGGAAGAGCGATTCTATTTTCGATGAGGAAGTTGTTTTACCCGATGCCCCTCCTTTGATAGCCCCACTCTTGCAATTAGTTGTAGGCCAGTTATTTGCGTATTTCTCGGCTGTAGCCTTAAAAAGGAACGTCGATAAACCCAGATCTTTGGCAAAATCGGTTACAGTAGCTTAAAATTATCGTGGGTAACGGGTAGAACGAACAGCGTTCCGTTCTACCTGTAAGTTAAATAAAAACTCTAAACCTTCCTGGCGTATAATACAATAAATGGAGAGAAATTTAACTCATCTTTCCAGGGCCGGGAAGAATCATCTGGAAAGGGAGGAATATTTTTATCGGCTAAAGGATATTCCACCAACGGGCTTTTAAATCCTGCTTCTTTTGCAAACTGAACGAGGATTTCTCGGGACCAATGGCGTTCCTTTTCCCAAATGATGTCGGAAACCAGCGACTTACACTTTCGTATGTTATCTTTTCGTTCTCTATTTTCTAGAAAAGATGCATAGGTAAAGGCAGTAAAATCTTCACAGGTCAATTTATCGCTTGGGTTAATAACAACAAAATGTCCTCCGGGTTTTGTAATTCTCCCCATCTCACGAAAGGCGTTTTGAGGTTGTTCTTCGGTTTGAATTTCCACTAAAACAATGGTCATTATAACGGCATCGGCAACCCCATGAGCCAAAGGTATCTTTTCCATGCCGTTTTTAGTCACAATTTTTTTATAATGAAATTTAACTTTGGGAAGTTGATCTTTCAGGTTTTTATTCAAAACCCTGGCTTCCCTTAACATATCACTGGATATATCTACCCCAACAACCGTACCTCCCTCGTTAACACAATTCGCGGCTGCTCTGGTCGATTTTCCAGCTCCACAGCCAAAATCAACCAGATAATGAATCTGGGACCGTTGCAAAGCAAAGTAAATAATAAGAGGGACAATCCTCCTATCCGAGTAGAAATTTCTTGCCAAAAGGACAAAACAGAGCCATAACAACCTTCTTGACAGAACTAAATCAAAAAAGAAGGAGAAAGGTTATGGCCCTAGAGATTATTGAAAAGGATAACCAATTTCGTGTCAAGCTCCAAGTAAATTTTACCGAGAAAGACCAGGATGGATCCTTAGAGGTGGAAGAGCGGGGGGAGGGGGAGAAGGAGGGGGAGGTGTATGTAGCCCAGAGCGGGGATGGGAGGAGAAAAGCAAAGCCGACAAAGAAGGTAGTCGAATTCTATACCGATTGGCTACCGGATACGCCGATAAACCGACAAGTCCTGGTAGTGGGGTTAAGGCAATTAGGAACCGAAAGAGGGGAAGCGCTGTTTACGTTGAGGGAGTTAGGGGGAATGTTGGGGAGTACCAACCGGCAAGCGGCCAGCCAACATCTAGAAGATTTTAGGGAAAGTGGGCAGGACTTTGAGGAGTTTATCAGGCGGAGCCGGAAGGTAGATCGAGAGGTGGTGGAGGCCGTTGAGCAAGAGATAGACAAGGCGGTGTGGAGCAGTAAGGAGGGAATAGCTAAGCAGGTCAATAAGAGGCTTTTCCGAAGATGAAAAGTGGATTTGGGTGAGAGATCACGGGGAGTACTTGTTTGTAGCGGTGGACTGTCAGAGCGGTTATCCGTCGCATGGGGAGCTGGATTCAAGCAACGGGGGGAGGGCCTGTAAGGCGTTTTGCTAGAGGTCAGCCAGCTGGGATATAAGCCTTTGGTGATAATAACTGACGGATGGGAGGGGTATATGGAAGCGATCAGGGAAGTATTTGCAGGCACAGAGCATCTACGATGCCGGTTTCATGTGCTGAAAGCGTTGTTTAGGAGATTACACAAAGCGAAGGTGTGGGAGGCTTTGGTGTGGGAGAAAGCTCGGAAGCTGTTTAAAAGTGAGGATAAGCGAACCGTGGTGCGGCGTGTTTTGAAGCTGCAGGCCATGCTGGAAGCTGTGGGGAAGGGATCCATCGGCCAGAGATTAAAAGGACCTTTTCAGGATGAAGTCTCTGCGCGCAAGCACGTAGCGTTATTTAGGGTCTATTAGGTGTTGAAGCTTCGAGCCGATGACCAGGCCTGCGTGTTGGAGAGAGCAGGCAGATCGGTTCAAGGGATTCCGCTTTATCATCTGGTGAACCGTCCGAACGTATGGAAGTTGCAAGAGCGTATGGCTGAATCGTATCAAATGGTGGCGTAGGCAGTGGGTTATCCGACGTAGCCAAGACAATTATAGAGTAAGGGATTTTGTTGATAGAGGGAAAGGTGTGTTTAAAACAGGTCCAGATGGACTGAGAAGGGATATAAAAGGGGGGAAGATAAAGTTTTTGGTTGTTTTCCTTCTCACCTTATTATTTTTAGCTCTGCCTAATGCAACGCCCCCTAAATTGTTACAGTTACACTCCGACAATTTCTCTTGACATAAGGGGGTCTACCTATTAGAATCTACCGGGTAGATAGCCCGACAGTTCTGGCTTTTCTTTATTTATTTTAAGAAATCCTAAAAGAACCCCTCGGTTTCATAGAGTGGTACTCTAAACATGAAATTTAAAGCCCTGGAATTAACATGCCCTATCTGCAGGCGAGAAATAGGTCGCAAATCTGAAATAGTTTTGCCGAAGTTGGAGCGTTGGTTAATTCGAGTGATTAACAAAGATAACCCTGATTGGATTGAAGAAAAAGGGATATGTCCCAGATGTATGGAGTTTTATAGAGCCCGCTACGCGCATTGGATTAAACAAAACGACGCATGACTCCTCTTTTATTAAAGATTCTGACCCAATCTATAGACCGGATCAAACTGGCTCTATCCTCAAAAAAACGAAGCTCTATTCGCCATCAACCTTATACGAGAGATTATCCTCATTTAACCCGCCGAGAATACCTGGAGCATCCTGAATTGTTTTACCGTAAACCCCCTCCTGTCCATGAGGTGAGAATTCTGAGAACAGAGCTGGTAGGAGGATTTAAGCGCTCGTATCTTACCTTTCCGAGTCCTTATCAGACGCCCTATTTAGAAAATAATACCGTTTATGGAATTTATACTACGGCCGACAGACTCGATACAGCCGATTGGGTTTTAATAGTGCTTCATGGGTGGGGGCGACCCCATTTCAGAATAGAAAAGAAAATGTGCCTTACCCTGGCTAAGTATGGAATCTCATCCCTGTTACTTACCATGCCCTTTCATCAGGAACGAGCTCCTGCCGGAAGTTGGAGTGGGGAATATATGGTCAGTGGAGATGTAGTTCGAACGGCTGAATCCTTCCAACAAACCATTGCAGAGGTTCAGGCAATTATCCCCTGGTTAAGACAAAAATTTCACCGGGTAGGCATTTTCGGTATGAGTCTAGGAGGGATCATTGCCCATCTGGCAATGACGGTAGAGCCCTTTGATGCAGGGATTACTTTACTGGCCGGTGGGAACAGTGCAAAAATCGTCTGGGAGGGGCAAATGACCCAATATGTGCGCGAAGATATAGAACTGGCTGGAATCACACTGGAACAACTTGAGCTCATCTGGCTGGCTACAAATCCCACAAACTTAGCGCCCAAGAACCTGGTCAAAAACCTCCTTATGATTAACGGTCAATTCGATGAGATTATACCGGTCTCCTATACCCTGGAACTCTGGGAGTCCCTGGGAAAACCTCCTATCAAATGGTACCCCTGTGCCCATTATAGTAGCTACTTCTTCTTAAAACGAATTCTTCGGGATATCGTTGAATTTATCGCAACGATCCAGAAACCAGGAATCAAAAGTCAAGAGTTAAAAGCCCATATACTTTGACGTTGAGTCCCCCCTGGGATAATAAAATAACTAATCCCTTGACACCGGAAATTTAGATAACCTAGTTTAATCAATAAAGATTTTCATGGTCGATTCGATTAAAGTCTGAAAAAGGAGAGTTTTTCATGTCTAAAAATGAAGATACCTTGAAGGAAGTAAGTTCCTTACAGGAAACAGCTTCGTTAGGACCCGGATCGCAGGAACTGCAAGAGTTAAAAAAGCAGATAACCGAAGAGTTGATGAAAATAACCGATATTGATGAAGAAAAACTATCCGGGTATATGAAATTTCTTGAAAATTTAGATGATACTACCCTGGATAATTGGATCGGAGGATTAGTGACGGAATTGGAAGAGAGAGCCTTACCTTTTTTGGGTCTTCTGGGACGAAGTTCCCATATTCAATTATCTCAAAAAGCTTTAAAATACCTGGGCTCCATTCAATCCCAAAAGTCTGTGGATATTCTTACACAAATTGCAGAAACCCACCCCGATAAAAAAGTTCGAAAATCTGCCCGTACCAATTTATACCGACTTCAATCTGCCGGATTAGCCGTAAAAAGACCTTTAGACCCGGAATTGGCTAAGAGCCGGGAGCGAAAGGTTAAGCATAAACCTTATCAAGCCCTGATGAGTAACGTGGATGGGTCCGGTTCCCAGCTTGTCATTATGGCCCGGGAGATGTTTGCCGGGGATTTACATATCTTACAGAGCGTAATCAACGAAGAAGAAGGTCTCAAAGAGTGCCATGCGATGCGGGGACTTACTAAGAAAAGTTTTGCTCGATTGATGGAGGGGATGATAGAAAGGATGCGGCAAGAAGGGGCACCGGATCTAACTCTGGTGGAAATAGACTATAATTATGGCATGCGCCTTATAGTGGAAGCGGAGAAACTTAATCAAACTCTGGGTACCGAAATACCTCCGGCTTATCTTTCGGTTAAAGAGCTCTTCCTGGAATCTGCAGATCTCACAGTACCTCCTCCTATTTACCAGAAGCTCGATGCGGAAAAAATTAAATCTCAACCTCACCTGTTGCAAGGCTCTGCGGAACTTATTTCACATCCTCTTCTGGAGAGTTGGATTTTTGATATAGGGAAGATCAAAAGTTATGCAGAGGAATTGAAAAAACAAGAAGAAACGGTTTTAGAGTTAAGCCCCCAATTTATAAAAGAACGAGAGGAAGCCGTCTTCGATCAGGCGCTTTCAGCATTGTTTGATGAGAAACATAAGCTCCTTTACAAAGAGAGATTGGAAAAAACGGCCTATATCCTCTTTACAAAGGGAGAAATCGAGGAAGCTAAAAAAGCCCTGGCTGCAGCCCTGGCGCTTGATCCTCAAAGTAGAATTCCGGTTAAGAATCACCCCCTTATCGTTGAATTAGTTCGCAGAAACATAACTTTTCTCAAAGAAGCCGAAGCCGGAGAACTAACGGAGGAGGGTATAAAAAAATATTATGAAGAGAGGAGAAAAGCAAGAGAGCAGAGTTCTTTGATCATTACGGATCTCGGCTTTCGATAAGTTCGAATAAATTTCAAACCTTCATGATTGAAAAACTTAAAGAAAAAATTATCACCTCGATTGTATTGGGTGCCTGTGTTTTCCTCGTCTTATCTTTATATGCCGATCTGGGTCAGATTAAGCTGGCAATCCCCCAGTTTAACTGGATATACCTTCCGGCTATTATAACCCTGGCTTCTTCCAATTATCTCATCCGGTTTATAAAGTGGGATTATTATTTGAAGTTGATTCAAATAGATCTTTCCAGAAAGGAAAGTTTGATGATTTTTCTATCGGGGTTAGTCATGTCAATTACGCCGGGTAAATTCGGAGAGGTTCTAAAATCCTACCTGCTTAAAGAAGTCCGGCGGATTCCGATCAGTTCCTCGGCACCTGTTGTTCTTGCCGAGAGGCTTACTGATCTTATCGCCCTTGTACTTCTCTCCACCTTGGGGGTCTTTACGTTTCATTACGGAGGCTTCTTACTCCTTGTCTCGGCCATCGTAATCTTTGGGTCGGTTATGATAATTAGCTCTCAAGCCTTATCTAGGTGGATGATCCAACTCTTTGATAAGATCCCGTTTTTCTCTCAGCATACCCAGAAGGTCTATAACTCCTACCAAAGGATGTACCAACTGGTAACCCTTAAGTCTCTTTTAATTGCAATTCCCTTGAGCCTTCTAGCCTGGCTGCTAGAAAGTATAGGTTTTTCTTTGATTTTAAAAGGATTTTCTTTTCCCTTACCCTTGGAGCAGTCGATCTTTATCTATGCCTTTTCAATTATAGCAGGAGCTGTAACTATGTTACCTGGAGGGATTGGGGTAACTGAAGGAAGTATGGCAGGTTTGCTGATTTTGATTGCTAAAATACCTAAATCCATTGCTGTGGTTGCCACTTTGATTTTGAGGATATGCACACTCTGGTTTGCCGTTATGATAGGCGCTTTGAGCCTTCGCTACCTGCAGGGTAAGTTCCTTGTTCCCCCAATTGAAACATGAAAGAGATTAAAGTTGGATTAATCGGTCTGGGAACCGTAGGTGCCGGCGTGGTTAAGGTTTTACAGGAAAATAGCCATCTTATAGCCTGTCGGCTTGGGGCCAGGATTAAGCTGGGTAAAATTGCCGTGCGTGATCTTTCAGCTCCTCGACGGGTTAAAGTAGATCCTTCCCTTTTAACCCAAAGTGTTCGGGATATCCTGGAAGACCCGGAGATACAGATCGTGATCGAATTGATAGGTGGCTATGAACCGGCT
>JAUQPW010000156.1 GCA_030550175.1 bacterium
ATTAAAGGAACCATTCCCGATGAAGATTATATAGTGCCTTTGGGAAAAGCCGATATAAAAAGACAGGGCCATGATATCACCCTTTTAACCTACGGGGGAACCCTTCATAAGTCCCTGGAAGCGGCAGAGAAAATGGCCGAAAAAGGGGTCAGTGTGGAGGTTGTAGATCTAAGAACGCTCATTCCCCTGGATAAGGAAACGCTTTTAGAATCCATAAAAAAAACCAATAAGGTTGTGATCGTCCATGAAGATACCAAAACCGGTGGATTTGGAGCTGAGCTTGCCGCGATTATCTCCGAGGAAGCCTTTGAATATCTCGATGGACCCGTTCTGCGGGTAGCTTCCATTGATACCCCCGTACCCTATAGTTCCCCTTTAGAGAACTTCTTCTTACCTCAGGTGGCGGATATTGTCGAAGCGCTGGAGAAGCTGGCAGCCTATTAAAGGGAGAAGAGGGAGAATGGGAGAGCAGAAGCCGGAGCTAAACTCCCAAACCCTTGTTCTCTTACATTTTCATTCTTTAATTATGAATCTTAAAAAAGATGAGCTTTTAAAAATCTATTATTACATGAAACTCATTCGGGCCATAGACGATCGGGCCTCAAAGTTGTATCGCCAGGGGAAGCTCTATGGCGGAGTTTACAGCGGTTGGGGTAATGAGGCCACGGCTATTGGCTCAGCCTGGGCTTTGGAGAAGGAGGATATTCTCGCTCCCCTACAAAGGGATGTAGGGGCAACCCTCGTCCGAGGGTTTACCCCGGCCAAAATTTTTGCCCAATATATGGGCAAAAAAACCGGTTATACCCGTGGAAAAGACCTTAACCTCCATATGGGAGATTTGAAACTTGGGGTTATTGCTCCCATCAGTATGCTCGGAGAAACCATCGTAGTCTGTTCGGGAATTGCCCTTTCTTTCAAATTAAGACGGGAAAAAAGGGTCGTTTTAACGTACATCGGAGATGGTGGAACCAGCACAGGACTCTTCCACGAAGGAATGAACTTCGCCGGGGTTCATAAACTCCCCTTGGTGGTAATCTGCGAAAATAATCAATATGCCTACTCGACGCCTCTAAGCAAACAAACCGCCCTTGTGGATCTGGTGGATCGTGCCAAGGCTTATGGAATACCTGGCGTCGTTGTCGACGGTAATGATGTTTTGGCCGTTTATGAAGTAACGAAGGCAGCCGTGGAAAATGCTCGAAGCGGTAAGGGTCCCACTTTTATTGAGTCGAAAACCATGAGAATGCGAGGACATGCAGAACATGACGATGCTTTCTACGTACCCAAACAATTGCTGGAAGAATGGGCTAAAAAGGATCCCATTGATCGATTTGAAAAATATCTGAGGAATCATAAAATCCTTAATAAAACCATCCAGAGTGAAATAGAGACCCGCATAGAAAAAGAGATTGAAGAGGCCGTCCAGTTTGCTGAGAATAGTCCCTGGCCGGAACCCGAAGAGGCCCTGGAAGGTGTATATGCTGACTAATTTTGTCCGTCATCCACTGTCCGTTGTAAGGGATTAAGGGATTGCCGGAACAGGTAAGAACCACTCACAACGGACAATGGAGAACGGATACCAGACACCCATTATGCCTGTTAAGGTTGTGATGCCACAACTGGGGGAAAGTATTGCAGAAGGAACCGTCTTGAAATGGTTGAAGAAAGAAGGGGAACGGGTAGAGAAAGATGAGCCGCTCCTGGAAGTCAGTACGGATAAAATCGATTCTGAAATACCTTCCCCGGCGAGTGGAATTTTATCCAAAATTATCGTTCCAGAAGGAGGTGTGGTCCAGGTCGGCAAAGAAATGGCCTTAATTGAATCCTCCGGCGAACAAGTTACGGCTAAGCCGCCTCCTCTAGAATCAGTTCCTCCCCAGGCAGGGGTTCCGCAGCCTGAGAAACCCTTTGTAGAAAAGCTTACCGAATTTAAGCCAGAAAGTAAGGGAAGGGAACCCCGGCATTATTATTCCCCGGTGGTTCGAAATATCGCTCAAAAAGAAGGTATTAGCCTGGAAGAATTGGAGCAAATCCAGGGGAGCGGTCTTGGAGGAAGGGTCACCAAAGAGGATCTTCTAAAGTATATCGAGGTACGGGCCCAGAAGAAAAAAGCAGAGGCAGAAAAAGAAGTCATTCCTTCTCTGGTTGAACCGGTGATCAAAACGCCTGAAAAACCTCCCGTTACTCCTACTCCACGGGTAACCCTTGAAAAAGGGGATGTGTTAATTCCCCTGACCCCGATGCGTAAGGCCATCGCCGAACATATGGTCCGTAGCGTGCACACTTCCCCCCATGTCACAGCCGTTGTGGAAGTCGATATGACTTCCATTGTCAAATTCCGGGAGAAAATCAAAGAACAATTTCTCCAGAAGGAAGGGGTTAATCTCACTTACCTTCCCTTTATCATTAAAGCAACGGTTGGTGCGTTAAAAGCTTATCCCATGGTCAACTCCAGTTGGTCCGACGAAGGGATCATCTTACATAAGGATATCCGTATAGGAATTGCAGTAGCTTTGGAAGATGGACTTCTGGTACCTGTGATCAAAGCTGCCGATGAGAAGAGTATTTTAGGATTGGCCCGGGAAGTAGAAGACCTGGCCCGAAGAGCCCGAGAACGTAAATTAACTCCCGCCGATGTGGAGAAGGGAACCTTCAGTATTACCAATACGGGCATGTATGGAACTCTCTTTGCAACCCCCATTATCCATCAACCCCAGGCAGCGATTTTAGGCGTAGGGGCCATTGTGAAGCGACCTGTAGTTTTGGAAAATGAGGCCATTGCCATCCGCTCCATGATGTACCTTTCTCTTTCCTTTGATCATCGGATCATCGATGGAATCATAGCCGCACAATTTATCGATAAGGTTAAACAAAATCTGGAAACCATGGACTTGACCACCCTGGAATTACTTTAACTCGGATGAATCTGGAAGTTAAACATCGGAGGTTCAAAGATTTTAGTCCTTAGAAGGTTTTGACAATAACTTCGTGCCGTTCCGGTTGATAGGAGAAGGGAACTGGACTTTTATGCCCGAAACTGAGTATCTGTAATAAGAAGAAACCGTAACTTTTCAGATACACTCTACGAGATAGATCTGCCTCCTAACCGGCAAATTCCCATGGACCTTTGTCGCCTACCTTTCCCACCCGTTATTTAAATTTTACCTTGACACCCCTTAGATTCGGCATAAAATTTGAATATTGTTATTTGAGGTTTTTCCGAATTTTCATAGGGAGTTAAAACGGTTATGGCTACGATTACCTACAAAGTGGTAGAGCTAAATATTGTCACCGATGAAACCATTGAAGCTTCCGTCAATGAGTGGATACGTAAAGGTTGGAACTTTGAAGGGATTCATTTTGTGGTTACACCAGCTTCGCGGAGACCCTCGATGGCTTTTATTTTCTTTATCCAGGAAGCCCCGGAAGAAGAATAGGAGGTAAGATATGGAAACGACCTATATCTGTGCAGAATGCCTGATGCGTCAGGCTCGAGAAGCTTGTGATCTGGCCTTTGAAGAATGGAATTCCCGCTATGAAACCATGTTATGGGCCATCGATAAACTCCAGAATTCCTTTCAAGGTGCCACGCCCGCCTTACTCGGCACCGAGATTCATAGAATGATCAAAAATGCGGCCACCGGGGACCCTTATCTCACGTTTAAAAAGAAAAGTAATGAAGTCGCCAAACAGGTTTTTGAGGTGATCTCGCCTGAGGTAAAAACTTTACGGGAGGCTTTCCTTGTGGCTACTACCAGCAACGCCATCGATGCTACGGTAGCCGACTATACGAACTTTGAAGTTGCAGAAAATCTCATTCAACTTATCCAACAAGGCTTACAAGCCGGTTTTGCCATTGATGAGAGTAAAAAACTGGAAGAAGTCCTTCAAGGGGTCGATAGTGTTTTATTCTTAACGGATAACTGTGGGGAGATTGTTTTCGATAAGCTGATCCTAAAGCGATTGGTTGAAATGGGCAAAACGGTGGTCATTTCTCCGAAAGAAGAGCCGATCCTGAATGATGCAACGGTAGAAGATGTCATGGAGATGGGTCTGGATGAGTACGGGGTGATTATTCCCCATACCCGGGACCAGGAAGGCTTGACCATCCAGACCATGTCGGAAGGATTCATCGATGTATGGGATAACTCGGATCTGGTCATTGCCAAGGGAATGAGTTATTATCAGACCCTGTTTGGGGTTCGAGAGAATATCGCCTGTTTACTCAGGGCGAACTGTGAACCGGTAGCCCGGAGTCTGGGAGTTAAAAAAGGAGATAATGTGCTTCTATTTTAGAATGAGAAGGTCCGATGGATAGATGCAAAAATTTTTGCTTATTGTGGCTGCAGGGTTGGGAGCCGGTTTTATAAATGCGGTCGCCGGCGGGGGTTCCTTAATCAGTTTCCCGGCTCTGTTTTTGAGCGGCTTGCCTGCTGTTATGGCAAACGCTACCAGTACGGTGGCCCTGTGGCCTGGATCTCTGGCCAGTGTTTGGGCTTATCGCTTACGTATCTGGTATAAACGAAAACAGGCCATGGCCCTTGCACTTCCTTCACTTCTGGGTGGACTTCTGGGTTCTGTTATTCTCTTACACACTCCTGAAAAGGCCTTCCGACTCATCGTTCCCTACCTTATTTTACTTGCCTGTGCCCTCCTAGTTGTACAGGGACAGGTT
This sequence comes from bacterium, assembly GCA_030550175.1. Taxonomy (GTDB): domain Bacteria; phylum Moduliflexota; class Moduliflexia; order Moduliflexales; family JAUQPW01; genus JAUQPW01. Next base: position 4,676 of record JAUQPW010000156.1, read on the forward strand.
GGACGTTGGGTAGCCCGGCGAACCAAAACAAATCCTAAGAGGGCTTCACGAGCCCTGTGGATCGTCCAGTTCCTCATCTCCGTTTATGGCGGTTACTTTGGTGCAGGTATTGGCATTCTCATGCTTGCCGCTATGGCTATTTTTATGCCGGAAGATTTGCAATCTGCCAATGCTCTCAAGGTTTTTTTTGCCACCCTTATCAACGGAATCGCCGCCTTTTATTTTATTTTAACCGGTGCGGTAGATCTCGGTGCTGCAGGGATTATGGCCGGAGCCTCCATTATCGGTGGCTACGCTGGGGCCCGCCTGGCACAACGCTTACCTCCTAAACTGCTTCGTGCGGTTGTGGTAGGTTTTGGGATTATCATCGCCTTACGCCTCTTTTAGTATCGAAACAGGAGATCAGAGGAATCAAGGGCAGGATCGGCCCCTTTGAGAAAGGGGTCTCGACGGGTGATAAAAATCGATAGTCTCCGGGTTCGATATTCGGTGGGAGAGCAGGCCCCAATCCAGGGAATAAATTTACCTTTGAATAACAATCAAAGGAACAAATATTTCTTCTCGACTTAAACCCCCATGATTTCCAATATTAAACTGCTCTTTTTCACCGAGAAGAAAATCCTTGAGGATATACCGGTCCTTCATAATGAAGGTGTAATCTCCGATTCGCTCGAATAAATTTTTATGGGGTTCAAAGAGGCCGAAATAATTCTTCTCAACCAGCTCTTCACTTCTATAGAGTTCCCCATACTCAGCCAGATGTTTAGCTATATACTCTTCAAATTGCCTGGTTTTGGATGGACGAACATAGCAGTAGGCTACCCTGGGCTCTCCACATAGGGGCAGTATCAAAGTTTCATCAAGTTTAGGATGGTTTTTTAATTGAATAACATGGAAGGTATCGGTATCCAAAAGGCCATGATCTGCCGTGATAATAATCATGGTATTGGTCCCTTCTAGGGAGTTTAAAAACGCCGTTAATTTTTTATTTAAATCGGTGAAATGATCGGTAACTTCTCTACTTCTGGTCCCGTATTTGTGGCACAAACGATCGAACTCAGACCAATAAGCATAAATAAACTTCTGATGGTGATGCCAGTGAATAATTCTTTTTATCTTTCTAAAGAATCCTTTCAGATTACGATAATAGACCCGTTTTGTTTTTCCCGTAGTTGCGCAGGTATAGTCGGATTTGACAAAATCTTTGTGGGTCACCACATAGGAAGGGACTTTGATTTTTTCAAAGATGGACGGTTGATCGAATATTTTTCTAGGTTCTACCTGGGTTTGACTAAAGGAGACCCCCCCATTTCTCGGCTTAAAGGGTAAGATGGCAGAGACCGTTCCCAGCTCTTTCAGATACATAAACCAGCCGGTAATGGCATGTTGTTGGGGCGCAAGTCCGGTGACAAAGGTGGTTAAACTGGCTGCTGTGGTGGAAGGAAATACAGAAGTCAGTTTATCTTTAAGATTTTCATAGAGGATACTCCCTTTTCCGTAATTAATTAAATATTCATAACCCAATCCATCTAAAACCATCAGGAGGAGAGTTCTGGATCCGGACAATGATTCCGGTTTTAAGGTTTCTAAAGGTTCGTAAAGGGGGGTATCTCCTAAGGATTTTGAGATAGAGCTTATTAAGTTGACGATACTTCCGTTTTTGTAGTCAGGTAAGTACATACTCTATTTTACCGCATAGGAAATCATCGTCGGTACTTTTCTTCCTTCTCTATTTACGGCGCAGACTAAGGGAGATAAAGGGGCGAAGGGGAGGTTTTGTGGGTTTTATCCATTCGCCCCCGAAGATAAGTTAGAAACAGTCTTTTAGAAGAAGAATCGTCTTCGAACCGGTCGAGATCGTTCAATCAGCCGCATCAGTTCTGTAATACGGCGGTTCTCGGTTTGGAAGGGATTATCACACATAACCCGAACATCCAGGAGGTTTCCGATTCGGATATAACTCCAATCCAGGTTGTAGTGGATATTCTTTTCCTTGGCCAGTTTGATAAAGTCACCCCGAAGTTTCGCCCGGGTATCCTGGGGTGGATTTTGCATGGCATCTTCGATTTCTGCATCACTGCATATGCGGGTGGCCATCCCTTCTTTTTCCAGGAGATAGTAAAGGCCTTTATCGGTTCGAATGTCATGGTATTGGAGGTCGATCATGAGAACCCGATCATCTCCCCAGGAGAGGTTATACCGGTCGATATAGGTTTCAATTAATTGCTTTTTCACACCTTCTAATGGAATTTCATTGACGACCGGCGCTAAGAAGCCGTGGATGATTAAGCGCTCTGCTTCTGTCTTCGGAATTCCGCGGCTCATTAAATAATATAGCTGTGTCGGATCGACACGACCGACCGAAGCCGCATGCCCTGCCGTCACATCGTCTTCGTCGATTAAAAGAATCGGGTTTGCAT
>JAUQPW010000048.1 GCA_030550175.1 bacterium
GGATCAAACTCTCCGTAAATACTTCTTAAAGCTTTGAAACTCTTTTCTTGACTTCGGTTGATCCCTTCTAATCAACCTGCTCCTATGTCAAAGAACAAAAACAAAAGAAACAAAAAGATGAAAATTAAACTTTTACAAACTTCTATTTAGATTTAAATTGAGGGTTAAGGTTTAATCCTTAACTTAAAAGGTAATCACGGAGGGGAAAGATTAGATCTTTCGATCACCTTAGGTTCCTCTTTCGAGGAACACTATTAATATAAGTTAATCTTTAATTTTTGTCAAGAACCTACCTTCAGCAATAACTAAAAAGTAAGTTTTTTCTAACTCTAAAGAGAACGATTTTAATATAAAACTGATTTTTGATTCTTGTCAAGAGGTAATTTCTTCACTCTTCTGAGACTCTTCTGAGGCCTTTTATCAACTTCATTCCTACTTTTTAAAGGACAGAATTAATATACTTTAATCTTCGATTATTGTCAACGGCTTATCTTTTTGAAGAAGTCTCTATCAGTTTACTAGAGTTACTTCCCTCCTAACCCTCTTCAAGGGAGTTTTCAGGGGTATTTTTTATTTTTATTTCAAGTTGTACTCTCATGACCCTAAGCCAAGGTTAGGGAATTCGTATAACTTGCAAAGCGTTTAACTTTCTCTTAACATAATCCTCAGATAACTTCTTTCCGTTTTTTAAATTTTTATGGTAGAATTTCGGTATTTACCTGAAATTAAGCTTGACAAAGGAAAAAAGATCAGATACACTTTTGTCAGCTTTTGCTTTAACCTTTATTTGTTCGCCCTCTCCGAGGATGGTGTAAGAGTATGAAATTTCCAGCAACACGAAGAGAGTTTCTCAAGTATGCAACATTCCTGTTAGGAACTTCTTTCTTTCCCAGAACTGCTTCTACGGCGCCCGAATTCGATGCGGAAAAATTTACGTTTACCCAGCTTATTTATCGTGGAGGTAACTGGAATCCTTATCGCAATAGCTCCAAAGAACTCATGTATGAGTTAATGCGACGAACCAGTGTAGAAGCCAACGTAGAAAGAAACAACGTAAGGTTGACCGATGAAGCCTTATTCCTGTCTCCCTTTTTATATATGACAGGTGGGCAAGAATTCGAACCTTTTACAGATCAAGAGATTGAAATTCTAAGGCGGTTCTTGAACTTTGGGGGATTTTTACTGATCGATGATAACCTGGGGCATAAAAATTATGGATTTGATAAATCGGTTCGAAGGGAATTGGCCCGTATCTTTCCGGATAGTCCCTTAACCACACTTCCGCCGGATCACACGGTATTTCGTTCTTTTTATTTATTAAAAGCCGTTGGGGGACGAAATCTGGTGAACCCTTATTTAGAAGGAATCTATGTGGATGATTTGACCCCGGTTATTTACTGCCAGAATGACCTCGGAGGTGCTTGGGAGCGAGACGATTTAGGGAATTGGGTTTATGAGTGCCAACCCGGTGGTGAGCATCAGCGCGCCTTAGCTTTTCGATTAGGTATTAATCTGGTTCTCTACGCCCTTACCACAGATTACAAAAAGGATCAGATTCACTTGCCGTCTATATTGAAGAGAATCCAATGATCGTCCGTTGTCTGTTGGCTGCTGTCTGTTGTTCGTAGTCATGAGCAGAGAGCCAGCTCCAGGCATGACAAAGGACAAAGGACAAACTGCCATGAAGGGTCGATACCTCTTTTCTGCCTGTTTAGTTCTCTTATTAACCCTGATCGTTACCTCGCCGTTAGATACAACCGCACAATCTAATCGTTCAAATAACCCCCCTGATAAACCCGGAGTCCGTTCCGGGCTTGCCCAGGGAGTGAGACTTGAACCTACCCAAGAACCACAAACGCCAGCCAAATCTGCCCCTGGTAAAGGGGAAAGGTTCGACCCTAAAAAATGGCCCATCGATGTGGGAGCTGTCGTGAACTCATCACCTGTTCTGGGGGATTTAGATGGAGATGGATCTTTGGAAATCATCATCGGCTCTGATAACGGTAAAGTCTATGCCTGGAAGGCTGATGGGACTCCCTTACCCGGATGGCCGGTAAGTACAGGAGATTCGGTTCGATCTTCTCCGGCTTTAGCAGACCTGGATGGAGACGGCAAACTCGATGTTATCGTGGGATCTTTCGATGGTAAAATGTATGCCTGGAACTTCCGTGGAAGTTTGATCCAGGGTTGGCCGGTTACCACGGGAAGTGTGATTTATTCTTCTCCGGCTATTGGGGATGTAGATGGGGATCAGTCCCCTGAGGTGGTGGTAGGATCGTTTGACAATAAGGTGTATGTCTGGAATGCAGATGGATCTTTAGCAAGGGGTTGGCCACAATCCACCGGTCTTTTTGTTTACTCTTCCCCGGCTTTGGCAGATCTGGATGGAGATGGTAAGCCCGAAATAATAATCGGATCGGATAATAACCAGGTTTTTGTATGGAATGGGGAGGGGATTCCCTTAGCTGGATGGCCCCAGGTAACCGGACATGTTGTCCCTACCTCTCCGGCTGTAGGAGACATCGATGGGGATGGAGATTTAGATATTGTAGCAGGATCCTGGGATAAAGTTTATGCCTGGGATAGTCATGGAAAGTTGAAACCGGGATGGCCTATCACAGTGGGAAGTTGGGTCACTTCCTCTCCGGCTCTGGCGGATCTGGATAATGACGGGCTTCCGGATATTATTGTTGGTTCCAAAGATGGAAAGGTGTATGCCTGGAATGGAAAAGGAAAACTCATCGATGGCTGGCCAACCATTACAGACGGGGAAATTACTTCTTCTCCCGCTGTGGGAGACGTAGATGGAGATGGGCGGTTGGAAGTCGTCATAGGCTCCAAGGATAATAAACTTTATATTTGGGATATGAATGGAAAATTACTTCCGGGATGGCCTAAAGCCACCGGAGGACCCATCACTTCCTCACCTGCTATTGGAGATCTTGATAAGGATGGTAATATCGAAGTTGTGGTGGGTTCCAGGGATCATAGGGTTTATGTCTGGAGTATCCCCGGTTCCGGGCGAATGGTCGGGTCCTCTCGACCTAACCTTCCCTGGGCAGGTTTTCATGGAGATCCCCAACATACCGGTTTCTCAGGTCAAACCCTCCTTGCCAGACAGGTAGCAAAAACCCTACGTCCCCCTACGCCTGTCCCCGGTGCACAACCGGCTCCAAACCTGCCGAAAAGTCCAGAGGTTGAAAGACCCCAGATATCGGATACAACTCCTCAACCTCCCCCACAAAGAGGGCCTGAGGTTAAAAGGGAGGAGCCTGCAATACCACTGGTAGTTGCTAAACCGGTTATTGAAGATCTGACCATCTCGGACTTTACAGATACCACGGTGACTCTAACCTGGACGGCTCCCAGTGTAAAAGGAAATCCGGCTAAATTTTACGATATTCGATTCTCAGGAGAACCGATAACCGAGGAAACCTGGGAGAAAGCCACCAAGTATACTACCGACCTGCATCCCAGTTCTCCAGGTCAACCAGAAACGTTTGTTCTCATTAACCTTCCCCCTCGGGAGAAACTTTACCTGGCCATCCGGGCCTCAGATGGAAAAGACAAAACCAAACTCTCCAATGTGGTGGAACTGGACCGCCTGGATACCATTCCCCCGGGTGCAATTAAAGATTTAGCTGTGGTCGAAAAGGGGGAGCAACTGGAACTTACCTGGACGGCTCCAGGGGATAATGGATATGAGGGAAGTGCCAATGCCTATGATATCAGATACGCGCCTCAGCCCCTTAGTGAGTCTTCCTGGTCCAAAGCGGCAGAGATTATCGGAGAACCTAAACCGCTGCCTGCCGGAGCGAAACAGCAGTTCTTGATTCCAAAACCTGCCACCACCGAAGTTCTTTATTTTGGAATCAAAACCATCGATGAAGCTTTGAATATCAGCCCCCTATCTAATATTGCCATCTGGACTCCCCAGGATAAAACACCTCCGGCTAAGATCCAGGATCTCAAGGTCGAAAATATTACTCCGGAAGGAATTATTCTGACCTGGACGGCTCCCGGTGATGACGGTAATGTAGGAAGGGCTTTTCGGTATGATATTCGTTATTCAGAATCCCCCATCACCGATGCAAACTGGTCTTCCATCAAAAACCTTGTTATAGGTCCTATTCCGGAGGCGGCCGGGACCTTACAAAGATTTGTCGTCAAAGAACCCCCTGCCGATAAGATTTATTATTTTGCCATGAAGGCGGTAGATAAACGGGGCAACGAATCTCCTTTGTCCAATGTTCTGCAGGTAGACGTCCGGGACAAAATAGCACCGGCTCCCATAAAAGACCTGGCTGTAAGGGAAGTTGGATCTGACTGGGCCCGATTATCCTGGACGGCTACCGGTGATAATGGAACTGAGGGAACAGCTGCCGCTTACTCCCTAAGATATGCAGAAGATCCCAAAATCCTGGAGGCCTGGGACCAGGCCCAGGAAGCGAAGGACCTGCCGAAACCTCTGCCTTCGGGGTCAAAAGAGGAATTCAAACTCTCTGGATTAAAGAGTAACCTTCGCTATTATGTTGCCATAAAAGCTATTGATGGGGCAGGCAACTACTCGGCTATCTCCAATCTGGTCGAAGTAAAGACCTCAGACATGATTAATCCAGACCCTATTACCGATTTACGGGCTACCGGCAGTACAGAAGATAGTGTCACCTTGAGCTGGACCGCCACCGGAGATGATGGCCGAACAGGTAAAGCAGCTCGATACGACCTCCGTTATACAGTAAAGGAGAAGTTAACCAAAAACAACTGGGACCAGGCCAATAAATTAACCGGACTACCCCAACCTGCTGAATCCGGTAAACCGGAAACTTATATTGTAAGAAACCTTGCCAGGGATACGGTTTACTATTTCGCCATTGAAGCCATTGATAAACAGGGGAATCAATCCGGTTTATCCAATGTACTGGAAGTATCGACCTCGGATACAACTCCCCCGGCTGCCGTCACAGATCTGACAGTACAGGGAAGTGGAGCCGATTGGGTTCGGGTAAGCTGGACGGCCACCGGAGATGATGGGACCGAAGGACAGGCTTCGTTTTATTCTCTACGATATGCCGAAAGCCTTCAAACGGTTCAGGAATGGGATCGGGCAACGGAAGTTCCCAATATGATCAAACCCGGAAAATCAGGGAGTAAAGAAGAGTTTATTATTTCAGGTCTTAAAAGCAACACAGTTTATCATCTTGCCATTAAAGTCGGGGATGATCGAGGGAATCTCTCCCGAATCTCGAATATCGTTCAAGCGCGAACGGCGGATACCATCAATCCAGCACCTATTGCCGATCTGAGGGTGACCAGCAGTACCGAGGACAGTATCACGTTGAGTTGGACGGCCACCGGAGATGATGGAAGGGTAGGGAGAGCCGCAGCTTATGATTTAAGATTTACTCAAAAAGAAAAATTAACTAAAGAAAATTGGTCTCTGGCCGAAAAGATAGAACATCTTCCCAAACCTGCAGAATCGGGTAGTACCGAAACGTTCAGTATTACAGGCCTGGTTAAAGGAATCCCCTACTACTTTGCCATCGAAGCCATGGATGCCCAGGGAAATCGCTCCGGTTTGTCCAATGTAGTGGAGATTACAACGAAAGATATTACCCCACCGGCTCCTATTAAAGATCTGGCGGTTGTGAGAACAACTGGAGATTCCATAGAACTAAATTGGACGGCCACCGGAGACGATGGGACCGAAGGAGTGGCCACGGCATATTCCTTAAAGTATGCTTTGGACCGTAAAACCTTGGAGGAATGGAATCAAGCGATCGAGGCGTTTCCCGTGATTAAACCTGCCAAGTCAGGCGAGAAAGAGAAATTCACCTTAACAGGACTTAAAAGCAATGTCGTTTACTATATCGGCTTGAAAGCCATGGATGAAGCCGGAAATACTTCAGGACTTTCCAATATCGTTCAGGCCAAAACCCAGGATACTATCAGCCCGGATCCCATTGTCGATTTGCGGGTGGTTGCCAATACAGAAAGTAGTATCACCCTGAGCTGGACGGCTACCGGAGATGATGGTAAAGTTGGAAGAGCGGCCTCCTATGATTTAAGATTCACCGTCAAAAGCACCCCGAAGGATAAAAAGAAAAGAGAACCCGGAGAAGGTGTATTAACCAAGGATAATTGGACCCATGCCGTACCGGTTACAGGGTTACCCCAACCTGGAGAAGCAGGTAAAACAGAAACCTTTACAGTGACCGGATTATCTAAAAACAGTACTTACTACTTTGCCATCGAAGCTATTGATAAGCAGGGAAATCGATCCGGATTATCCAATGTCATAGAAGTATCTACCTCCGATACCACTCCGCCCGCCGCGGTACAAACCCTGGCGGTTATGGGAGCCGGTGCAGATTGGATACGACTAACCTGGATTGCTACCGGAGACGATGGAATGGAGGGAAGAGCGGCCTCTTATTCCTTACGCTATGCGGAAACGGCTGCAGCTATTAAAGAATGGGATCATGCTACAGAAGTCCCCAATATGATTCGACCCGGTAATCCTGGAGATAGAGAGGAATTCATTATAACCGGGGGTTTGAAGAGTAATACCACCTATTATATAGGATTAAAGGTACGGGATAGTCGAGGAAACACGTCTGGGCTCTCGAATATGGTTCAGGCAAAAACCAGTGATGCGCTTAGTCCGGCACCCATTACCGATTTACGTGTAGTAGAAAGTACCGAAGACAGTGTCACACTAAGCTGGACGGCCACCGGGGATGATGGACGGGTCGGTCAAGCCAGCGAATATGATCTCCGGTATACGTTGGGGGAAAAGCTTTCCAGGAACCTGTGGCCGCTGGCACATAAAGTCGAAGGATTACCCAAACCCTTAGAGGCTGGACGTAGTGAAACTTTTAAAGTTACCGGATTGAAAAAGCACTCAACTTACTCTTTTGGCCTCGAAGCCATTGATAATCAGGGAAATCGATCCGGGATCTCCAATATTCTCGAAGTGAGTACCCGAGATTTAACTCCACCGGCGGCTGTGACCGATCTGGCCATAGTCAGTACAGGACCCAACTGGGTGAAGGTAAGCTGGACGGCCACCGGAGATGACGGCACTGAAGGACAGGCGGCCAGATATTCACTAAAATATTTAGGAAGTACAGGAACAGAATTAAAACCGGATCCCGGCTGGTGGGATCAAGCCGTAGAAGTCTTAGGCGTTCCTAAACCTGCTCAACCCGGAACTAAAGAAGAGTTTACGATTACCGGACTGAACAGCAATACCACTTATTTTATCGGACTGAAGGTCTTTGATAGTCAAAACAATGCTTCTCCTCTCTCGAATATTCTTCGTACCCGAACCGCAGACACTATTAAACCAGCTCTCATTACAGATCTGACTCCTGTAGAAGTTGGTGAAACTCTTGTCACTCTAAAATGGACGGCTACAGGGGATGACGGTAAAGTAGGCCGGGCCGAACGGTATGATCTGAGATATATGGTCGTAGGTACCAGGCGAGGACCTTCTCTAACGTCTAAAACCTGGCAGACGGCCACCGAAGTCCCTAACTTACCCCAGCCTTCTGAATCCGGAACTGTTGAAGTAGTAACGGTAGCTGGTCTTTCCAGAGATACAAAATATAATTTTGCCATTGAAGCCATCGATGGAGCGGGAAATCGATCCGGGTTATCCAATATTGTCGAGGTGGTGACCCTGGATACCACACCCCCGGCCTCTGTCACAGACCTGAAAGCCTTAGAAACGGGACCCGATTGGGTTCGATTAAGCTGGACGGCCACCGGAGATGATGGGATTGAAGGAACCGCTTCACGTTATTCCCTGCGATATGCCACAGACTTAAAAACCCTTGAAAATTGGGAAAAAGCTACAGAAGCCGTTACACCGAATCGTATGCCTCTCCCCAAGAGTGCAGGTACTTCCGAAGAATTTCTCCTTAAAGGACTCAAGAGTAATACCACTTATTATATTGCTCTGAGGGTCCTGGATAATCGGCAGAATATCTCTGGGCTTTCAAATATTGTAGAAGTACGTACAGCAGATGCTTTGAGTCCAGGAGTTATTGGAGATTTACAGGTGGTAGAAAGTACCGAGGATAGTATAACCCTAAGCTGGACGGCCACCGGTGACGATGGTCAGGTTGGGCAGGCGAACGAATACGATCTACGGTATACCAGCGAAGAGAAACTCACCAAAACGAACTGGAAACTGGCCCATCGGGTCATGGAGGTACCGAAACCCCAGCCATCGGGAAGTATTGAAACATATAAGGTGACCGGATTAAGTCGAGATACGGTTTATTACTTTGGAATCGAGGCCATAGATAAGCAGGGGAATCGATCCGGGATTTCCAATATTGTTGAAATCCGCACCCAGGATTTAACTCCTCCGGCCGGTGTGGTGGATCTTGCCGTAGTAGGAGCCGGGGCTGATTGGGTAAAGGTAAGTTGGACGGCCACCGGGGATGATGGGACCGAAGGACAGGCTACAGCCTATTCTCTCAGATACGCTGGAGATTTGAAAACTCTGGAGGAATGGGATCATGCTCTGGAAGTACCTGGAGTTCCCAAGCCTGCCCCCTCAGGAACTAAAGAAGTGTTTACCATCACCGGGCTTAAAAATAATTCAACTTATTATATCGGCCTGAAGATCATGGACAATCGGCAGAATTTCTCTTCTCTTTCTAATATCTTAACGGTTCAAACCGCGGATACCATTAACCCGGCTCCTATTACCGATCTCAGAGTTGCCGAGACCGCAGCAGATAGTATAACCCTAAGCTGGACGGCCACCGGAGATGACGATCGATTTGGGCGGGCAGCCAGGTACGACTTTCGCTATTCCACAGTTCCCTTGACCGAAAAGACCTGGACATCCGCTCAGAAGGTCCCCAATCCTCCTACTCCTGCAGAGTCTGGAGCTATCGAGAGATTAACGGTTCGAGGTCTTGCTCCCAACCAAATCTATTACTTTGGTGTACTGGCTATCGATAAAAACGGTAATATCTCTCCCTTATCCAACATCGCCGAAGCAAGCACCGCCGATACCCTGGCTCCAAAAGTGATTACAGATCTGTCCATTGAAGAGACCACCGATAATTCCGTCTCGCTGGTCTGGACTTCTGTTGGAGACGATCCGATCCATAAAACGGCTGCTACCTATGACCTGCGTTACAGTACAAATCCCATTACCGAAGGAAATTGGTCCCAGGCAACCAGAGTTTCTCCGGTCATCAAACCCTCGGAGTCAGGAACCAAAGAAAGACAGGTCATTACAAATCTTCGTAAAGGGACTTCTTATTACTTTGCCATTAAATCCATCGATAACGCCTCCAACACATCTCCCCTTTCCAATACGGTTTGGGCTTATACCCTACCAGACCGAATTACAGATCTCGCCGTGGGAAAGGTAGATAAGGACAAGATAACCTTAACCTGGACAACTCCAGGGGGAGATCTAACAGGTATTACAGGTACAGAAGGACGTTTCTATGAAATTCGTTATGCAAAACAAGAAATAACCGAAGATAACTGGTCTCAAGCAACCCTCTATCCGGCTCGAATTAAAGCAAAGGAGCCGGGATCTCAGGAGCAGGTGGTTTTGACCAACTTACCCCCCGACGAAAAGCTTTTCTTTGCCGTCAAGGTCTTCAAAGTGGGAGGTCCGACGGTACCGGGTACAGCAGGAGTTCCAGGCACCGGAATCTTTGCCTCGCAAATCTCCAATAAACTGGAGGTGAATCGATTAGATATCATTCCTCCGGCGGCTATTACAGATCTGGCAGTTCGCCCCATAACCTGTCAAAGTCCTGAAGGCCAGAATCTGGGGTCTAAAGTTCCGGATTCTGGACTTGAAAAGCCTGCAGAATCTAAAAAACAAGCCAAGGGTAAGCGAGGACTACTCTCCTTTACAAGGCGTAAATCTGACACCTTGAGATCTGAATCTCCGGGTCCTGAACTTCAAACTTTAGATTGCTTAGAACTCTCCTGGACGGCTACGGGTGATAATGGTCATGAAGGGACTGCCACAGCTTATGATATCCGTTATGCCCGTACACCTTTAGATGAAACCAATTGGGCCAAGGCAGAACGATATCTTCATCCGCCCACCCCCCAAGCCGCCGGAACCCTCCAGACTTTTATCGTTCCACTTCCTTCCCAAGAAGAAACCTTCTTCTTTGCTATAAGAGTTTTAGATGAGGCATTGAATATCTCCCCCATCTCCAACGTAGTATCCTGGACTCCTGCCGATCGCATTCCACCTGCGGCTATTACAGATCTCAAAGTTACAAGCCTGGATAGCCATACCATCACCCTTTCTTGGACCGCACCTGGAAACAATGAAAATAGAGGGAAAGCCGCCTTTTACGACATACGATACTGTGGAGGGGTTGTGCGTTGTACGCTTCCTGAAGGATGGTCCAAAGCTCAAACGGTCATGGAGGAACCTCTCCCAGAAGAAGCCGGTACCCTTCAGTCCATGACCTTAACAAATTTAATTTCGGATACTACTTACTATATTGCCATGACGGCTACAGATGGAGCCGGGAATACTTCGCCCTTATCTAATATTGTGGAAGCAACTACACCGGATGTAATCGCCCCCTCTCCTGTAAAAGATCTCTCTGTAGTAGGGGTAGGATTGGATCGGCTTAAACTTGCATGGACGGCAACAGGAGACGATGGGGATGTAGGACAGGCCTCCCAGTATTCGCTTAAATATGCTACAGATCGGGCCACTTTGGAGAATTGGGATTCGGCCACAGAAGTTCCTAAAGTTCCGGCACCTAAAAGTGCCGGTAAAAGGGAGGAATTTCTTCTAACGGGCTTAACCCACAATACCACTTACTATATCGGCTTAAAGGTCATCGACAATCGCGGAAATTATTCTGGACTTTCCAATATCCTGGAGGCGCGAACGGGGGATGCCATAGGTCCTGAAATAATCACGGACTTGAAAGTCATTGGAAAGACCAGTGGTCCTGGCGTACCTGAAACACCCGGTACACGTGAAGAGCGTACCACCTCGACAGACGGTCTTACTCTCTCCTGGACGGCTCCTGGAGATGATGGTAAGGTAGGCCAGGCGGATAAATATGAGATCCGCTATTCGACAGAACCTCTCAGTGCCTCTAACTGGAATAAAGCAACCAAAGTCAAGGAAGTTCCCAAGCCGTCTGTGGCAGGAACCGTTGAAAACTTGATTGTCCGGGGGCTGGCTTTTAACAAAAAGTATTACTTCGGCATTATAGCCGTAGATAAAAGTGGGAATGCTTCTCTCCTCTCCAACATTGCAGAAGGCTTCACAAGGGATACCATTCCTCCTCAACCGGTAAGGGATCTTCAGGTGGAGAGTACCACCAAAGATACCGTCACCTTAACCTGGACTGCCCCGAGGGATGATGCTTTGCATGATCAAGCCTTTGCCTACGATTTGCGCTATAGTATACAACCCTTCGGTGAAGAACCCGGCGCAGGTTGGGAAACTGCCGAGAGAATTCAGGGTATTCCGCAACCGGGTCACCCCGGAGCTTTAGAACGGTTTACCATCGGACCTTCTCAAGGAATCACTCTCCAGGAGAATACACCTTATTACTTTGCGATTAAAGTGATAGATCAGGCTGGTAACGTTTCGCCCCTATCCAATGTTGTTTCTACCCAAACCAAAGATGTTACCCCTCCTGTGGCTATTGGAGATTTAGTCGCTGCGTTTCCAACCCGAAATACGATTACCCTTATTTGGACGGCGCCTCAAGACCCGAATACAGGGAAGGTAGCATCTTACGACATCCGTTATTGGGAAGTGAAAGACACCGATTTAGAAGGAGCAGGTACCTGGGGGCATGAGAGGATAGAAACGCGGCGACAGGGCGGGCAAGGTACACCTGGAGAGGAAGTTCAGAAATCTGGAAGCGCGGAAACGCCGGGACTGGTGACCACAGAAGATGTACCTCCTTCCAAGATAGAACCGCCCGGAAAGAAAACAACCGAAAAATCTGGGGCTAAACCCGAAGCGTCTTCCGGTAAGAAATCCCAAAAGACTCCAAAGGAGAAGGGTACGGTAGAGAGACAAGGATCGGAAGGTACAGGACAGGGAGGATCTGTACGAAAATCATCCGTTGCAGCGTCGAAACGCCCGGTGCGACCTGTTCTCCCTAAACCCGAAGAGATACCTGAGGCTAAACCCAAAATAAAGCCGACCCCCTCAATATCGGGGCAGGTTCCGGGTTCGAGGGAATCTACTCTCCAGCCGGGAGGTAGAGAGATACACGGGCAAAAGAGTCAAGAAACGGTTCCCATGACTCCGCGATCCCAGGTCGCAGCGTCCCGGATACCCTTCCCCTGGGAGAAAGCCGTTCGGATACCAACTCCTCCTCAACCGTCCGGTCCTGGATCTATAGAAAAGTATGTGGTGACAAACCTCAAGGAAGGCCAGACTTACGCCTTTGCCATCCGGTCCATAGATCCAAGCGGTAATATTTCTGAACTCTCCAACGTGGTGGTTGAAATGACCTTGGGTCCGTCCCTCGTTGTAGGTCGCCCATCGATAAGTGCCATCACTCCAGAAAAACCGATCAATCAGGGACAATGGAGCACTTATCAGGGAAAAGGAACGCTCCTCTCAGAGGATAATATGGGCATTCGGGTAACCTCCACCGATAGGGTTTTTGGAATTAAACGCCCCATGGTGGTTTCTTATCCGGCCGGAAATAATACGGTAACACTCCCCCAGGATCAATTGTCTTTGAGGATCAAGAGTCGAGAACCTTTTATCGTCTATATTAAGGTTATGTCAACCCAAAAGGACGAATACTACCTGGCCTATCAGGCTTCCACACATAATGGCTTGTGGGTTGTGAGCCAGGGGCAGGAATTGGGTAGTGATAAGGAAGTGACCGTTGCAGCCGACAATGAACAAGGAACCCCCCAATTAAACCCAGGACAGACAACGGACCATGAACCCCAAATAACCGATAATAGGCAGCAGACTGTAAACGATAGGCAACCTGCATTTCATCGGGTGGATAATTTTGTGTTCTTCCGACTCGGTTCGGAGTTTCTAGATGGAAACTGGCATAATCTGGAGAGAAATCTGAGAAAGGATTTATTTGAAGCTACGGGGCAGAACTATCTGGCAACTAAATGGTTTGCAGTGAGAGGAACCCAGTTTTCCCTTGGAGATGTAAATCTGGCCGGTAAACTGGTTAAAACTATTTCCGTAAGCGATGGAGGAACCACTGCGGCAAGTTGGGGGATTCATTATGGAGAGGGCGATTTAAGTATCCAGCCTGATAGTGAACTAAACAAGCTGGTTCTTCAAGCCAAATCTCGCACAGGGAAAGAGTTAGTTGTTGCTTATCCGGTAAAGCCGGGGATTCAAATCACGGAGAAGATTTTATCCACCCAGATTAAAGCCCGGGAAGAGTTCAAGCTCTTTGTAAAGGTTGTAACCTCCAATGGAGAGACTTATTACCTGACCTACCTCCCCAGAGAAGGACCTATAACCGTATCCGGCAATTATATCTACGTCCCCATTGGAACTTCCTATCGAGACGGTACCTGGCACAAACTGGAACAGAATTTAGAAGCGGATTTGAAAAAAGCCCTTGAATCCTCGGGTCAACCCGGCACAAATTATAGCTATACCAATTGGATTTCCATCGGTGGTAGGGAATTCAGCCTGAATGATATACAGTTCAGTACCGAGGAAATAACCGAGAAGATCTTAAAGTAAAACCTTATTAAAGTATGGGGTATGGAGATTTTACCTCCATATCCCCATACTTCTATACTATTTCCATACTTGATTAAAGGTATACGCGGATTTAAAGATATTTTACCGGGCGAAGTAAGTACCTGGCAATGGGTCGAGCAGAAGGCCCGGGAGATTTTTCATTTGTATGGCTATCTAGAAATACGGACGCCGGCTCTGGAGAAATTAGAGTTATTTATTCGAGGAGTAGGGGCAGACACAGATATTGTGCAAAAGGAGATGTATATCATTCCGGATCCGCGAGAAGGAGATATGGCCCTTCGTCCGGAAGGAACGGCACCTGTCATGCGGGCCTATGTAGAGCACCAGATTTATGCCAGGGGAGATCACAAAGATCGTCCTTACAAAGTTTATTATATAGGTCCTATGTTTCGCCATGAAAGACCCCAGGCCGGTCGATTTCGTCAGTTTCATCAGATCGGTGCCGAAGTATTAGGCGTTGAAGATCCTCTGGTAGACGCTGAAGTTTTAGCTTTACTTCGAGATTTCCTGACCGGCTTAGGTGTTCAAGACTTTCAGCTTCAGCTAAACTCGGTGGGATGTACGAACTGTCGACCTGCTTATCGAGAAGAGTTGAAGAAGTATCTTAAAGAGCATCTTAACGAACTTTGTGAAAATTGTCAGGCTCGCTATGAACGAAATCCCCTTCGGGTCTTAGATTGCAAAAATCCAACTTGTAGAGAAGTTGTTTTGCAGGCTCCCCTCATTCGTGACTTTTATTGTTCGATCTGCAAAGACCATCTCCAAAAGCTTGAAAACCTTTTACAAGCTTTAAATATCACGTACCTGATTAATCCCAGACTGGTGCGAGGTCTGGATTATTATATGCGGACTGCCTTTGAGATTGTCAGTTCTAAGCTTGGGGCGCAAAACGCCATTGTGGGGGGTGGTCGCTATGACGGCTTATCCCAGGATATTGGAGGTCCACCAGTTCCAGGTATCGGTTTTGCCATGGGTATTGAACGGCTCATCTCTCTCTTAGAGATTAGACCGGAAGGTTATATCCCGGATGTTTTCATAGCTGCATTGGGAAAAGAAGCCAAACAGGAAGCGTTCCTGCTGCAGAATCAACTGCGAAGCGCCGGAATCACGGCAGAAATAGAATATCAGGAGGATCGAAGCCTTAAAAGTCAACTTCGAACCGCCGATAAACTCAAAGCCCACTTCGTGATCATGATAGGAGAAGATGAGCTTAAAACCGGTGAGTTGACCGTCAAGAACATGCGAGAGGGAACGCAGGAGCAGATCAAAAGAGAGGAGATTATTCAACATCTGAAGGGGAAGAAAATAACACACGGATCTTTTCTCCCCTGATAGGGAAGGTTACCTTTTTAAGGGATCTGGTGAAGAAATGAAACCTTTAGCTTCTGTTCTCTGCCGGGTTTTAAACTCTGAGCGAGATTCTCTTCGCAGAGGTGAACCGGAAGTAGGCCGTGATTTACAAATCTGGATGGTCTGGAACCGTGTCGTAGGAGATCAAATCGCGCAGAGAGCTCAGCCGCATCACCTGAAGGGGTCTTCCCTTTATGTGGAAGTCCAAGCCCCCACCTGGCTCCGGCCTCTTCAGGAGATTGGTCCTCAGATTTTGGAGAACTTAAACCGGGTGATTCCCCACAAGATTTCTCGGATTATCTTTTTTCAAAGGCAATACAACCCGAATCTCGAAGTTACCGGGGATACGAAAACAAAAAATAACGAACAACTAACAGGCTACAAAACCAGATGGTATGAGCGAATCTTCCTGGATGCCGGCGAGAATCAAGAAATCGAGCGAGAGTTAAGTCAAATTTCCGATGTTGAACTTCGAGAAGTGATAAGCCGCGTTCGGATTAAAGCAGCGAAGCTAGAAAAGCTGAGATCAAAGTTTTGACCGGATCTATCCTTCCCTAAATCCTTCCTGCTTTTCATCTTTGAGTGATTACCCTGCAGATTATACAACATTCTATTTAGATTTGGTATTACACGATCCCATGCTGTCTCAGGAGATCGGCTACTTCTTCATGGCAGTCTTGAAATGTGCCCCAAACCGAGGCGCACCATGCCTCGATAGCCTTATCCCGCTCGGGGCCAGCGGGGGTAGCCATTACCTGCCTTACGGTAATCGAGCTTTGTTCGTGTGGCAAGGCAAATGAGGGCCAGTCCCGCTTGCGCCGGGCAAGAGCCATATGCACACGCTGCACCTGTCGTCCCGAAAATCCCTTCTCGATGTAAAGATAAAGCCCTACAAGCGCAAAGGTCAGGGCGACAGGGGATCCATACCGGTCGCGTGATTATTGTTGTACCGATCCAGATGCCAACGCGCAGGATTGTTTGCAATGTAGAATCGGAGATTTCTGAGCGATCAATGCGAAGGAAATCCGCAACTTCCTGAATTTTGGATTCATCCACCCAAACCACTATGAATAAGCGGTGGTGCAGTAAACGCCAGGCCTGTGTCATTACGGCGGATTGGTACTAAACCGACACCACACTCTTGAACGATTTCTGTGTCGTAATGTGGCCTGCCACCGGAGGTGAGCCATGCATGGCAACTGCCGAGTGTGGGGTGACCCGCAAAGGGCATTTCCCGCTCCAACGTAAAAATGCGGACGCGATAATCTGCCCCGGTGGATGTTGGGGGTAGAAGGAACACGGTCTCAGAAAGGTTGAGCCAACGTGTGATGCGTTGCATTTCCTCTGTTGTCAAGCCCCCCGCATCCAAGACTACTGCTAAAGGATTTCCAGAAAATGATTGTTGACCATGAAATACGTCAACCAGTTGAAAACGGCGATTCATCTTAAATAGCCTCCGTAGGTAATCATCCTCCATTTGGATTGTGAATATCCTTTTTTCGGGTCGCTTCCAGAAAATCTTGCAGGTATTCCGGTTTGGGATAGTAGATGCCTGAAGTGAGATAACTCATATTTCACTTCTTTTCTTCCCAACGAACAAAAAATGGTCGCTCTGTCCAAGACCTTCGGGTGTTCTGCCTGTTTGTTCAACCAGATCGAGCCATGCATCGCGTTCATCTGCAGAAAGCTCATGGAGCTTCGGTTGCCATGCGGTCGTGAACGATTCCGTCCCAACTAAAGCCAGTTCCTCAAAACACTCTGTGAGAAGCTCTCGGAACTCCGCCACCGTCGTGAGATGGGCATAGCCAATGGGAGGCGCATGGTGTGGATCCAGCTTACCCTCTCTCAAAAAATCCTCATGAAACTTCTTCCGTCCGATCACTTCTTTTGGATTCTCCCGGAAGAGATCACGCAAGTACGCCAGCCGATTGATCCCTGCGGCGAACAGGACACCATCTGGTTTAAGCACCCGCTGCGCTTCTCTGACTGCCCGTTGTCGTTCACGCAATTCTCTAAGATGATAAAGTGGTCCGAGCATGAGGATCGCATCCAGGCTCTCAGTACGAAGGCAACGTAAGTCCGTTGCAGATGCTTTGTCGATCCCTTTAATAAGATTCCCAAGACCCGCACTTTCCAATCGCTGCCGTGCTGCGTCCAGCAACTGAACACTGATATCAATCAAGTAAACGGTGCAACCTTTCTGAGCCAGGAACGCAGCATAGTGTCCTATCAACGATGGTGACAAAGTTGAATTCTCCTGGACCGGCAAATTGTTCGAGCAGAATGTCTTGCACAAAACCCCTTTGCTTTTTTAATACCTCATGGGTTGCTTTGACACGAGCCACGAACTCATCTCGTGCTGAATTCGGTACAACGAATTTGTCTACACGATAGACGTGACTCATGCCACCTTGCTTTAGGTTGGGTTGCATTTTGAACCTCCTTGAATGTTCGGTGTGAGACCTTAACGCCACACATTACTTGCACACCTACCTAACCTCCATGTTCTTTATTTTTCCCGAATTTGATCCCATAACGGTTTACTCTCCTTATAAAGCTCCTCTTCCGTGACAGGCACTTCAACTTCCGCACGTCCACCCAACTTCAAACGATCCCGTGCTGTGAACATCCCACCGCGAGCTGGTTGCAGCGGAGCAAAGCACATAAAGCCGACCGGAGCCACCATATCATCGTAAATAGCCTCCATGCCACCTCGCATGAAGTACGTCTCGTGCCAGAACCCGGTGCCTCCTGAATCACGTACGAATTCCTGCCACCACGCTTGATGAGGAAGTGATCGTGCCCATCTTTCGAGTGATTCAAAATTGCGCCAGTATTGCCGCATCCCCATGTGGAGCGGAAAGAGTGAGAAGATGAGATTCTCGTGCAAAAGCAATCCATCCGGTTGCGCATCAACAGCCTTTCGGATCTTCGCCCCGAAACTCAACAACGTCCTCAACCCTCTGAACCGATTAACCCGCATTCCTAAATAGATCACCATAAGATCAGGGTAACCGGAGAGGTCGATCGTGCGGCGATTAACTTGCTTTTTCATATCATTCAGGCTCATAAATATCCTCCTTGTTGGTTGATCAGGTATCGATGGACTCATTTTTTTATATCATTCGGACCCGTCTATCCTCCCAGCATAGTGAGCGATAACTTCCGCAACGGCATCAGGCTGCTCCTCGGCCAGATAATGTCTGGCCTGCCGGATAACCTCGACGTGAACCGTTTTCGCACCTTGCGCACGAAGACTTTCCGCCAGTCTGGGATTAGACATTGCCGCCGAATGTTCTCCACCCACAAGCACCATCGGCATATCGAGCGGCTCCCGATGCGCAATGTTGAACCGTGCGTTTTCATCAAATGCGCGATAGAACTCGAATCCGGCCCGCAAGCTCTCTTTCGAACTGTATGATCTCGTAAAATGTACCACATCGGCATCGGAGACGGCATCGGGATTCAAGGTGAAGCGCCGCGTAAACTCCCGAAAGTAAATGAACTCGCGCCCTTCGACCAAAGCCTCCGGCAAGCCCGGTGTCCGGTGGAAGTGGAAATGTCACAGGAACGGCAATCGCTCCGCTTCGGACCATGGCTCAAGCCCGGGCAAACCGACATCCATGATCATTGCCCCACGCGTGTTTTCAGAATAAAGGCGTGCGTAAGCATAGGCAACCATCCCACCGATGTCGTGGCCAACAATGTAGGCCGAGCCGGTATGCAAGGACTCGACGACGGCATGCACATCTTCAGCCAGGGTTGCCGCATCGTAGCCGTCTGCTGCCGGCCTCGAAAACCCCACGCCGCGCAAATCTACTGCCACTATGGTGAACCGATCCGCCAGTTTCGGCATGATCCTGCGCCATTCCCACCAGTCCTGCGGATATCCATGGATCAAAACAACCAGCGGACCCGAACCGCCGCGGACGAAATGTAAGTTTGTCCCATCTCTTTGAAGTGTTTGCGAAACGAAGCCCGGTCCGATCTCAGTGGGCGACATTGTGGCAGAAACAACAGTGGGAGTCACATTGGTTTGTGCATCCGGCAACGGAGCACTCGCGAACAAAGACAGGGCTTTCAGGGCCAGCAGCCAGCCTGAAAGTGCAAGGAAGGCACGAACGTAATTCAGTCGCACCCACCGGCCGGCAAGCGCTTCTGCCCTCCCGGATGGCAGGTTTTCGACCTGCATCAGCTTCAACCCATTGGGAATGAAGAAGCCTAACGTCATCATCCGCTCGACGAGCGTTACCCCCGCAGCAAGGAGCCACCACCATTCCCAAGAAGTCTGCGGATTCCACGCCGCAATACAACTGGCGATCGTTAACAGCGTGAGAGGTCCGGTCGTCACAAAAGCCCAAAACCTTCGCCCCGAGTCATCGGCGCGCATGGCTTCCGAGTTGATCTGAATTCCAAAGCCACTACGACGGCTGAACCACCGCGGCACAACTATGCGCATCTCATACAGGCCGGCACCGATGGCTAAACCACTGAAAATTACAAAGAGCCAGAGTAAAATCTCAGAAAGCATATTCGATACTCCTCCTATGCTCAGGATACTGTCTCCCGTTGGTTGAATGATTCAGGTAGAGAGTGATGCGACTGATGACGTGCGCGGGAAGGGCTTGTGCCGAAACGCTTCCCAAATGTATCTATGAAATGCGAAAGGTTTTCAAATCCCGCCTCGTAGCAAATCTCCGTCACCGTCTTTTGTGTGTGGCGTAGCAGCGTGAGCGCATCAGGTTGCCCCGTTGGGACTAACCTTCTTATTCTGGCGCGTATGGGGTCTTACCCCTTGCTTCCGTTTTATTTCCCCCCTTTGCTTGGGTTAATTAACCTGGTTTTAGCTGTGGAGGAAGCCTGTTCTTCGGAGGATACCTCCCATAAGCGCCATTTGAAAATCAAATAACCAAACACGAGGATGGTTATAACGCTGACCACATGTGGCATTTTTAAGGGGCCCAGGTAGAGATCATCGGCACGGAAGAAACTGACGATAAAGCGACCGATGGAATAGCCGATCAGGTAAAGGCAAAAGATGAAGCCATCTTTATAAGGACGGGTACGGAGTTTCCAGAGTAAGAGGAAGATCCCAAAGTTAATGAACATTTCGTAAAGCATGGTGGGGTGAAGGGGTTGGCCTGGGAATTCTCTACCGGCTATACTTGTAGGCGGAAATACAATACCCCAGGGCATTGTTGTGGGAATTCCATGGGCATCTCCGTTCATAAAGTTTCCAAATCGCCCTAAAGCCTGTCCCAGGATGATGCTTGGAGCTACAGCATCGGCCATGCGCCAGAAAGAAATATGATATCGCCGGGTAAACCAGTATCCGACCAGGACACCTCCGATAATGCCTCCATGGATAGCCAGACCACCATGCCAGATGGCCGGAATTTCTAAAGGATTTTGGGAATAGTAATCCCAACTAAAAATGACATAGTAAATTCTCGCACCGATAATGCCACCTAATACCGTCAGCAGAACAAAATTGGTAATCTGATCTTCATTGAGTGGGATATTCTTACGAAGAACCTCGCGTTTGATTAAATACAATCCGATAAGTATGGCAATGGCATACATGAGGCCATAATATCGGATTTCCAGCGGACCGAATTTGAAGAGTATAGGATGCACTTAGAAAGGAGTGTGGGAGCATAGGAGTAGGGGGGTATGGGTGTATGGAGGTATGGGGGTATAGGGATATAAAGAACCTTCCATACTCCTATACCTCCATACGCCCATACCCCCCTACTTCCACACTTCCCTACTCTTTGTTTTATGACCTGGTATTTAGTACAACGTATAGAGTTCGTTTCCCCCTTGCGATGAGGAGCAAGACATCCTCGCCTTTTTTGATTTTATCCATGGATTTTTCAAAATCTCGAACGGTTTTGATTTTCTTTTTATTAATTTCCAGGATAACATCTCCGCGTCGGATATTTGAATCGTTGGCGGGGCTATTGGAATCCACATCGGTTACTAACACACCTTCTGTTTCTCCCAGACCAAACTTCTCGGCGAGTTCCGGAGTTAAATCTTGCACACTGATCCCGTAGCGCTGAAATTCAGAGTTTTCCTTGGTGGAGGCAATTACCTTTTCTTCGGGTAGTTCGGCTACTTCGATCTTTAGTACTTCTTCCTTATCATTACGGAGAATCTTAACGTCTACCTTTTCTCCTGGAGTAGTTTCAGCAGTAACCCGTTGAAGTTCTTTGACATCTTTGACTTTGCTTCCTTTAAATTCAAGGATAATATCACCGGTCTTGAGACCCCCTTTTTCGGCCGGGCTATTTTCGACAACTTTACTAACCAGGACTCCTTCTTCGGTTTTCAGCTTGTGTTTTTCTACGATTTCCGAAGTGACTGGTTCTATCATGATACCCAGATAACCTCGAACAACTTTACCCTGGGTGATGAGCTGAGTCATGACTTTCTTAGCCATATTAATAGGAACGGCAAAGCCGATTCCACGTCCCTGTCCGATAATAGCCGTATTAATCCCAACCACTTCTCCCTTCAGGTTTAGAAGAGGACCTCCACTGTTCCCGGGATTGATAGACGCATCGGTTTGAATAAAGTCCTCATAATCTGCAATTCCTATATTCGAGCGACC
The DNA here is from genome assembly GCA_030550175.1 of bacterium. Lineage (GTDB taxonomy): Bacteria > Moduliflexota > Moduliflexia > Moduliflexales > JAUQPW01 > JAUQPW01. Next base: position 21,711 of record JAUQPW010000048.1, read on the forward strand.
TAAGCCACTGATTACACCTACGGTAACGGTCTTATCTAAAGAGAAGGGATTACCGATGGCGATAGCCCATTCCCCAATACGAACTTTACTAGAATCCCCCAGGACTGCCGTTGGTAAGGGGGTATTGGCGTCTATTTTAATAACCGCTAAATCGGTTTTAGTATCCTGTCCGATCAACTTGGCCGTAAACTTACGTCCATCGGAAAGGGTAACTATAATATCTCCACCATTTTCGATCACATGGTTATTGGTCAAAATGTAACCCCTCTCATCTACCAAAATTCCTGAACCCGAACTGCGCATGGGAAAGTCTTCAAAAGGGAAGCCCTTACTCCAGATGGAAGGATGTTTAAAACTTCCTTTTAATTGAATACTGACCACAACAGGCTTGACCTTTTCGGCTACACTGACAAAGGCGTTTTGAAAGGCTTCTAATTGAGAAACCTGAGCGTCCGAAGTAGCAGGTGGATTAGGAGCCACTGAAGCATCCGCTACAAGGGATATCCCAGTAACGGGATAAGACCCATTTACTGCTTGATTTTCTTCTCCTACAAGGGGAAGATAAAAGGCAGAAAGCACAAAAATAATCAGCATAGTAATCATTCTTGATGCTCTCCATTTTTTTAAGTTAAACTGTGGATCTCTGAATAAATTTCCCGGATAAAGCATAGAACCCTTACTCATCTTGTGTTCCATCTAACTTTAACAAAAAAACTTGACTTATAATTCACAACTTCTTATGATATGCCTACTGGTTTGCCGTCAATAGAATCCAGAATTGATCGGGCTATATAGGCTGAGACGATAAACTCTCCGTTGAGAGAGAGATACATTTTTATGGATTAGCATTTTAGTTTTGTATTGTCAAACGAAAAATAAAAGAGGAAAGGGCCATGCCAAAAAAGATTTTAATTGTTGAGGATAGTCGCTACGTAAGGGCGGTTCTGACCAATGCCTTAAAAAAGAGTGGATTTGATGTGGTTTGTGTCGAGGATGCGGAATCCGGTCATTTAGAAATTCTCCAGATGAATGAAAAACCTGATTTGATCATTTTAGACTTAAACTTACCGGCCTTAGAGGGGGAAGATCTGGGAGTCATGTTAAAGGGAATGGATGAAACTGCTAAAATCCCTATCGTTATTTTTTCTGCCAGACCAGAGGAAGAAATCAAAAAGGCTGCAGAGCTGGCCGGAGCTCGGGGTTATGTAAAAAAAGACCAGGATCTCAAACTCTGTACTACTCAGTTGATTAATAAAATTAAATCCATTCTCTCTTAGGAGGGATTCTGAAATGGCCAGAGTCATGATTGTCGATGATAGTAAAACTGTACGGCATTATTTGTCACAGATGATCGAGCTGGCAGATCATACAGCTATTCCGGTAGAATCTGCAGAGAAAGCTATCGAACTCCTGGAAATGCGTGCAAAGGAAGAGCCTGTTCTCCTTCCCGATCTCATTTTTATGGATGTGATCATGACGCCTGGCATGAGCGGTATTGAAGCAACCAATAAAATAAAGTCGCATTCTAATCCGGCCATTGCCGATATTCCCATTGTTTTCCTGACCGGGATTGGAGAACAAGACATCGCCAGCGAAGCTTTAGACGCCGGAGCTCTGGATTATATTGTAAAACCCTCCAGTGCGGAATCCCTCCCTATCTTTCTAGATAATCTGCGTAAAAAGTTGGATAGACTCCTTAATATCAGCACCCGTAGTTTAAAGAAGGGAACCGGTCTTATTGCAGATTTATCCAATGAGTACTTACCCTCTCTCTTGCAGATGCTCCATCTGGAAGATGCCTCTGGTTACATTACCCTGACCAATCCTAAACGCAGACAGAGCGCCTCCATGCATATGCGTTATGGAAACATCGAGTATATAGCTTTGGTCGATACGTCTAAAGGGGTTAAGGTAAGGCTGGAAGGTGAGGAGGCTTTCCATATGCTGGTAAACTGGACAGAGGGGATTTTTTCCTTTGGGAGGGCCGATCCCGAAAGGATGCCCAAAGGAAAGCCTATGAACCTGGTCGTTTTGTTATGCGCCATAGATACCCGCGAAATCCAGGATGCCACAAAATCTCTCAGTCCCTCGACTCCCGTTGTAGAACCCTACTCAAAATTTAAAGCTAGATTGGAAGAGGAACTCAGCCAGCTATTGGAAAATTCCACCGCTCTCCAAATTCTCTATGTTCGGATCAAAGATAAGGCTTCTATACTCCTGAGGGGTAAGAAAAAGAACAAACCCCCCAAAGCTCAGCTATTTAATCCCTTTAAAAGTGAAAAGGAACTCCTCACTTTTGTGGAATCCAAAGCCCAAAATTTTGTCGGTAAGCTTAAAGATGTTTTCTTTTTCCTCCAGGAAGGATATCTTCTGCTACGTAAATGGGGTAAATCGGATTATATCCTCATTCTGGATCCCGATTCGGATCAATCTCATCAGGGTCGTCTCCTGGCAGCTCAAGCGACAACCATTATACGAAAAGCCGCGGTGGAGAGACGAAACAAACGATTGGCAACTACATAGGGTTCTTAAACCTGGGTCTGGTAAACCGGGTCAAAGAAGTTAAGGATGAATTTCCATGCAAAAGAATGTTCTCATTATAGATGATTCCTTTACAACCCGTCGTATCCTCTCAACCGCAATTAAAAGCCTTAAACTACACTATGAGGAAGCTAAAGATGGTTTTGAAGCGCTACAAAAACTTCCCACGAAACATTTTGATTTAATCCTTTTAGATATTAATATGCCCCATATCAACGGCCTGGAATTTATTCAATATTGTAAGAATAGCCAGCTATACAAAAATATTCCCATCATTATTATCTCAACTGAGGATAGTGAAGAAGATAAAAAGAAAGGACTTAGCCTGGGGGCTCAGGCTTACCTTATGAAACCGGTTCAACCCGATCAGATTGTAGAAACGGTCAAAAGGGTCCTCGCTCACTCTACCCTCACCCCTTAGTTTCTCCTCTCCCAAGTTGAGAGGGAGATAGGAGGTGAGGGGGAGGAAGAAAACCAGGAATAAAGAATCAGCTAACCGTATCTGGTTATTAACCTTTAGAACATGGACGAACTCATAGAAGTTTTTATAGAAGAATCTACAGAGATTTTAGAATCCCTGGACCAAAACCTGTTGAAACTGGAACAACAGATTAACCGGGAAAATCCTGACCCGGAGCTGGTCAATCAAATTTTTCGTTCCCTCCATACCCTCAAGGGAAACTCCGGTCTCGCCAGTGCAGATAAAATTAAGGAACTGACCCACAAAATGGAGTTCCTTTTAGATCTCTTACGAAAGAATAAAATTCGACTGACCGAGGCCTTCGTAGACTTGTTGTTTAAAGGGGTGGACATGGTAAAAATCCTGTTGAAAGAAGTTTCGACAGGAGTCGACCAGCAGGTGAACCTGTCTGACCTTCTGGCCCAAATGGACCATCTGATGGAAGGGGAGGTAACCCCGACAGAGAAGACATCTCCCCTCGACCTTTATCATATTCCCAAAGAAATAAGTCGTGTCTTAACGGAATACGAAGAAGCACGTCTCTTAGATACTATCCAGAAGGGTATACCCATTTATGAACTGCTCTTAAATCTTAAAATAACAGATCTGGAACGGACTATAAGCCAAATCCTTGAAAAGATAAACGGGTGGGGAGAGGTTATTACCAAACTTCCTATTTCAAAATCTTCGAGTACCTTTGATCTTCAGCTTAAAGTGATATTCGCCTGTAAATGGAACCTTTCAGAAGTTGTGGAGAATTTAAAGAATATTACAGAACTCCAGCCTACCGATTACGCCATTCAACCGCTTTTACCTGAAGATAAAACAATAAGTCAATCCCTCGGATTGGCTCCCTCTATACCTGTCGAAGAACCCAGGTCGACACCCCTGGAGACCTCTGTATCTATAGAGACGGCTCATGCTAAAGCTGTTGAGGAGCAGGGGAAACCGTTACCTGAAAAGGTAGAAAAGCAAACCCCCCTGCAGGAACAACCTAAGTCGACAGGTGGAAGTGGAGAAAAAGAATCTTTAGAGTCATGGGGAAATACCGTACGGGTCGACATTAAAAAGCTGGATAATCTCATGAATATTGTGGGAGAGTTGGTTTTAGCTAAAGCTCGCTATCAACAAATAGAATCACAGATCGAACCCGATCCCAAATTACGGGTGCTATGGGATGAATTCAAAAAGAATAACAAATTTACTTCTAAAAAATTGGAAGACTTGCGTGAGGGGATCTTGCAGGTTCGTATGGTTCCTATTGGTCAGTTGTTTAGTCGATTCCCTCGCATTGTACGGGACTTAACCCGAACAGGGGAAAAAAAAGTCAGACTCATTCTCAAAGGAGAAGATACAGAACTCGATAAGGCTGTTATCGATGAAATGGGCGAGGTTCTGGTTCATATGATCCGAAACGCCGTGGATCACGGGATTGAACCTATTCCCCTCCGCCTGGAACGGAACAAACCCATCGAAGGGACCCTTATTCTCAACGCTTATCAGGAAGGAAGTCATATCGTTATCGAGGTCGAAGACGATGGGAGTGGTATCGATGTAGATAAACTGACCCAAAGGGCTATAGAACGAGGGCTTATCGAAAAAGGAGCTCATCTCAGTAAAAGTGAACTTCTAAGTGTTATGATGAGCACGGGAATCTCTACGGCTCAAACCATTACAGATATATCGGGGCGCGGCGTTGGAATGGACGCGGTTAAAAGTACCCTCTCTAAACTCAAGGGAACCATTGATTTTGAAACCGCGCCGGGTCTTGGAACCAGGTTTATCATCAAACTCCCCCTGACCCTGGCCATCATCCAGGTCTTGTTGGTGAAGGTAGTCGATCAGATTTATGCCATCCCTTTAACCTCTGTACTCGAAAGCTTTAAGATGACCCGAGATAAAATAGAGTTGATTGATAAACAGGAAGTTACCCAACTCCGGGATATGATCCTTCCCCTTATGCGTCTGACCGATGCTTTTAACCTGCCTAACTCCCAGGGGAATAAAAACAGTTTTTATGTGGTCGTCGTAGGCCTGGCAGAAAGAAAAATCGGGGTCATTGTCGATGAACTCCTGGATCAACAAGAAATTGTCATTAAACCTCTGGGGCGGTACCTGGCAGATACCCCAGGGTTTGCAGGGGCTACAACCCTAGGAGATGGTCGGGTCGTTCTCATTTTGGATGTTGCCGGATTGATCGAATCTTTAAATGCAAAATTTCGATAGAAACTTAATCTAAAAATTTAAACACCATGGATAATCCTACAGTTCCCACATTAACTACACAAGAAAATCCGAAAGAATTACCGTCAGGTGAGGATGAACAATTACAGCAAGTCTGTTTTAAGCTGGCCGACAGTGAATATGGGATCGATATTTTTCAAGTCCGTGAGATAATTAAACCTGTGGAAAATATGACTCCGGTCCCCCAGGCACCTTTTTTTGTAGAGGGAGTCATCGATCTGAGAGGAGACATTATTCCTATTTTAGATCTCAAAAAACGGTTTGATCTCGGCAAAACCGAGATGGGAAAGTCTACCCGGATTATTGTGGTGAAGCTAGCCGGAACATCAGGTGCGAACAGTATCATCGTCGGTTTTTTAGTCGATCAGGTAACCGAAGTCCTCCGGGTTAAAAAAAGTGAAATCCAACCTGCTCCCGGTAAGGTGATGGGAATCGATTCCGAGTATATTTGGGGTGTAGGAAAACGGGCCGGTCGCCTGATTATGCTCCTGGATGTAGAGCGCCTGCTCCTGGCCGACACGAAATAAAGCTTCACGACACAAGGACGCGGAGATATTAGGACGCGGGGACGCGGAGACAGGGGGACGTGGAGACAGGGTTCTCCGGTTCCCCAGGTTCCTGCGTTTTCATGTCTCCGTGTCTCCGTATCTTCCTGTCCCTGCATCCGGCGTCCTTGTGTCCCTGGGTTTCTGTGCCTTTATACAAAATTGCCCATATCATTACTAAACTCGAGCTGGGGGGCGCTCAACAAAATACCCTCTATACCCTTGCCCACCTGAACCAAACCTGGTTTCAACCCATCCTCATAACAGGCCTGGAGGGGGTTTTAGTAGAAGATGCCAATCGGCTCCAAGGGGTTACTCGCTACTATCTTCCCTCGCTTATTCGGGAAGTAAATCCAGTACAGGATTTTAAAGCTTTATTAGAGATCCGGCGGATACTGATCAAAGAAAAACCGGTTATCGTTCATACCCATAGCTCTAAAGCCGGAATTGTAGGAAGATGGGCTGCGAAGCTGGCCGGGGTTCCCTTTATTATTCACTCCATCCATGGCTTCGGGTTCCATGATCATCAAAATTTCCTTCAACAAAAACTTTTTATCTTCCTGGAACGGATCACTTCTCGGATTACAACCCGGTTTATTGCAGTTTCCCGAGCCAATATAGAAAAGGGAGTCGGGTTAAATTTATTTCATCCCTCTCAAGTCTCCTTAATCCGAAGCGGGATCGAAATCTCTTCCTTTCGAGATGTGATGTTAGACCGCCCGGTCAAATTAAAAGAACTCGGCCTTCCTCCCGATGTTCCTCTGGTAGGAATGATTGCCTGCTTTAAACCCCAGAAAGCCCCTTTAGATTTCATCGAGATGGCCTACCTGGTTCATCAACAAATACCTGAAGCTCACTTTCTGATGGTTGGCGATGGCGAACTTCGCTCCCAGATTGAGGCCCGCATTCAGGCCCTTCATCTAAGCCGGGTTGTCCACCTGGTTGGATGGCGAAGAGACATCCCGGAAATCTTACACCTGCTGAATATCCTGGTTCTGACCTCTTTATGGGAAGGACTCCCCCGGGTATTTCCTCAAGCCATGGCCGCCGGTGTTCCTATTGTGGCGACTTGTGTGGACGGAGCTCCGGAGGCCGTTAGAGAGGGCCTGAACGGTTATCTCCTTCCACCCAGAGATATCAAAGGATTGGCCGAAAAAGTTATTTACCTCCTCCGACATCCTGACCTTGCCAGAAAGATGGGTCAGGAAGGGACCCGCCTGGTGGGTGAATTTGATATCGATGATATGGTTCGACAGCAAGAAGAACTTTATCTGACACTCCTAAATCCTTTTCCTTGAAATTCACATAACAAAAGCTACCTTTATATTTAAGATCTGCAAGATGGATAAAATCTTGTAAAAATCCTGGGAAATTATCTCGAGATGCGAAGCTTGATCGGTTCGAAATCGCTTTGAGCCTTCAGGTCTTGGCATATAGCAGGGTCTTTTAACAGAGACTCAGGAGGAAAAGACGATGAGCAGAAATTCAGTCTTGAAGGGATTTGTTGGATTGGTGATAACCCTCGTCCTGGCAGTTTCTCTTAGTCAGGTAGCTCAACCGGCTTTTAAACCTGTTATTCATCGTCATGCATCTGATCCAAAAGCTGCCTGGGTAAATTCTTATCAGATAGAGACCGAAAATGGAGTCATCGTCATCGATACCTCTTTGACGATTTCAGAAGGTAAAGCCATCCGAGCAGAAATAGAGGCTTTGAAAAAACCCCTTTTAGCCATCCTTCTGACCCACGGTCATCCCGATCATACCAACGGCTTATCCGAAGTACTGGGACCAGATAACGTACCGGTTATAGCTACAGAAGGTGTGGATAAGGTTATGAGAACAACCTACACGCCGGAAAGAGAAGAAAGTGGTCGTAAGAGGCTCGGAGAGGAGTGGCCACAAAAGAGAGTCTTTCCAACAAAAACCCTTCGGGACGGAGAGTCTATTACCCTGGGTGGGGTTACATTAACGGTTCACGATCTGGGTCCCGGGGAATCCCATAGCGATTCTTACTGGGTCTTGGAAGGGGATGAAAAAGTTGCTTTTATCGGGGACGAGGTCATTAATAGAGCCCATGCCTATATGGCCGACGGGCATAGTAGCCAATGGTTGAAGAATCTGGATCGGTTAAAAATCGAGCTTAAAGCTATGAAGACAATTTACCCGGGTCATGGCGAACCGGGTTCCCTGGAGATACTGGATTGGGAGAAGACCTATATCCAGGCTTATAGAGAAGCCGTTAAATCGCTGGCGAAAGGACAACCCACCCTGACCGAGGAAGCTAAGAAGGAACTCCAGGCCAGGATGGAAGCCTTTTTACCCCATGCTCCGTTAACCTACCTCATCGTATGGGGAGCCGACCCCGTCGCTGCCGAATTGGCCAGTGAAAAATAAACCGAAAGGAGGATTAAAATCTATGAAAAACTCTAGACCCTTTAACCAGACCCGCCGTGAATTTTTGCAAGCTTGTTTTACAATACCGGCTATAGGTGCAATGGTATTACACGACGGATTAGAGGTTATTGCCCAGACACAAGGATTACCGCCAACTCCGGCTTGTGGGGATGAGGAGGACCTTACCCCACCCAACGCAGAAGGCCCTTTTTTCAAACCTAAATCTCCCAGGCGGACTTCGTTATTGGAACCGGGTATTACAGGGAGTAAACTCATCGTTACAGGACACGTTCTTTCGACAGATTGTAAGCCGATTACGGGAGCCCTTTTAGACTTTTGGCATGCAGACGCCAAAGGCGTCTACGATAATGTGGGCTACAAATTGCGAGGTCACCAGTTCTCTGATGAAGCCGGACGCTATTATCTGGAAACCATTGTTCCCGGGCTATATCCGGGAAGGACGCGCCACATCCATGTAAAAGTCCAGGCACCACATAAACCGATTCTGACTACCCAACTCTACTTTCCCGGAGAGCAACTTAACAACACCGACTTTCTCTTTAGACCTGAGCTACTCATGAAAATCCAGGATTCCAACGATGGCAAGACAGCTACATTTAACTTTGTTCTGAATGTGAGTTAGTAAAGCGAGAGCTTTATGAACCAGGATCGTGTTTTCAACGCTAAAAGGCGTAAACTTTTACGAAAGCATATCCCTCTTAGCGAGAATGTAGTCACTGTAGGGCTCTTTGGTATTCTGATAGGGGTAGGTCTCTGGGTCTTTGCCCAGAGACATCACTATGATCCCAAAGAGCGGACCCTTTCCCCGGAACAACTCTTGCAAAGCTCCCATCCAGAAAAACTGTATACTCCTCCCTTAAAACCCTGGGTGGAGCCGGGAATGGATATCAAACCTGCCACCGCCGACCTGGGCATTTTTCCTGAGGCCATCCTGGATCAGGACTGGCAGGTGGCGTCCCGTTTGAAACAGTTCAATCCGGATAATCTTTTTGAAAAAATCGACGGAGAAGCGGAAAAATTCATTCGACAAGGATTTAAGGCGCTGTACTATATAGTATTAAAATCAAAGGATGATGGAAGCGAATTGTCGATTGAACTTTTTGATCAGGGTAGTGCCACAGGAAGTATAGGGATTTTTTCGGATCATTGGTCCGATGACAAGGAGATTCAACAAAATGGTCCAGTGACCTTTTTTAAGACCTCCAACGGAGCCATTGGAAGAAAAGGCAGGTACTTTTTTAGAATAGCCGGAGATCGGGAAAGTGAAAAGATCCGCAAAAAATCCGAACAGGTGGCCGGAGCGTTTTCCCAATTAAAAGAACCTGAGGAAAATGTTTCAGAGGAGTTTCAAATCCTCAGCCAGGGATTGGAGATTCCCTCCAGCCTGATCACGTTTCAAAGTAAGAACGTTTTTCAATTTGATTTTCTCAAGGATTTTTGGTTCGGTCAATTCAATTCCAACGACCCTGCCCGGGCTTTTGTTCATCGAGCGGGGTCCCCGGAAGAAGCCAAAAAGCTGTTAGAGGAAATCCTCAATGAACAGAGCTTCGACTATGAAAAAGTTGAAGAGACAGAATGGGGGGTGATACTGCAACATAATTATTTGAAAAACTATTTTGTGATAAGTCAGCAAGGTTCTTTTATCTTCGGGATTGAAAACCTGGCCGACAAAAACCAAATTCAGCCGATCATGGAGAAATTTGCAAGGGGGTTTCAACATGGGCAGTAAAAAATATCCACATGCAGACTATCAAAAGGAACCTATAAGCCGGCGAGAGTTTATTAAACAAGGGGTCGCCGTTGCAGCCATGAGTGCGGCAGCAGGCTATCTGATGCTGGCTCCTGAAAACTATCCTCTCTCATTAAGAGACGTTACCGGCTTACGAAGTCAACCTAAAGAAAAACCGTTTCAATTACCCGATTTTCGGGTTCCCAAGGAGGCCGGAGTCTTTGATATCGGCATAGGCCGGAATGGAAGTGTAGGTGTTAAACTGAGAAAAGCCCTGGACGCCATCGGTGGAATTACCCGATATATAAAACCTGGAGATGTGGTTCTCATCAAACCGAATGTCGCCTTTGACCGCCCACCCATGTTAGGGGCCACCACCAATCCAGAGATCATTGAAGAACTGATCCGTCTTTTACTGGTAGAGGGTCGTGCTCGAGAAGTGCGGGTGGCCGATAATCCCATTGAGTCACCTGTAGATTGTTTTGCTAAGAGTGGAATTCGTTTAGCTACCGAACGCGCAGGAGGGAAGGTTTATCTTCCGGATAGCAATGCCTTCGAGATTTTGTACACACCCGGTGCCACGTTAATCGAACAGTGGCCTTTTTTCAAAAGACCTTTTCAAAATGTAAATAAAGTCATCGGGGTGGCTCCGGTGAAGGATCATAATCTCTGCTATGCTTCTATGGGAATCAAAAACTGGTACGGGCTACTGGGGGGTCGTCGGAATCAGTTCCATCAGAATATCCATGAAATTGTCTCGGATCTGTCTATAATGATCAAACCAACTTTGACGATTTTGGATGGAACCCGCATTTTAATGAAAAACGGCCCTACCGGAGGTGATCCCTCGGATGTTAAGCCGGCAGATGTGATTATGGCCGGGGTTGATCCGGTCGCCATGGACGCCTGGGCCTTTGAAAATCTTTTGGAACGAAAGGAAAAACTCCCGGAGTATCTTTACAAAGCTGAGCAAAAGGGGAGTGGAAAGATAGATTTCCGGGGAAGAATCAAGGAGGTTGTATGAGCCTATCCAGACCCATCACCCTTCAAGAAAAAACACGAAAATTCCTACGCCTCACGCAGGTACGGGTTTTTTCCCAGGTGGTATTCTTCGGACTGTTCCTATTCTCAGTCTGGGCAACCTGGACCTCTCGCCTGGAAGGTTATCCGGTTTCCAGGCTTCTGGAAATGGATCCCCTGGTTGCAGTCTCTACGGCCTTGTCTACCGGATATATCTATCGATATCTGGGATGGGCCCTGGGAATTATCGTACTGACCTTCCTCTTTGGAAGAGTTTTCTGTAACTGGATCTGTCCATTTGGAACCTTACATCAATTCGTAAATTACCTTTTTAATATCCAACCCAACTCAAAACGGATCGAGCAAAACCGATATCACCCGGCTCAGTATTTTAAATACGCCATCCTGGTGGTTTTTTTGATTATGGCGGCATTGGGAGCCCTCCAGATTGGACTGTTAGATCCTATCGTCATGATGTACCGGGGTTTTGCCACCTTTGTATCTTCGGCCTGGAACATGCTGATAAGCGCTATAACCCCCCTCTTTGTCAGGGTCGGAATCGAGGCCTCCTGGTCGGATACTTTAAAGTTCTCTCCGGGTGCAGCCCATCGGATTTTTGTGGGATCCTTTTGGATTGGTTTATGGTTTCTCCTTTTTGTAGCTTTAAATCTGTGGAAACCCAGGTTTTTCTGCCGATTTGTTTGTCCTTTGGGAGCTTTTTTGGGAGTGCTTTCCCGTTATTCGCTCTTTAGAATCAATCGAGATGTCACCAAATGCACCGATTGTAATCTCTGCCTGACCCGCTGTGAAGGGGCTGCAGATCCCCAAAGTATGGTCCGAAAAAGCGAGTGCTTTTCCTGTATGAATTGTATCGATGATTGCCCGGAGGATGCACTCCAATTTACCATGATTGGATTGGATAGAAAACAAGTAGTTGAAGCCCCGGATATCTCCCGGCGTCGTCTCGTTTTTGCCGGGATTACCGGATTGCTGGCTTTCCCGTTACTCCGGAATAACGGAACCGCTACCGATGAGAATTTCTCTCCCCACATGATTCGACCACCCGGTTCGGTGGCCGAGCCTGAATTTTTAAAAAAATGTATCAAATGCGATCAGTGTATTAACGTGTGCCCTACCAACGTTCTGCAACCGGCAACCCTCAAGGAAGGGGGTTTTGAAACGCTCTGGACCCCCGTTATGAATTTCAATATTGGCCACTGCCAGCTTAACTGTACCCTCTGTTCCGAAGTCTGTCCAACCGGAGCCATTCGTAAAATCACCGTCGCTGAAAAACTGGGTAAAGGTGAATATACCCACAAAGGACCCATTGTCCTGGGAACTGCTTTTATCAACACTACCCGATGTCTCCCCTGGGCAAACCAGATCCCTTGCGTGGTGTGTGAAGAGGTTTGTCCCGTTTCACCTAAAGCCATACAGACCATCGATGAAGAAGTCAAAGATGTTTTTGGGAAAATGGTCGTCCTGAATAAACCTTTTATCGTTCCAGACTTATGCATCGGTTGTGGTATCTGCCAGCATGAGTGTCCCGTTCAGGACGACCCTGCGGTTTATGTAACCGCTATCGGGGAAAGTCGATCCAGGAGTCGTAGGCTTTTACTCCATTTCAGAAGTAGCACAAGCAAATGAGAAACGGGGATTTTAGGACGCGGAGATTCTGGGACGCGGAGATGGGGGGACACGGGGATATTGAGACGCGGAGACACGGAGACATTTCCCTGCGCCCCCCCATCTCCGCGTCCTAAAATCCTTATGTCCTAGAGGATATTTGTATGGAAGAGAAAAATAATATTGGACGTCGAAGTTTTCTTAAAACTGTTACCCTGACTGCAGCCGGGATCCTTACGACCAGTTCTTGCTCAGAAACAGCGAACAAACTATCTAAAACGGTGGAATCCTCCACCGAGACAGCAACAGCCGAACAGCCTGCCGAACCACTGGCTATGCCTGTCCGGGAGTTAGGTAAAACCGGAGTCAAAATTCCCATTTTGGGGTTGGGAACTTCTCAAAGCCTGGATCCCGTTTATGACAAAGTCATGCATCTTTGCTTTAAAGAAGGAGTAACCTATCTGGATACGGCTCTTTCCTATGGCTGGGGAGCTTCTCATCGAGCTATTGCCAATTTTATTAAACAAATCGGAGATCGAAAAAAAGTCTGGATTACTTCAAAATCAGGAAATCGAACTCCTGAAGGCCTTATCGCCGATATCGATAAATGCCTGGCCGAATTGCAAACCGATTATCTGGATTTGTATCTCATGCATGGAATTGATGATGTCGATATGTTAGATAAAGCTTTTATCGAAGCAGGAGACAGGTTACGTAAGTCTGGAAAAACCAGGTTTTTTGGCTTTTCTTGTCATGGCGGAGACGTTGTGAAACTCTTGAATAAAGCCGCGGAGGTCGGTGGGATTGATGCCATTCTTTTCCGTTATAATTTTCGACAGTACGGAGATCGGGAGCTAAATCTGGCCATAGATGCCTGTAGTAAAGCCGGCATCGGTCTGCTGGCCATGAAAACCATGGCATCGGTTCCAGGGGATATTGAAAAGGTTGTGGAGTTTCGTTCCCAGAACTTTACCTTAGGTCAGGCCAAACTAAAATCTGTTTGGGCGGATACACGGATAGCTTCTATTATTTCCGAGATGGATAGTGTTAAAATTGCCCGTGAGAACATCGCAGCCGCCAAGTCTCAAAAAACCATCAAAGCAGAAGAAATGCATCAATTGAATCGGCTCGCGGCACTTACAGCCAGCTATGCTTGTAATGGATGCTCTCATCTTTGTGAATCGGCTGTAAATGGAAAGATAGCCATTGCCGACCCCTTGAGGTATTTGATGTATTATGAATGTTACGGCAAACAAGCCCGTGCTCGGGAACTTTATCAGGCCCTTCCTCTGGAGGCCAGAAACTTTGACATTGAAGACTTGAAAAAAGCCAGTGCGGTCTGTCCCCAAAAGATCGATATTGCCGCTCGATTAAGTAAAGCCAGGTCCTTGCTGGCCGGTTAATTTAAGTTCTTCAATTTGAAATGGCTTGACCTGTGGACGTTTCTTATTTTTCCGTTGACTTTCCGTAAACTCTGAGATATGGAACAGTTCCAGAAGAGGTAGAAAAAATTGTTTTTTAGAAATCACATAAATTAAAAAAGGAGATGGGCTATGAATACCTATCGGAGTGATGTGGTCGGTAGTCTGTTGCGTCCGGACTATCTGAAAGAAGCCCGGGAACGCTATGAGTCGGGAACTCTCAGCGATGCAGCGTTCAAGCGAATTGAGGACCGGGCCGTTGACGAAGCGGTTGCCCTCCAAATTCGTGCGGGGGTGGATGTGATCAGTGATGGGGAGATGCGACGATATGCTTTCTTCGGTCATCTTATCGATGCGGTGGAAGGGTTTGATAAATTTGGTGGTTGGGCTATCCCTTTTCGGGATGAGCAAGGGGCGGAACTGGTTTTTAAACGACCTGTGGTGGTCTCCCGCTTGCGGCGACGGCGCCACCTATGTGCCGAAGAATTTACCTATCTCCGTGCCCGTACCGACCGCCCTGCTAAGGCTACATTAATCAGTGCCCAACAGGCGGCAGCCTATTACGAGCCCGAGAAATCGAGAGGAGCCTATGCTACAATTGATGCTTATTTAGCCGACCTGGTAGATATTCTGCGTGAAGAAGTAGCTGAATTGATCCGTCTGGGTTGCACCTATATCCAGATCGATAGTCCGCAATATGCCGCCTTGGTGGATCCTCAACATCGTGAAGGATATCGGCAGCGAGGCAACGACCCGGATCGTCTTCTTGATCGGTGCATTGAAATGGACAATGCTGTGATAGGTAATCATCCCGGGATTCTCTTCGCATTACATATCTGTCGAGGGAACTACCGGAGCAAGTTCCACAGCCGGGGGGATTATGGACCGATCACCAAAGTTTTCCGTCATACCCGCTTTCAACGCTTCCTGCTGGAATATGACGATGCACGTTCAGGAGGTTTCGAGCCGTTACAATATGTTCCTGAGGATAGAATCGTCGTTCTGGGATTGGTAACCACCAAGAAAGCCGAGCTTGAAAGCAAAGAAGAGTTGAAACAACGTATTCGGGAAGCGCAGGCTTTCATCCCCCTGGAGAGGTTAGCCTTAAGTACCCAGTGTGGATTCGCCTCAACCCTGGAGGGGAATCTCCTCACACCTGCAGATCAGGAAGCCAAGTTACGCCTTGTGGCCGAAACTGCTCGGGAAGTATGGGGCGAATCCTGAAAGAAGGATCTGTTCATAAGATTTTTCAAACCTGAAAGGAGATAAAAATGACCGGAGGAGTTATTGCAAGTGCTGTAGCGTCGCATACCCCCAGAATGGCCTTTGAGGAAAAAACCCCAGAATTCCAACGGGGTTTGGTCATAGGTTCTAAGGAAATGGGCGCTGCGTTGCGGGCTCTGCAACCGGATTTGTTTGTTATCAACTCTGCACACTGGGTTTCCAGTTTCAACTGGTACGCAACCTGTCAGAATCCCCATGAAGGGATCTGTGTAGCCGAGGAGGCACCGGATCTGATTCCCGGAATTCCTTATAAACGTAAAGGAGACCCGGAATTTGCCGGGGTTTTTGTGGAGACCCTGCAACGCGCCGGCATCCCTTGTTTTCGTAATGAATCGCCCCATTACGAATGGGATTATGGGACGTTGGTACCCCTCCTTTACCTCGACCCGGAGGCGACGATACCTGTTGTGGAAATCTCTACCTGTCTTTCTGCAGACCATGGGGAATGCTTACGTGTCGGACGGCTTATCCACGCAGTCGGCAAAGAAACCGGTCGACGCATTATATTCATTGCAAGTTGCGCTTTATCCCATAAAATCGTGCGAGGACCCCATTTGTGGCCTACCCCTGAACGGATCGAGATGGACCACTGCTTTATGGATTTAATGCAACGGGGTCATATTTCTGAATTACTAGCCTGGTTCCCTGAGTACAGCCGTGATGCCGTTGCCGAGATGGGGGGTCGTGTCCTCGCTACGATGTTGGGGACTTTAGAGGCACTTGCCCAGGAAGGCGTTAAACTGACCGGTCGAAAATACGGTGACTATGCTCCATCATCCGGTAGTGGTAATGCAAATATTGCCGTATACCCCATTTAATCGTCCAGGGTACTAACTTTAAGGTAAATAATATAAGGTAAAGTGCCATCTCAACCGGAGGAACCTCCGATTTGTTCTACAAATAGGGCGATGTCCCGATTCAGGGGAAATTACCCTCTAACTCTCAACACCCCTGAACCTGACTCCCTATAGCTGTGAAAGAAAATATGTCAAAGAAGGAACAATATGAAAAGCGTTATGAGGATCTCATTGGTTTTGTACCTCCACGGATTCAGCATCGGATCGCCCTGGGTCTTGAAGTGAATCCGGACCTTCTGGATCAGGTAGAAGAGCTTCGTGCACGTGCCATGTATCCGAAGTCGATGGATATTAAGACGGCCCAATTGATCTTATTCGCCGTGTTACTATCCCAGATTTCACCTGCTTCCGAATATCACGCACGTGCTGCTGTACGCGCTGGAGCGACCCGTGAGGAATTACACGATGTCGCAGGACTGGTTTTTTTGTTTCGCGGTCTACCCGCGTTCAACCTGGCAGCCGAAGTCATTAACAAAATTTTTCCACCCGGGGAATAATACTATCTCTACGTTGAAATATCCCTTAAACTGTAGAGGAAGTCCATTGTGGCTGCCCTGTTTAAGGGCAATCCTGGATGATCGCCTTGCAGGTTACATGATATTTCTATCTGGGTCTAGTATGACAAGTTGAGAAGGACCCTTTAAGGAGGCCCTTATCGGCGAAAAAAGGTTAAAGCTATTTTTTCGCACTCCTAACTTGATCTATCATTTTACAGTTTTGTAGAACAGTTCTGTTCCTGCCTCAGATCCCATTCTACAAAAGTAAAGTTTGGTGAAAGGAGAATAAAAAGCCATGGAGATAATAGGTATTCATCACACCAGTTTTACAGTCAGCAATCTGAAACGCTCTATCGATTTTTATCAGGGTATTTTGGGTTTTCCTATCGTGATGGAAAAAGAGTTAACAGGTACAGAAGCCGAAACGATCACGGCCCTCCCTGGAGCCCATCTTCTTATCGCTCACTTGAAGGCAGGCGAATATCAAACCATAGAGCTCATTCAGTACCTAGCTCCTCAGGGAAAGGTTTTAGATACCACGACCTGCAATGTAGGAAGTGCTCATATTTGCTTCGTAGTTTCTGATATACAGAAAGCCTATTGGGAATTGAAAGCAAAGGGAGTACGTTTTAAATCAGAACCTATTCGCCTCTCCAGCGGTAAAAGTAAAGGAGGGTATGCGGTTTATTTTCTGGATCCCGATGGAATTACCTTAGAATTGTTTCAAAGGCCTC
>JAUQPW010000049.1 GCA_030550175.1 bacterium
AGGTGTACTTCCACACTTCCATACCCCCATACTTCCGCACTTCCATACCTCCTTTATCCTTTGTTAAATTCTGGATACAGAGGAAACTGGGAACACAGCTCTCGGACCTCCCCGGCGATTCTCTTTTGTAGATCTACATTTGTAACATCCTGAAGTACGGCGGCAATCCATCTTGCGATCTGGATACATTCTGCTTCTTTCATGCCTCGCGTGGTGATAGCGGGGGTTCCGATCCGAATACCACTGGTTACAAAGGGACTCTGGGTTTCAAAGGGTACCGTATTTTTATTGACCGTAATTCCTGCCTGATCTAAAGCCTTTTCTGCCTCTTTACCGGTTAGATTTTTATTGGTCAGGTTGACCAACATCAGATGATTGTCGGTGCCTCCGGAGACGAGTCGAAATCCATGCCGCTTGAGCTCTTCGGCCATAGCCTTGGCATTTTTTACAATCTGCTCTTGATATTTGCGGAACTCCTCGGTCATGGCTTCTTTCAAAGCCACGGCCTTGGCCGCAATGACATGCATCAAGGGTCCTCCCTGCATTCCGGGAAAAACATTTTTATCGATGATCTGGGCAAATTCTTGTTTGCAGAGAATCATTCCACCCCGGGGACCTCGAAGGGTTTTATGGGTCGTTGTGGTCACAAATTCCGAATAGGGAACAGGACTCGGATGCATCTTACCTACAATAAGTCCGGCGATATGGGCAATATCCGCCATTACATAAGCTCCGACTTCATCGGCGATTTCCCGGAATTTTGCAAAATCGATGATTCGAGGATAAGCACTGGCCCCTACAACGATCAACCTGGGTCTGTACTCCCTGGCCAGATCGCGAACCTGCTTGAAATCGATCTGTTCGGTTTCTTTATCCACTCCGTAAAAAACCACCTGAAAATATTTTCCCGAAAAGTTAACCGGACTTCCATGGGTCAAATGCCCACCGTGGGATAAGTTCATTCCCAGAATGGTATCGCCGGGCTTTAGTACGGCGAAATAGACTTCCATGTTAGCTTGAGAACCTGAGTGGGGTTGTACGTTCACATGATCGGCTCCGAAGAGTTGCTTGGCGCGCTGGATGGCCAGACTTTCGGCTATGTCCACAAACTCGCATCCACCGTAATATCGTTTCCCCGGGTAACCTTCCGCATATTTATTGGTCATAATGGATCCCTGGGCCTCTAATACCGCCGGGCTCGTAAAGTTTTCCGATGCTATCAACTCCAGCTTCGTACGCTGTCTTTCGATTTCCCGCTCTATAGCTGTTGCAATCTCCGGATCAACTTCCCTTAAAAATTTCATCTCTGTCCCTTATCTCTTGTCCATTGTCCGTTTTCCGTTGTAGATGCAAAGGATCGGTCATCTACCTTACTTACAACGAACCACGGACTACAGACAACAGACCATCATTTAATCTATATTTTCTTCCATAAGTTTTTCAATTTTTTCTAACCTTTTAGAATGTCGCCCCCCTTCAAATTCCGTACTCAACCAGATTTTTACCATCTCTCGGGCCAATCCTTTACCCACCACCCGACCACCCATAATCAAAATGTTTGCATCGTTATGCTCCCGGCTCATGCGGGCTGTATAAAGGTCCTGGCAAAGGGCTGCCCGGACTCCCTTAAACCTTCCGGCGACGATGGACATACCGATTCCTGTCCCGCAGATGAGAATACCTCGATCGACCTCTTTCTTTGCAACAGACCGGGCTACTTTAATCCCAAAATCGGGATAATCTACCGACCGGGTGTCATAGGTTCCATGGTCGATAACCTCATGACCCCCAAGCTCTTTAAGATAGGTTTTAATTTCTTCTTTGAGCTCAAAGCCGGCATGGTCACTCCCAATAGCTATTTTCATATTTTAAACGATACCCACAACCTTGAGGACTGTCAAGAGTTTTAATCGTTGTCTGTATAAAATGACTCCTTATGGGCAGAAGGGGGGTATGGGGTTGAGAACTCCCGACCTGCCATTTTAGTTGACAGGGGTTTCAAAATATGTGAAAAAATAAAAGAAGAGGTTCCATAATCCTCGCCAGGCTGCATGACGGTTACACGGGGCTTCCTCACCCCTTAGTTCCCCTTCTCTCAGGTTGGGAGAGGGGAACAGGGGGCGAGGGAGGCTATTTCAGTGATGAATGAAAACACGACTTTAGCTTTGCCGCTCGTTGTAAGGGAATTTCAAGGTCTCTATCGTTCCAGGATCCCAATTGGCTATACAAGAACTTGCTCATGCCCATCCAATCATATAAATTGTTTGACGGCAAAGGAGTGGATCAAGTGCCAGCTTGGGGTTTGGCAATTCTTTTATGAGGGCGGGGATATTCGTGATAAGAACACCCATCCGGCGACATTCCCGATTGCCCTTTCCAAAAGGGTCATCAGTCTCTTTACACACGAAGGTGAACTTGTCCTTGACCCCTTCGTGGGCAGTGGTACAACCCTTGTGACGGCGAGAGATTTGAATCGAAATGCCATAGGTTTTGACCTCCAAGAGAAGTACATCAATCTTTGTGTTGAACGCCTGGCTTCTGACCCATCTTCCTCCCCGTCCACGGGGAGGGCTGGGGTGGGGGCTAGACGGGGGGGCTTCTGTGCTCAACAATTAGCCGTTCAAGATGATGCGAGAAACATCTCGGCCTACCTGGATCCCGAAACGGTCAGTCTGATTTGGACCTCTCCACCTTATGCTAACCTGTTAAATAGAAAGCGCCTCAATAAATCCAGACGTAACCGACGCAATGAACAGTTTGGAAGGATCGAACAGTACTCACAAGATCCGCGTGACTTAGGCACCATGCCCCTTGAAGAGTATATGAAAGCCATGGGGGACATTTTCGAAGCCTTGCTGCCTTTGCTCAGACCCAAGGCACATTGCGTTATCAATGTCCCTGATATGTGGTGGGAAGACCGGCGCATCACCCTTCACGTTGCTCTCATTGAAGAGTTACGAAAGCGGGGGTATGAACTCAGGAATATCATCATCTGGGATAAAACAAATATCGTGAACAAGATAGGTATATTCGGTTGGCCGAACAATTACATCACCATGGGTACAACGTTCGAGTATCTCTTAGATTTCTGGAGGCCACCGAATGGAGTTCTATAAAAGATGAATTGATAGAAATAGTGCTTTGTTTACTTAGTTTTACTTGACTCTTAAGCGGACCTCACCCCGGCCCCTCTCCCGCAGCGTGGGAGAGGGGAAATCATACAGCTTTTTTTCAGTAAAATCATAGGGAGAGAGTATGGAGAGAAAAAACATATCAACGGGAACTCCTTGGGAACCACTGGTAGGATATTCCCGGGCCGTCCGGATAGGACCCTTTGTCCATGTATCGGGGACGACTGCTACCAATGAAACTGGTCAAATCATAGGTCCTGGAGATCCTTATGCCCAAACCGTCCAGGCCCTTCGAAATATTGAATCAGCCCTACGACAGGCAGGAGCCGGTTTAAAGGATGTGGTTCGTACCCGGATTTACGTGGTCAATATTCGGGATTGGGAGAAAATCGGGAAAGCCCATGGAGAATTCTTCCGTGAAATTCGACCGGCTACCAGTATGGTAGAAGTAAGCCGATTGATTGCTCCGGAGATGCTGGTGGAAATCGAAGCAGATGCTTTTATTTCGGAAGGATGGCAGGGAGGGTCTTCCCCCAAGACACTTTAAGCTGTTTTTATAAATACGCAGGATTTATCAGAAGTCCTGACCGGGGATGGCCGCCTTCAGCAGGCGGGTTTTTGGGCGTTGGTGCTCGAAGATACGTCTGAAGGAGAGGACATCCAGAAATGAGATCCATGTACGATCCCATCAAGTTAAAGGAACTTAAAAAAGCTAAAGAAACCTGGGAAACCGATCTATCCAAGAAACTTGCACAAACTCCTGAAAGGAAAAAAGAATTTAGAACCCCCTCCGGGATTGAAATGAAGCGGGTTTTTACCCCAGAAGATATCCAGGATCTGGACTATCTGGAAAATCTAAACTTCCCCGGAAATTACCCTTTTACCCGAGGCGTTCAGCCGACCATGTATCGGGGACGGCTCTGGACTATGCGACAATATGCTGGATTCGCTACGGCAGAGGAATCCAATAAACGTTACCGGTATTTGCTGGAACAGGGCCAGACTGGATTAAGTATCGCTTTCGATCTCCCCACCCAGATGGGCTATGATTCTGATGACCCTCGGGCTTTTGGAGAAGTGGGAAAAGTCGGGGTAGCAATTGATTCCCTGGAAGATATGGAAATTTTATTGAAGGGAATCCCTTTAGATAAGGTCAGTACTTCTATGACCATTAACTCCACGGCCGCTATTCTTTTAGCCATGTATATCGCCGTAGCAGAAAAGCAGGGGGTTCCCTCGGAAAAACTGCGAGGAACGATTCAAAACGATTTACTGAAAGAGTATATTGCCCGGGGCACCTATATTTACCCACCGGAACCCTCCATGCGGATTATTACCGATATCTTTGCCTTTGCCAAAGACCACGTTCCCAACTGGAACACCATCAGCATTAGCGGGTACCATATTCGGGAAGCCGGAGCCACAGCGGTTCAAGAAGTTGCTTTTACCTTAGCCAACGGAATTGCTTATGTAGAAGCAGCCCTCAAAGCCGGTCTGGCAATAGATGATTTTGCCCCTCAACTTTCATTTTTCTTTAATGTACATAATAATTTCCTGGAAGAAGTCGCCAAGTTTCGGGCAGCTCGAAGGATGTGGGCCAGGATTATGAAAGAGCGTTTCAAAGCCCAAGATCCGAGGTCCATGATGCTACGATTCCATGCCCAAACGGCCGGAAGTTCCCTGACGGCGCAGCAGCCGGATAATAATGTAGTACGGGTAGCTTTACAGGCCCTGGCAGCCGTTTTCGGTGGTGCTCAATCCCTCCATACCAATTCCCGAGATGAAGCTTTGGCCCTTCCCACCGAAGACTCCGTGCGTATCGCCCTGAGAACGCAACAAATCATCGCTTATGAAACAGGCGTGGCAGATACCGTTGATCCCCTGGCCGGTTCGTACGCCATAGAAGCCCTTACCTCTGAAATTGAAACCCGAGCCTGGGCCTATCTCCATAAAATCGATGAGTTGGGAGGCATGATCCGGGCCATCGAATCCGGATATGTCCAGAAGGAAATCCAGGAAAGTGCCTATCAGTACCAGAAAAGTATTGAAAATAAAGAACAAATTATCGTAGGGGTTAACGAGTTTGTCATGGAAGAACGGATACCCTTTGAGATTCTCAAACTCGATCCGGAGCTGGAAAAAGCCCAGATACGTCGGGTTCAGGAGCTCCGGAAGCGTCGAGATAACGAGGCAGTTAAATCGGCTCTAACCCGTTTAAAGCAGGTCGCCCAGGGAACCGATAACCTGATGCCCGCAATCTTGGATGCCGTCAAATGTTATACAACCCTGGGAGAAATCTCCCATGCTTTACGGGAAGTGTTTGGAGAGTACCGCGAATCGATTGTATTTTAATGGAAATACTGTCTATGGCCCAGGGTCCAGGGTTGATAGGACCTCCCATGGACCACGGACCACAGACCACGGGCAATTAAACAGAGTTTTACCCTTCACGTTCTCGATTCAGAGGCACATCAACGGCTGGATACCTTCCTTGCCCACCGGGCTGATTTATCTTTATCCCGATCTCAAGCTGCAAAACTCATTAAACAGGAGCGGGTTCTGGTGAACGGTCACCCGGTAAAGCCCAGTTATGAGGTACAGGCAGGAGATTGGATTGAAGTAAACCTGCCGGAACCAGAACCGCTAGAACTCGTTCCCGAGGAAATCCCTTTAGACATTCTCTATGAAGATGAAGCCATTATCGTTTTGAACAAACCGGCGGGTTTGGTAGTGCATCCGGCACCCGGACACACAAAGGGAACCCTTGTCCATGCCTTATTGGCCCATTGCCAGAATCTTTCGGGGATCGGAGGGGTCCAACGACCCGGTATTGTCCATCGATTGGATCGAGATACTTCCGGGGTCATGCTGATAGCTAAAACCGATCAGGCCCATCAAAGCCTTTCTACTCAATTAAAGAATCGGGAGATCATCAAGGAATATCTGGCCGTTGTTCATGGAATTTTTAAAGATAAAAAGGGGGCTCTTTCAACAGTGATCGGACGGCATACCCATGATCGTAAGAAAATGTCCGTCTTTACCCGGCATGGTCGTCCTGCCGTCACTTCCTATGAAGTGATTGAAGAATTTCCTAATTATTCGCTGGTGAAAATCCAGATCCACACTGGACGTACCCATCAAATCCGGGTCCATATGAAATACCTGAACCATCCTGTGGTAGGGGATCCTTTGTATGGAAGAGGCACTAAAGATCATGCACTCATCCAGCGCCAGGCCCTTCATGCAAAACATATCACTTTTAAACATCCGGTAACTGGTCGCCCTATGGAGTTTGAAGCCCCTCTACCGCAAGATATGAAAAATCTCCTTGAAAAGCTGCGAGCCCGGCATGGAACTCAATCTCGTTAAATTTAAAGTCGGTGGGGTAGATTTTGGAATCTCCGTTGAGGAAGTTCAGGAGGTTATCTTCTATCCTAAACTGCGCCCATTACCAAGACCCTTACCCCATGTTAAAGGAGTCTTCGAATTTCGCAATAGCCTGATCCTTCTTGTGGATCTACGGAAAAGATTGGGATTGGATTTTACCGGTTTAACCCGTGATACCCGGGTGATCGTAGCCAGACTAACCCAGGGACTTAGAGGGATACTTGTGGAATCCCTATCGGACTTCAAACGTATATCGGCAGAGTATCTCTTCCCACCCATTCCTTTAGCGGGATTCGGTGAAGATCTCTTGAAGGGAATTTATTTACAGGACGATGAGATGATCCTGCTTCCCGATTTTAATAAGATTTTATTTTCATTTATCCGGGTTCAGTTGTCACCGCCAAACCTCTTCGATCGGATAGCCCTTCGACATAAATTTAATAAAGGTCCATTAACTTTGATCCTTGAAGAAATTCATACCCACCGACAGATACCCTTTTCGATAACACAGGCCAAAATACTTGCCAGATCCATGGACCTGCCGGTTACCCAACTTTTTAAAATAACCTCTTTCTACCAGCGATTTCATCCTATCTCCCCTCCGATGGAGTCCCTTGAAAGCCCAAGAATAGTCCAATTTGGGGATCAGAAATATCTCCAGCTTTCTCAACGTTTAGAAGAGGAGGAAAGAAAAGGAAAGTTAAACTTCCTGGAAATAGAGTCCGATAGGGAATCTCAAGGTCTTACGGAGAGATGGGATAGTTTCCTGAATAGAAATCTCCCTTCCTTACCGAAGCCGGATCATACACAAGAGGCAAGGAACAAGACACGAAGTTTTCTTGCTTCCCATCTCTTACCCCTGGTTGCAGACTATGGAAAGCCAATTTCCTTAACCCGATATAGAGATCTGGCCCGAAGACTGGATCTACCTACCCTTGACCTTGCGCATTTTATCTCCTTTTATAAAGGAAGTATGGACAGGGAAACGGGCAAAGAGGATAAAGGGGAGGCCGCTGAGGTTAAATCGAAGCCTGAACTTTCTGTTAAGACCCTTCCGGAAGATCTTTTATCCGATAAGGACCCACCGTTACCGGAGGTACTTTATACCATTTTGAACAGACAAGGCTCTATCACCCCTGAGGATATTCGATTTATCAGTCGGGTTCGAAACCTTCCTACCACCCAAGTCTACAAGCTGGTCTCCTTTCTGTATGGGACAGAGGTTATTTTGAAAACAGAAAACTTGACAAGGAACCTGCAGGCAGTAGATAATGCCGACTATAAAAAAGTGGAGGTTATTTCTCCAAAAGTTCAAGTACTCCGAAAGCAGATTTTGAAATTTCTGGGCGAAAGACATCCGGGGAGCGAGGAAGACTTATTTCTGGTTCTGAACAAGATAAAGAAGGAATCAGGACCCCTGACCCTGGATGAGGTCAAATATCTGGCTTCTTTGTGGGGTATTCCCCATATCCGGCTTCATCATCTTCTCAGTTATTATAACGTAAGCGTCCCCAGGGAACGTTGAACGTTAGGATGAACGGTCATTACGCTGATCGTGAAAACCCTTACCGATAAATGTTGTTCAAAATGCTGGGACAGTGAACTTCAACGTTGTCCGGTTTTTACAGAGTGTCAACCTCAACGGCCTTTGCCCCACTGTCATACAGATGAGGCTTGTATTCGTCAGCGTGAGGAGGTTATGAATCGACTCCGTTATGGAGCCGGGACTTTGATCCGGGTTGGAATGGGCACCTGCAGTCAACAGGCAGGAGCCTCTTCGGTATTGGGAGCTATTTTCATAGAACTTCAACGACGAAATCTTTCCCATGTAAGCCTTTCGATAACCGGATGTCTGGGAAATTGTTTCCAGGAAGTTGTAGTTTCTATTTCTCATCCTAAATACCCCACCGTTGTTTATGCTCAGGTAAGTGAAGACAAGGTTCCGTATTTGATTTCCGAGCATATCGAAAAAAAGCGCATTGCCCGGGAGTTGGTTTTGGCCCAACTGGAAGAACCCGGGAAAAAGCCTTTAGGTCATGTTCCAGCCTTCAAGAATTTAGATTTTTTCCGAAAGCAGATCCGGCGAGTCTCAGAACGTTGTGGGCATATGGATCCTGAAAGCCTGGATGACTTTTTGTTACACGGAGGCTTTCTAGGTCTTTCTAAGGCTATTAGAGAAGTTAAACCGCCGGATATGTTGAAATTGCTTAAAGAATCTAAGTTAAAGGGTCGTGGGGGATCTGGAGAGGATGTGGCCGATAAATGGGCCCATGTGGCGGCTGCAGATGGAGAAGAAAAATATGTCATCTGTAATGCCCATGAAGGAGATCCGGCTTCCTTTAAGGATCGAAGGTTACTGGAAAGTGATCCCCTGGGGGTGATAGAGGCTATGACCCTGGCCGGATATACCGTTGGAGCCGGAAAAGGGGTTATTTTTCTGAACCCCGAGTATGAGTTGGCTAAAAAACGCTTAGAACTGGCCATTACGAAGGCGCGGGCCTTTAATTACCTGGGAAAAGAAATTCTCGGCTCGAACTTTTCTTTTGATATAGAAATTCGATTATCCCCTGGAGATTATCTCTCTGGAGAGGAAACTTCTTTAGTTACTTTCCTGGAAGGTAAAGCCGGGGTTAGAAGGGTCCCACCCCCTTTAACCAGCCACGGTCTGTGGAATCTGCCTACGTTGATCCATAACGTAGAGACTTTCTTAAACATACCCCTTTTGGTAGTCAAAGGGGTCGATTGGTTTCGTGAACAGGGTACCGGAAACAGTCCGGGAACTCGATGCTGGACCTTATCCGGATGCCTTCAACGTAGGGGGACAGTCGAGGTCCCCATCGGGGTCTCGATTCAAGATCTGCTGGATATGGGGGGTGGGGCCCCGCCCGGGAAGAAAATTAAAGCCGTCCACGTGGGAGGTTACGTGGGAGGTTATCTGCCGGAGGGCCTGTTCCAGACTCCTTCAGACGACGCATCTATGAAAAAATCAGGTATTAGCTCAGGAATCGGATCTCTGGTAGCCCTGGAAGAAACCACTTGTATGGTTCATAAAACCTGGCAAGACGCTCTTTTTACTGCTAAGGAAGAGTGTGGTCAGTGTACCCCGGGGCGGGAAGGCTCTTATCAGATATCTCGATTTCTGGAAAAAATCTGTCAGGGAAGAGGAGTCCGAAGTGATCTTCAGAAGCTCAAAGAAATTGCTTCCCATATGCGGGAGGCTTCCATGTGTACCTATGGGCGCCTTTCCCCCGGACTTATAGCCAGCTCTCTGGAGTATTTCCACGCTGAGTATGAGGAGCATTTGCAGAAGCACTGCCCGGCAGGGGTCTGTTTTAAATAAGAGGGAAAAATGGATCTCATTTCGATTCTTATCGATAATCGGGAAATTCAAATTCCCAGGGGAATTACGGTTTTAGAAGCGGCTGAATCCCTGGATATTAAAATTCCTGCCCTATGTGTTTCCCCGGGCTGGGGAACATCCGGTTTTTGCCGAAGTTGTGTGGTAGAGGTAGAAGGAGAGGATTACCTTCCGATAGCCTGTAGTCTGCCCGTTCAAGAAGGGATGATTATCAAAACCAACTCTCCCAGAGTACTTGAATCCCGCAGATTAACGGTGGAATTGCTCCTTGCCCGTCATACCATGGATTGTGCTATCTGTTATCGAAACGGCAAGTGTTCTCTTCAAGATCTGGCAAATACTTACGGAATCAAGGAATCTCGATTTTTTACCCGAGAGAAACCCCTGGAAATCGACGATAAAAGCCCGGCTATTGTGCATAATCCCAACCGCTGTATTTTATGTGGTTTGTGTGTTCAGGCCTGTTGCGATATCCAAACCGTTTCTGTGATTGATTTTGCCCATCGAGGATTTGACAGGATGGTAGAACCGGCCTTTGGGCAGAGTCTTGATGAGGTGGAATGTGTTGCCTGTGGGCAGTGCATTCAGATCTGTCCGGTAGAATCTTTCTATGAAAAAAGCGAGATAGATAAAGTAAGGGAAGCCCTGAGAGATCCTCATAAAGAGGTTGTGGCGTTTTTATCTCCTTCGGTGCCGATCTCCATTGGAGAAGAGTTTGGAACTGAACCCGGAAAGTCCCTCTCCGGAGAAGTTATAAAGGCCTTGAAAATGGCTGGCTTTAAAAAGGTTTTTGATACTGCTCTGGGGGCCGATTTAGTAATTATGGAAGAAGCTTACGAGCTACTAACCCGCTGGAATTCAGGTAAAAATCTTCCTTTGATAACCTCCTGTAGTCCAGAGTGGGTTAAGTTCATCGAGCATTTTTATCCAGAACTCTTACCTCATCTCTGTTCTACCAAATCCCCCCAGCAGATCATGGGGACTTTAGCCAAGACCTATTTTGCCGAGAGTACGGAGATAGATTTGAAGAATCTCTTCACGGTTTCCATAACTCCTTGTACGGCTGAGAAGTTTGAGCGTACCCGACCGGAGTTAAATATCCAGGGTTTTCCGGGTGTAGATGCCTGTTTAACCATCAAAGAGGTAGCCCGCCTCATTCGGATGACCGTGGGAGACTCCTTTCCCGATGTCGGCACCGAAGAATTTGATCAACCCTTCGAGGTCTCATCGGGAGCAGGGGTTATATTCGGAGCAACCGGTGGGGTTATGGAAGGTGTACTGAGGACTTTGTATGAACTTAAAGTTGGCAAGAAGTTGAAATCGGTGGTTTTTGAGAATATCCGAGAAGAAGTCAGGACGTCTTATAGCGGAGGCCTTCGGGAAGTTGAAGTTCAAATGGGAAATGGAACCCTTCAGGTTGCCGTGGTGCACGGATTAGGAAATGCCAGAAGGATATTGGAAGCCCTTCGATCCGGGAAGAGTCGGTATCATTTTATAGAAGTAAAAGGATGTCCCAACGGATGCGCTCAGGGTGGCGGTCAACCTATTCCGGCTACCCTTGAGGTTATCCAGGCTCGAAAACGCGGTCTTTATCTAGAGGATGAAAAAAGGGAAATCCGTAAAGCCCACGAAAATCCCAGAATCAAAGAACTTTATGAAAAATTTTTTAAAAAACCTGCCAGCCCTACGGCCAGAAAATTCTTACACACCGAGTTCACACCCAGGGAACATTATCTTTAGAAAATCTTAAAAAACCATCTTGTAAAAGTGTTGAAAGTTTATGTAATTTTATCCATCACTTCATCTTCTTATTCCTGAAATTCTACCTTCCTGGGTTAACTCAGGGCAGGTAAAAACGTTGAATACCTTTTAGCGGAGGAAATTTTTATACAAATCCGGAGAATAGAAACGTGCTGGTAGTTGATAAAATTTGTGTTTTCTATGGAGATATACAAGCCTTATGGGAAGTTTCCTTTCAGGTGAGGGAAGGGGAAATTGTCGCTCTGGTAGGAGCTAACGGAGCCGGCAAAACAACCATTTTGAAGACCCTGGTAGGGATTCTGCGTGCGGCATCTGGAACCATTACCTTTCAAGATAAAGATATCACCCACGAGCCGACCCATAAAATCGTCGAAAAAGGAATTTCTTTAATTCCTGAAGGACGTAAACTTTTTCCTCAAATGTCGGTATATGAGAATCTGGAAATGGGGGCTTATTCCCAACGGGCCAGGAGTAAAAAAAATGAAATGCTTGCCCGAGTTTTTAGATTGTTTCCCATTTTAGAAGAGCGAAAAACTCAGCCGGCTAGAACTCTTAGCGGAGGGGAGCAACAGATGGTTGCCATTGGCAGAGGGTTAATGGCGCTTCCCAAACTTCTGCTCATCGATGAACCTTCCCTGGGATTAGCACCCAGGATTGTTAAAGAGCTTTTTCAAGTTATTCAAGAGATTAATCAACAAGGAGTGACCATTCTTTTGGTAGAGCAGAATGTCCATCAAGCCTTGAAAATTGCTCATCGAGCCTATGTACTGGAAACCGGTCATATTACCCTGGAAGGGAAAGGAGCCGAGCTCCTTCAGAATAATTATATAAAGACGGCCTATTTAGGATTGTAAACATAGAAGCAAGGGGCAAGAAGCCAGGGCTTTAGAGGTTAATCTGGCTTACCAGAGGCTTCTGACCCTTCGTTTCTCGAGAAAATCATGGATCGAAGAACCTTTCTTAAGGGCACCGGCGCTTTAGGAATTACAGCCGTTGTTCAGGAGTTTCCTGCCCTGGTTCGAGGTGCCGGGCAAGAAATTAAAATCGGCGCGACGCACCCCTTAACCGGACCCATGGCCGATATCGGTCAGTCTTGTCGCAGGGGGATGTTGTTGGCCGTGGAGAAAATTAATGCAGAAGGTGGGATTAAATCCCTAGGAGGTGCTCCGCTGAAACTATTAGAGGGGGATGATCAGGCCAAGCCGGAGGTTGGGATTGCCGAAACAGAACGGCTTATCCGAGAAGGTGCCGTCATACTGACCGGTCCTTTTACCAGTCAGGTGGCTATGGCAGCTACCCAGGTTGCAGAGCAACATCGGATCCCCTATGTAGTCAGTATCGGTGCAGCCGATCAAATCACGGAACGGGGGTTCAAGTATACCTTCCGAATCTTCGTTACCACCGATACCATCGGCCAGGATGTAATTAAATATATCGTGAAACTTTCGGAGGTGACCAACGTACCCATTAAAACGGC
The DNA here is from genome assembly GCA_030550175.1 of bacterium. GTDB lineage: Bacteria > Moduliflexota > Moduliflexia > Moduliflexales > JAUQPW01 > JAUQPW01. The sequence continues at coordinate 13,115 of JAUQPW010000049.1, forward strand.
GGTATTAATCCATACCAACGATTTGTTCGGTAAAGTTCAATCGGATAAAGTGGTAGAACATCTAAAAAAAGCAGGCTCTCCCTTTGAGATTGTAGAACGAATTTCCTACGACTATACCTCCAAAGATCTGAGTGTAGAGGTGGCCAGGGCAAAGGCCGCTAAACCCGACGTGCTCCTTCCCATCTCTCGACTCCAGGATGCCATCCTCATCACCCGGGAGATGTTTAAACAGAGATTCGAGGTGAAGGGAATTATCGGTGCCCCCAGTCCGGGTCATTATGAAACCGAATATATCAAATCCCTGGGTAAACTGGCAGAATATACCCTGGATGCAGCTCCCTGGTACAACGTCAAAGATCCTAAAGTACAAGCCATATCCACCGAGTTTGAGAAAAAATTTAATAAATTCTTTGACCTTAACGCCGCTTATAGTTACGATGCCATTCTGGTTATCGCAGATGCTCTGGAACGGGCGGCATCTACAGAGCCTGACAAACTGGTCGAAGCCTTGAGAGCTACCCGGTTAAATAACCATCTCATGATTTCCAAAGGGCCTATCCAATTCGATGAAAAAGGAAATAACATCAACGCAGGTCTTTCTTTTTTCCAAATTCAGGAAGGCCGGGTCAAGGTCATCTTTCCGGAAGAATATGCAGAGGCAAAAGTCGTTTTTCCGGTTCCTCTATGGAGTGAGAGGAAGTAGCATTTCATCCATAAGGCAAATGATAGCCCTTTGCTGACCACGAAAATTATCGTAGCCAAACACCGAACGGAATAATTGAAGGGGATGTTCAGACATAGTTAGTTACTTATGCCCTCTATCAGTCCTATCGGCCAGGATAAAATAAATCCTTAAATTTCCCGCCGTCCCTCTAAAGCCCTGGCCATGGTCACTTCGTCGGCATATTCTAAATCTCCACCCACCGGAATTCCATGGGCAATTCTAGTAATCTTAATGCCTAAGGGTTTCAGGAGTCTGGAGATATACATGGCCGTCGCTTCCCCTTCTACATTGGGATTGGTGGCTAAAATAATCTCATTACGACTCTCTCGTTGAATCCTGTTAAGTAAACTTTTGATCTGAATATCATCCGGGCCCACCCCTTCTAAGGGGGAGAGAGAACCCATGAGAACATGATAGACGCCTTTATACCCACCTGTTTTTTCAATAGCCAGAAGATCGTTGGGCTCTTCAACCACGCAGATGACTTTTCGATCTCGTCGGGGATCTGAACAAATATTACATAGTTCCTTTTCCGTAAGATTCCCGCACTCGGAACAATATCCTATTTTCTCCTTAAGATCAATCAGAGCCTTGGCCAGACGTCGTACATCCTCTACGGGCATTTTAAGGAGAAAAAAGGTTAATCTTTGGGCAGTTTTTTCTCCGATTCCGGGGAGTTTGACCAATTCGTTGATAAGTTTTGCAACAGACTCTGTATAACGAGCCACGGGTTGGTAAATAGTAAGTGAAGTAAGTAGTGAGCAGTAAATAACAGGCAGGAAAGTACCGACTACTTACCACCTACTCACTTCTAAGAAGTAAGTCCGGGTATTTTGATCCCGCCGGTTAATTTAGACATTTCTTCGGCCATCATTTCCCGGCTTTTCTCAATGGCCTGATTTACGGCAGCAACAATTAAATCTTGAAGCATTTCTATATCATTCAGACTGATCACCCCCGGGTCGATCCGAATAGACTTGATTTCTTGCTTTCCATTGGCTATCACCGTAACCATACCACCACCGGCAGAACCTTCTACCGTCTTATTGGCTAGTTCTTCTTGTAATTGCGCCATACGAGCCTGGACTTCTTGAAGCTGCTTCATCATATTTCCGAGGTTTCCGAGATTTCCTATTCCTTTAAACATAAATCTGTCCTCCATTCTTATGGGGTTAATTATTGGGGAGCCTTCCCATCAAACAATTGTAAGATCTTTTTAAGGACCTTCTGCTCGTCATCTTCCGACAGTGTTTGATCTGAGGTAGAGACCTGGGATCGTTCCCCCACTCGGGAATCTACTTCTACGGAAGGTTGAATAACGGAAGGTATCAGTCTAGAAAACTTTCCGTTCTCCCTGGGAATATCCTGCTCTTCTTTAAGGAAAATTACTTTGATTTTAGGGGTTATCTTGAATTCTTCCTGCAAAATATCCCGGATAATCTTCAAGCTGTCGGGTTCCTCAACCTTCTCTTTGGCAAAACTGGAATTTTTACTAAATCCGATAACAATGGCCTCTGGAGATACCTCAATTACCTGACCTTTTTTTAAAGTAGAATTCAGAGAAGGTTTGATTTTCTCCGTTCTGGCCAGAATACGTTCCCACACATTCCATACCGGTTCCGAATCTTTTTCATCCCCCGGCGATTCCAGACGGCCCTCTCCTCCAACCGAGATTTCTTCCGATTTCTCGACCACTCCGGTTTCTGTATCTATAGAAAGGAGTGGTTCTACCGACTCTTCATGTTTGGGTAAATTCATTTTCTCAGATAAAAGGGGCTTTTCCAGGACAGGAAGTTGAGATTGTCTGGAGCGGGAACTCCACTCACCGAAGAGATCCAGGGAATTATCTGAGCCCTTCGGGGGTTCTAAATCTAAAGAGCCTCCAGAGGCCAGCTTTTCTTCCAGTTGCTGAATTTTTTCTATGAGACTTTCTACAGGTTGAAGAGAAGCAAGCTGGCTTGCACGGACTAAAGCCATTTCTAAAACAAATCGAGGATAAGAAGTGCGTTTCAGCTCCGATTCGGTTTCCAGCAAGAATTTAAAAATTTGCTGGAGTTCCTGGAGAGAGACCTTCTGAGCCTGTTCTTGTAATTTTTGGAGATCCAGAGAGATATCCTCGATAAAGGTATGGGGGTCGGGAATCAACTTTACCACGATCAAATTACGGAAGTACTCGATGAGTTCTTTACAAAACTGTCCTAAATCATACCCGCGAAGCGTCAAATCTTCTACGAGTTGAAAAATCTCCCGGATTTTTTTAGATAAAATAACATCAGCAAAAAGCCTTAAAGTTTCCTGACCGATAACTCCCAGTAAGGCACGCACATCTTCTGGGTGAACCTGGGTTCCGCTATACGAGATAATCTGATCGAGAAGGCTTTGGGCATCCCGCATACTTCCCTCGGCGGCTTTGGCGATATAAACCAGGCTTTGGTCATCTATCTGGACGGATTCCGATTCTGCGATATGTTTCAGGCTTGCCGTAAGCTCTTTTAGCGAAACCCTTCGAAAATCAAATCTTTGACAGCGAGAGAGGATGGTAACAGGGATTTTATGAACGTCGGTGGTGGCCAGGATGAAAACCACATGTTTAGGAGGTTCTTCCAGCGTCTTCAGAAGGGCATTAAAAGCCTCGCGGGTCAGCATGTGGACTTCATCGATGATATAGACCTTATACCGGAGTTTGGCAGGAGCGTATTTAACACTCTCACGAAGTTCCCGGATTTCATCGATTCCCCGATTGGAAGCGCCGTCGATTTCAAGGACGTCTACCGAAATTCCCTGTTTAATTTCCAAGCAGGCCTCACAGCTATCACAGGGAACAGGCGTTGGTTTCTCTTCCTTTTGGCAGTTAAGTGCCTTGGCCAGAATACGGGCAGTGGTTGTTTTTCCAACTCCTCGAGTTCCTGAGAACAGGAAAGCATGGGCAATACGTCCATTAGAAATTGCATTTTTTAGCGTTTGGGTTACGTGACTCTGCCCGATAACCTCATCAAATTGTTGAGGACGCCATTTCCGGGCAATAACCTCGTAAGACATGATGAAACTAAGAAACCCGTTTTTATTCCACCAGATCCACGCCGACATGAACTTCTGTTCTATCGGTATAGATCTCCAGGGTAAAAAACGGGTTTTCCGGATAGTTTCAGTTTAAAGACCGTGCACCCAACCTTCGAATACCACTCCCCTGCGTTACAGCCTACAGTTAGCTCCGGCCAGGCACCCCCACGGCACACGAGAAAATCTCCTTAAGGCTGCTTCCGTCAGGACCTGACCTGGTTCGGAGCATCTCGTCGCGTGGGACCCAACCCTCAACACCACTTATAGGCTGTCTGACCAGAAGAATGGGACCCTCGGGCTGGGAATTAAACCCCGCTAAGCGGATTTCGGGTACAGGGCACCGCTACCTCCCCGTCTAGCACGGTCAACCGTAAAATCTCGGAGACACAGGGGTATCTTCAGATGCGTCTCCAGACACGGGGTTTTAGGACGCGGGGACTGGGAGACACGGGGACGCGGGGTAATGTCTCCGCATCTCCCAAGTCCCCGCGTCCCATTGTCTCCGCATCTCCCATAAACCTATGGCGGAGAGGGGGGGATTCGAACCCCCGGTGGAGTTGCCCCCACACATGCTCTCCAGGCATGCCGTTTCAACCACTCACGCACCTCTCCGGAAGTTTCTTAGAGATCCTCTGGTTTTGTATAAGGTCTCTTTATCAATATACACCTTTATTTCTTTTGGTGCGAGGAGAATTCTTTATATCCTCCGGGATATTTAAAAGAGCACGGAGAGGGGGGGATTCGAACCCCCGAGGGATATATAATCCCTAATGACTTTCGAGGCCATCCCGTTCAACCACTCCGGCACCTCTCCAGGGAAAAATCAAAAGTAGAGTAAACCAGTAATTTGCCCCAGGCTTAACCCTTCCAAGACCTCGCCAGGCGGAGAGTCTTAAAAAAAGTCTTTAACATCTCACTACAGGTCGCCTCCAGGATTCCAGAGGTGACTTCGATTCGATGATTTAATCGGGGATCTTGCGCGAGGTTGTAAAGGGAGCCGACGGCTCCTGCCTTGGGATCCGAGACCCCATACACCAGATGTTGGACACGAGCTAAAATTAACGCCCCCACACACATACTGCAAGGTTCCAAAGTCACATAAACGGTTGCATCGGGTAGCCGCCAGGAATTCAACTTCCGACAGGTTTCCCGGAGAGCCAACACCTCTGCATGGGCCGTAGGATCCTGTAGGGCCTCTCGTTGATTATGACCCTTTCCTACTATCTGACCTTCGACGACTACAACGGCTCCTACAGGTACTTCACCTTCTTCGAAGGCCAATCTGGCTTCTTGAAGGGCCAGGCGCATAAACTCTTCGTGCCAATGGTTTTCCATAAAACTTTTCTATTTTTACTCCTATCTCTACAACACCTTATCTTTAAGAGTCGGCAGGACCTTCTGGAGCATGTCGAAGAAGGTAATACACAGAGTAGAAAGGAAATGCGCCCAGGAGGAGTCGAACCCCCAGCCTACAGATCCGTAGTCTGTTGCTCTATCCAATTGAGCTATGGGCGCACGACACAACCAAATCTGGCGGAGAGGGGGGGATTCGAACCCCCGGTACACCTTGCGGCGTACAACAGCTTAGCAGGCTGCCCTGTTCGACCACTCCAGCACCTCTCCCATGGACAACTTTTCTTCCCGGGCTGTTGAACTGATAATATATATTTTAATTAAAAACCCGATTTATTTCAACCTTTGTTTTAACTTCGCACCGGGGCTTTGACTTCACAACGATAAATTTTAAAATTTGTAGACGGAGAGGGAGGGATTCGAACCCCCGGACCTCGTAAAAGGTCTGCGGTTTTCAAGACCGCCCCGTTCGGCCACTCCGGCACCTCTCCGACTTAAACCTGGCTCCGACTTATTCGTTCCATCCCATTCATATAAGGCCTGAGAGCTTCAGGAATCACAACGCTTCCATCCCGTTGCTGATAATTCTCTAAAATGGCTACGACGGTTCGTCCTATGGCAACTCCTGATCCATTTAAAGTGTGAACAAATTCCGGTTTTGCCTTGGGAGCCGGGCGGTAACGAATATTGGCACGACGTGCCTGCCAGTCTTCAAAATTACTGCAGGATGAGATTTCTCGATAGGTATTCTGGGCGGGTAGCCAGACTTCAATATCATAGGTTTTAGCCGAAGCAAAACCCATATCTCCCGTACAGAGCACCACAACCCGATAGGGAAGTTTTAAACGTTTCAGAACCTCCTCGGCATTCAGTAACAAACTCTCCAATTCCTGATACGACGTGGCAGGTTCTACAAACTTGACCAACTCCACTTTATCGAACTGGTGTTGTCGGATTAATCCCCGGGTATCCTTTCCATAGGAGCCCGCTTCACTTCGAAAGCAAGGCGTATAAGCTGTGTAATAAAGAGGAAGTTGATCCTTCTCTAAAATCTCCTCCCGATGGATATTCGTAATGGGTACTTCAGCTGTAGGAATAAGATAATGAAGCCTTTTGTTCTCCCGACCCTCTACAATCTCCGTACTGACGACTTTAAATAAATCCTGCTCAAACTTCGGAAGCTGTCCGGTGCCGATCATGGCTTCCGCTTTAACCATCAACGGAGGCATATGCTCGATATAACCATGCTCTTTCGTGTGAAGATCCAACATAAAATTGATTAAAGCCCGAACCATTAAAGCACCGGCTCCTACAAACAAACTAAACCGCGCACCGGACATTCGAGTCGCACGGGCAAAATCCAAAATTCCAAGGGATTCTCCTATCTCCCAATGGGGTTTAGGTTGAAAATCAAATTGCGGAATCTCCCCCCACCGTTTTACCTCTACATTGTCTTCACTCCCGGCCCCTACAGGAACAGAATCATGGGGTAAATTGGGTACCCAGAGCAGTAATTGATAAAGCTTCTCCTCACATTCTTTAAGACGTTGATCGAGTTCCTTGATTTCTTGCGAGACCTTCCGCATCTCCTCTTGTTTTTCCGTAGTATCCTGTTTTTCCCTTTTTAACCGTCCGATCTCTTCTGAAACCACATTTCGACGATGTTTGAGGGCTTCCGCAATCTGAAGCAATTCCCGCCGCTCCTCATCTACTTTAAGAATCTGCTGAAGATCTACCTCAATTCCCCGTTCCTTCAGCTTTCGGCTTACCTTATCCACATTTTCTCTAATAAATTTAATGTCTAACATAGAAGTCTGCTCATCTAAGATAGATATCCCTTTTACGAGTTATAGGGCTTAAAAACAAAGCTCGACGTAATAATTTAACAGCAAGGTCTCTTGAAGTCAACGGTTTTTTATGAAGTCCCAGGACCTTGTTGAGACCGGAAATTCGTTTCGGGTGGGGAGTTATAAAGATAAATTTTCGTACTCTATGACCATCTAAAGGGAGGCAGGAAGGTTTCGAGTTAAAAATAATCCTTCAGGCAGCGAAGCCCTCTCAGGCGCAAAGAGATGGTCTTATCACGAAGGGTATGTGGAGCCCTTCCATAAACTCAGGACGGGTTTATGGAAGGGCTCAGGACAGGCTCTGATGAGGAGTTTCTCATCATGACGGCCAGGGAACCTCCTATCAACCGAAGAGAGGGTTACGCGTACAGGAACCCGGGTCCTTCTAGGTTTTGCCTGCAGATACCGGCTCCTGGACCTTGTCGAAGAGTACCGCTTGGGAAGCCCGATCATAGCGGAGCTTAACCGTTTCCCCTTCTTTAATATCTCCCTTGAGCATGGCCGCAGCCAATTTTGTTTCCACTTCACTGCGAATACGTCGCTTCAGTTCCCGGGCCCCAAACTCGGGTTGATAACCTACTTCTGCCAGATGTTCAACCAGGGAATCATCTATGATCAGATTAATATTTTGGGCGTGGGCCGTCCTTTTGACCCGCTCCAACTGTAATCTGACAATCTCCTTAATCTGTTCTTTGCTCAGGGCATGGAAAACAATGATTTCATCGATACGATTGAGAAACTCAGGTCGAAAATGTCGTCTCAAGATCTCCATTAACTTACTCTTGAGCTGTTCGTAACTTAGCTTGTCCTGGTCCCGAGCCTGGAGATTTCGCTGAATAATATCAGAACCCAGATTGCTGGTAGCGATAATAATGGTATTGGTAAAATCCACTACTCGGCCTTTTCCATCAGTTAATCGACCTTCATCGAAAACCTGTAAAAGGATGTTATGGACATCGGGATGGGCTTTTTCAATTTCATCCAGTAAAATTACACTATAAGGACGGCGTCGTACCCGTTCGGTAAGCTGTCCACCTTCTTCATATCCTACATAGCCCGGCGGAGCTCCTATCAGGCGGGAAACGGTATGACGCTCCATATACTCACTCATATCAATGCGAATAACGGCGTCTTCATCCCCAAAGACGACCCAGGCCAGTGACTTTGCCAGCTCGGTTTTACCAACTCCGGTGGGACCCAGAAATAGAAAGGTCGCAATGGGATGGCCAGCTTCTTTCAAACCCGCTCGGGCCAAACGAATGGCATCACTGACGGCTTTAATGGCTTCTTCCTGACCGACCACTCGCTCATGCAACTTCTCTTCCAGTTTAAGTAATCGTTCTCGTTCTTCCAGGGTAAGCTCGGTAACCGGAATACCTGTGAGTTTTGAGACAATTTCGGCAATATGTTCGGCCCTCACCTCGGCAGATTTGGAGGTCGTATCCTTCCTCCACTTTTCCGTTGCTTCGGCCATTTGTTGCTCTTTGGTTTTTATTTCAGATTCGATTTTTTTAGCCTTATCGAATTCCCTGCGGGATATGGCATAGTCTCGTTCTCGTTTGAGTTGTTTGATGGAGTTCTCTAACTCTTGAATCTCTCTAGGGCGTGAGGTAGCGGAAATACGAACCCGTGCAGCGGCTTGATCGATAAGATCAATGGCTTTATCCGGCAAGTAGCGGTTCGTAATATACCGATCTGAGAGCTCCGCCGCTGCTACAATGGCCTCGTCGGTAATTCTGACCTTATGATGGGCTTCGTAACGATCCCGTAGACCATATAAAATATTGATTGTTTGTTCTACGGTGGGTTCTGCAATGAATACAGGCTGGAAGCGACGCTCCAGGGCCGCATCTTTCTCAATGTACTTCTGATATTCACTGAGCGTGGTTGCACCTATCAGATGGAGTTCTCCTCGGGCCAGGGCCGGTTTGAAGACATTGGCTACATCCAGACCACCTTCTCCGGCCTGCCCGGCTCCCATAATGGTATGCAATTCATCGATAAAAATGATCAATTCGTCTTTATGGGCAACGATTTCATCTAAAACCTGTTTGACACGCTCCTCAAATTCGCCACGATATTTCGACCCGGCAACCATGGCATTCACATTTAATTCAACCAGCCGCTTGTTGCGGAGAACCTCCGGAACTTCTTCGTTGACGATGCGTTGGGCCAGTCCTTCTACAATGGCGGTTTTACCAACCCCCGGTTCCCCGATAAGCACCGGGTTGTTCTTGGTTCGTCGAGCCAGAATCTCAATGGTGGTTTCGATCTCCGTGGAACGCCCTATGACCGGATCCAGTTTCCCCTGACGGGCTAAAGCGGTCAAATCCCGCACATATTTATCCAGATGGGGAGTAGACGTTGGCGGCTCGACGCGTCCTTCTTCCGCTCCTTTTCCGACCACTTTCACAACCTGTTGACGAATAGCATTGGAGGTTAACCCATATTTACGCAACACATCCCCTGCCAGTCCATCTTGCTCCTCTACCAGACCGATGAGCAAATGTTCCGGTCCGATGTAACTGTGACCTAACTCACGGGAAACATCGAAAGCGCGCTCCAGGGCGTTCTTCACCCGAGGAGAAACCGTAACCTCCACCGTCTCTTTTTCGGGCTTTTGATACTCTCCCCTGGGAGCATTGGCTTCAATATAACCCTTGAGATCCTCGGGAGAGATCTTGAACTGGTTAAGGATGGCCCGGACGACTTCGCTCTCGGTCAAGGCGTATAACAGATGTTCGGTATCGACCTCCTTTTTGCCGAACTCTACCGCCTTTTGGGCGGCCTGTTGGAGAAGTTCCTTTGTATGTTCACTCAAGAAAGTATCGAGATCAACAGCCTCCCGATCCCTGCCGCGCCATCCTCTATCGGAAAAGATCGACTCAAAGTCCTCTAACCCCGAATCTCTAAAAAAGTCCTCAAAAAGACTCCCTCGAAAAAGGGATTCCAGGGGTGATAAGGGTCTGCGATCTTGACGGCGAAGTCTTGCATAATCCATGTCACAAATATCAAGGGTTCTTCGTCTTCCATCTTGGGTAACCGTGACGCGTACCGTCGCCGGTCTGATTCCACACATTTCACAAAATTTGGCGGCCATGTCTTCATCTCCTTCTGTATTAAAAGGATCAACCCCTCAGGAGGTGATCAAATTTATCGTATCCGGATAGATCCAGGATTCAAGAAGGTTCATATCCCTCAAAATCCATTCGGTGAAGAGATTTAAAACGACTCTGTTAGAAACACTTTTAAAGGTGGTTGCAGAAACACTCACAGACTGCAAGGGGTTCTATAGGAAGTTCAGATACCACCTTAGATTGTAGGAAGATCCGTAAGAAGATCTGTAAAGGAACCACTCGCCTGGGTAAGAAATTCTTCCTTTGAACCTTATCCGAATCTATCATGGATAAACAGGTTATATGTAGGGCTTATATCTTAATATTCAAAAATGTCAATAAAAATTTCCAAAAATACCAATAAAAATTATAAAAATCATAGGAAAATGAATTTATACAAAATTTCTGAAACCTTTCTTCTTTCCCTATATCTTTTCAAGCAGAAGTTAGAAGCACATCGATATCCCTCACAGACTCGGCTTAATTTTATAGGTTTCTCTTTAGAGGTCTGAAAGCTTAAGAAAGCTTCCCTTTGGCCTTATCAAACCTTTAAAGGGTCCCAAAGGGGAGAGGTATAAAACCATTTATCTTCTTCTTCGGTTACCGAACACAGGGTGCTCCGGTTCACGGGAGCGTGGTGCCGGAATATACTCCACCGAGGGACGCCGTTGGGCCGTTTGGGGATAGAGTGCCATAATCTGATAGACCTGTTTAGGCATATTGGTATTGACCGGTAGACCTAGCTCTTGGGCTTCACGAACCGTGATGGGATAATCATGGGTGAAAACTCCGGTTGCCAACGTCGTGGCCACCCGTTCCGCCTGTTGTTCGCCCATTTTCTCCCGCAGCAATTCCATTACTGTTGCTTTTACCTGACGAATGGCCTTCTCGGCAATGTCGGCCATGATCAACGTATTATCTTCTATCTCTTCGATGGGTTTTCGCTCCAGCACTTTCAGGATGGAGGCAGCAGGTTGCTGTCCGAGTTGGGGATCAACGGGCCCCAGGACGGCATTGTTATCCATGACAATCTCGTCGGCAGCTAAAGCAATGAGGGTCCCCCCCGACATGGCATAATGGGGTATAAACGCAGTCACCTTGGCCGGATGCTGCTGTAAAGCATGGGCTATTTGCTCTGCTGCCAGGACTAATCCCCCGGGCGTATGGATGATCAGATCAATGGGTACATCTTGATCGGTCAGTTTAATAGCACGCAGGATGGCTTCGGAGTCATCAATATCAATATATCGTACGAGGGGAAATCCTAGGAAACTCATGGTTTCTTGCCGGTGAATCAGGGCAATTACCCGGCTATTTCTTTCACGCTCCAGGCGCTCCAGCATCCGTAACCTCTCCATCTCTAGCATCTTCTGGCGAATGATCGGTTGCAGGGATGAAATAATAAAGAAAATCCACAGCAGAGAAAAAAAGTCCATAAAACATCTCCTCCTTTTTGATTTACTCTACCAGGGAAAATATTCGTCGGCATAGACACGACGAATGTAACGACGGGATACAAACGGGCGTACCAATATCAGGCCGGCCAGGAAACCACCAATATGGGCCCACCAGGCAACGCCACCAAACGCCTGCACCCCGGCTACAATGGTTAAAATACCATTGAGCAACTGGGACACAAACCAGAACCCGAGATAAAATACCGCCGGAATTTCGACAAACCAGGGTAAAAAGAATAACGGTACCAGGGTAATCACACGGGCAGTCGGAAAGAGGATCAGATAAGCCGCCAGCACCCCGCTGATTGCCCCACTTGCCCCAACGGTAGGGATAAGGGAGTTTGGGTTGAATGCAATATGAACAAAGGCCGCCGCGAGGCCACAGAGCAGATAAAACGGGAGATAGCGGCCACTTCCCATTCGATCTTCTACATTGTCTCCGAAAATATAAAGAGCCATCATGTTACTAATCAGATGGGCCCATCCACCATGAAGAAACATAGACGTTAATAAGGTAAAGAATTCAAACGGACTGGGATAGGTTAATAAACGCGCAGGAACCAGGCTAAAAATGGTGACATAAACTTCGGCGAGAGGCCCTAAAGACAGCAGAATAAAGAAAATAAAAACATTCATCGCAATAAGCGCCCAGTTCACTACAGGAAAAGACCTGGATTGGACTGTATCTTGCAACGGAAACATAATCCCTTCGCTTTTTAGAGTTCTGGCAAAGGCTATCCTCTCTTATCCCGACAGAACTCCCTGCTGGCGGATACTCCTTTGCCTTCCGTGGGGTAATTATACGACCCTCAGGTAAGAGCAGGTTTTAAACCTGCTTCTCCATCTGGAAATATCACGAACTTACCTTATCGAAGGAGGATCGGATAGTCAAGCGAAAACTGTCGGACCAGGCAGGAAAGAAACCTGCTTAATTTTTGTCCGACTCCTCCATCCCTTTACCTGAATATTGAGCAAAACTGAATTAAGAAACCCCCTGTGTCTGAATCCCTTCTTCTAAAGTTTTTAGGGATTTTGAGATAAGTTTAAACCTCCTGATATATTCTTTGCCAACCTTCTCAAATATCTCTTAAACCTTATAATTCTCTTCCCGTATAAACCCTGTCATTCTCAACCGTTCGCCTCGAGCTTGTATAGGGGCGATCCGGTTCTCAGTTCCATTTCCCTACCCTTTCAAAAGGTAAAGACCTCATCAAAGACCATATCGGTCAACAGGGTATACCCATTCTGATTGAATCGGTCTTTTTAAATACTTATAAAGCAACCGGTGGTATTTTACTTGACCGGGGTTTTATAGGGTGTATGTTAAAAATAAAAGGAAGACCTGAAGACTTTAGATTTTGGACTTGTTTTTACTCAAAGGAGGATAGAAATGCTGAGGCGAATAATCGTTATACCGACCTTGGTTCTCTTATTAGTTATGGGAGTCACCGAAACCTATGCCCATCATGGATGGAGTGGCTACGATGACAGCAAAACCTTGAACTTTACGGGGACGATCCTGGAATCGGGTTATGAACATCCCCATGGATACGTTAAATTGAAGGTCACAGAATCAGGATCTGAAAAAACCTGGTGGGTTGTTCTGGCACCACCCTCTCGTATGGAACGTCGGGGATTAACTAAAGAGATGCTTCAGCCTGGAAAGACGGCCACGGTAGTAGGTTATCCCCATCGTACCATAGCCGATGAAATGCGGGCAGAGCGGATTACCATTGACGGTAAAACTACGGAGCTACGTTAATTGTTCATGGCTCATTAACTATGCATGAACTGACAGGTCCGGTCTGGTTGATTTGGTTAGAAACAAGTGCCCTTGCCATAGCCATGCGACAATGGCTATGGCTTTATCCCATTGTCGAAATTCTACATATTGTGGGATTTGTTATCCTGGTCGGTGCGGCCTTCATGTTCGACCTTCGGTTACTCGGTCTATCTCGCCATGTTCCGGTTACAGATTTAGAGCGGCACCTCCTACGGTGGGCACGTTTAAGCCTTTGGCTCGTGATACCCTCCGGCCTTATGATGTTTGTGGCCCACGCAACGGAGATGGCGGCAAATCCTGCCTTTCGTCTGAAGTTGATCTTGATTGTTGCCGCAGGCCTCAACGCCTTTATCTTTCATAAAGGCATTTTCAAGTCGGTGAAGACCTGGAACCGGGAAGTTGAAACTCCCTGGGCTGCAAAGCTTGCTGGTATCCTCTCCCTTATCCTCTGGACCGGAGTTATCTCCTGTGGCCGTCTCCTGGCATATTTATAAAGCAGATCTTTTCATCAGAGAGAAAGAAAGTAACATCAAATCTCAAATCTATAGAGGAGGAGAAGGAATTCCAACGCCTATCTTCAGATGGTCCCTTCTTAGATGGAAGAGAACTATAATAAACTTGCTTATTTTGTAAAAGCGTGCTAGTGTATTCCAGGTAAGCTCTCATCCGATTAAGTAATCTGATAGGTCAGTATTCCAAAAGGTTTTATGCAAAAACTTGCCGAAGTTTGTATCCATCGTCCTATCTTTGCATCGATGCTTATTCTGGCCCTGGTCGTTGTAGGGGCAACCAGTTACTTTCGGCTGGGGGTTGATCGCTTTCCCTCGGTCGATATACCCACCATCAGTATACGTACAACTTTTCCTGGAGCCTCGGCAGAGGAGGTTGAAACAGAGGTTTCCCAACGGATTGAAGAAGCTGTTAATACGGTCGAGGGTATTAATGAACTCCGTTCGATTTCAGGTCAAGGTAGTTCAGTTGTTATTATTACCTTTAATCTGGACCGAAACATTGACACGGCTGCCCAGGATGTACGGGATCGTATTGCTACGATCCTGCCAGATTTACCCAAGAATGTAGATCCACCTGTTGTATCAAAATTCGATAATGATTCATCCCCGGTCATGACTGTGGCCCTTTCTGCTAACCGGCCTGTTCGGGAATTAACCGAGCTTGCGGATAAGATCGTAAAAGTACAACTGGAGCGATCCTCAGGAGTCGGAGAAGTACGTATTGTTGGAGGTTTGGAGCGGGCCATTAATGTTTGGGTCAGTGCCCATAAACTTGCTGCCTATCATATTCCCATTACGGCGGTACGGGATGCCATTGTACGCCAGAACGTTGATTTACCGGGTGGAAATGTAACGGCAGGTCCCATAGAGCATGTCCTCCGTACCCTGGGGCGCGTAATAGATTCAAAGGAGTTCAACGAACTGGTCATTGCGACCGTCAACGGTGTACCGATTCGAATTCAGGATATCGGTTGGGTTGAAGATGGAACGAAGGAGCAACGCTCACTGGCCCGGTTGAACGGTGTACCGACGGTTACTCTGGAGATTCGGCGCCAATCAGGAGCAAATACCGTTGCAGTCATCGAAGCTGCCAAGAAAAGTCTCGAAAAGATTTCTTCTCAATTACCGCCAGATGTAAAGTTAGAGGTTATTCAAGATCAATCCCGTTATATTTACGCCGCACTCCATGAAATCAATCTGCACCTCATTTTAGGAAGCCTTCTGGCCTGCCTGGTTGTTCTTATCTTCATGCGCAGCTGGCGCTCTACCCTTATTGCAGGGATTGCTATTCCAACTTCTGTTATCGCTACGTTTGGCATGATGTGGGCCCTGGACTTCACGTTGAATAGTGTGACGATGTTGGCTCTGGTCTTGATGGTTGGGGTCGTCATCGATGATGCCATCGTGGTATTGGAGAACATCTTTCGTTTCGTTGAAGAGAAAAAAATACGACCGTTTGAGGCCGCCCGCCTGGCCACAGCAGAAATCGGTCTTGCCGTCATGGCCACCACTTTAAGCCTTGTGGTTATCTTCGTTCCTGTTTCCTTCATGTCGAGTATTTCGGGCCGTTTCCTTTATCAATTCGGTATTACTGCGGCTGTAGCGGTTCTGGTCAGTTTGCTGGTTTCTTTCACTCTAACCCCTATGATGAGTGCACGTCTATTGCGGGCTGAGGATGCAGTGATGGGAGATGCCCACAGCCCGGCTCGCTCAAAGAAAGGGTTCTATGCCTGGCTCGATCGGGGATATGCCCGGACCCTGGCCTTTGCCATCCATCACAGAGCCCTGATCTGTCTCCTCGCCCTGGGGGTCATGGCCTCCTCTATACCCCTCTACAGGCTGGTCAAACAGGAATATATTCCCAGCGATGTCGACGAAGCTGAGTTTAATGTAATTGTAACCGCACCGGAAGGTACTAGTCTGGCCGCCATGGACAAAATTATGCAGACTGTTGAGTCTGAGATACGCTCAACGCCAGGTGTACAGCTTGTTTTGGCTTCGGCAGGGGGTGGGTTTCTCAGCCGGGTCAACCAGGGAAGCGTATATGTTCGTATTGCACCCCATGAAGAACGTACCTTCTCCCTCACCCGTTTATGGCATGGGATTTTACACGGTGATCCTCTCCAGGCTTTTCGGGGTAACTATACCCAGCGGGATGTTATGCAGGAAGTACGACGTCGCCTGAAGAAATATCGTAACATTCGCACCACAGTACGTAATGCTCCCTCCTTCAATATTGGAAGTGCTAATTTTGAGATCGACTTTGTACTTCGGGGACCCGATCTTATGACCCTTGCGACCTACGCCGAGCGGCTTCGAGAAAGATCTCAGAAATTAGGGATTATAGACGCAGATACCACCCTAAGGCTGGATAAACCCGAGTTGCACGTGGAAATCGATCGGACCCGTGCCGCAGATCTGGGTGTTGATCCCATAGATATTGCTACCGCACTTCGCTTGATGGTGGGTGGAGATCAGAAAGTCTCACGATTTCGAGATATCTTGGTCAATGACGATTATGATGTGCAACTTCGCCTGGTCGAAGAAGATCGGAATAACCCGGACACGATCTCACGGCTCTACCTTCCTCATCGGGGAGAAGGGCTGATACGCCTGGATAATCTTGTACGAATTGTCCCTGCCCAAGGCCCTTCACGAATAGATCGTCTGGATCGGCAACGACAGGTAAGTTTGCGGGCATCGATCGCACCGGGCTATGCACTGGCCGATCGACTGGAAGCCCTCCGGAAAGCAGCTGCCGAGATGAACCTGCCCCCAGGTTATACAACCAGCGTTTCAGGCCGTGGCCGAGAATTGGAACGTACTTTTAACGAGTTTATCTGGGCCTTCTCACTTTCCATCGTCTTTATGTACATGATTCTGGCCTCTCAGTTCGAAAGTTTAATCCACCCCTTTACCATTTTACTTTCTCTGCCCCTTTCCGTACCCTTTGCCCTCCTCTCCTTGTGGTTTACGGGAAATACCCTGAATCTCTATTCGGCCTTGGGTATCTTGGTGCTTTTTGGGGTTGTAAAGAAAAACTCGATCCTTCAAATCGATCATATGAATAATTTGCGGGCTAATGGGCTGGATCGGACGGCGGCTATCATGCAGGGGAACCGGGACCGATTACGGCCTATTTTGATGACTACCCTGGCTCTGGTAGCCGGAATGCTACCCCTTGCCGTGGGTACCGGCCCAGGTGCCGAAGAACGAAGGACGATTGCCGTGGTGGTTATCGGTGGGCAGACCCTTTCCCTCTTCCTGACGTTATTGGTTACACCCGTTGCCTATTCACTTCTTGATGACCTCGGAAGCCTGCTTCAGCGGCGTCGTCTTGTTATCAGAAAACCACAACTGGTTGGTCGATTTCACCTCCAGGAACTGTGGCGAGGTAACGGCCAGGCCCCCTTACCTTCTGCAGAAGATCATCCCGTTCAGATTCCTCTTCATCAAACTGAAGTTAAACCGGATAAAGACTCGTAGCCTTCTCCAATGATACGATCCTGGTAAATATTAATCAGATTAGTCCCATTTATGTTACTTTTTCCGTTCCTGAACAAGAACTCTCTGAGATAAAGAAATACATGGCTCAGGGGAAACTCCAGGTGGAAGCTGAAATACCCAATGCAGAAGGAAATCCGGTAAAGGGAGTTATTACCTTCGTAGACAATACAGTAGATAAAGCCACCGGGACTATTCAACTCAAGGGAACCTTTGACAATGAAGAAAAACGTCTCTGGCCAAGTCAATTTGTCAATGTAACTTTAACACTCACCACCCAACCCAACGCCATTGTAGCCCCATCCCAGGCTATCCAGATAGGACAACAAGGTTCCTACGTGTTTGTCATTAAACCTGACCTTACCGTTGAGTCCCGTCCTGTTGTCGTAGCCAGGACATTGGAAAATGAAAGTATCATTGAGAAGGGACTTCAACCGGGAGAGAAGGTAGTAACGGACGGCCAACTTCGGCTCACTCCAGGTATGAAAGTAGAAGTGAAGAACGATCAAGGAGGTAACAAGGAGGCAAGTTCATGAACATTACAGAACTTTTTATTCGTCGGCCCATTACCACCACCCTCATTATGATGAGTTTTCTGCTCTTTGGGATTGCAGGATATCAACTCCTGCCTGTGAGTGACCTACCCACGGGATCTGGATATCTATGCCTTTGTGGGTATTATCATGCTGGTCGGTATCGTAAAGAAAAATGCTATTATGAGGATCGATTTTGCGTTGGATGCTCAAAGGAATGAAGGGAAAAATCCGGCAGATGCCATTTATGAAGGGAGTCTTATTCGGTTCCGTCCCATTATGATGACCACCCTGGCAGCTCTCATGGGTACTTTACCCATTGCACTGGGTGTTGGTGCCGGTGCGGAAGCCCGTCGCCCCCTGGGTCTGGCCGTCGTGGGAGGTCTTTTGTTCTCCCAGATTCTTACGCTCTATATCACGCCCGTTTTCTATATTTATATGGAATCCTTACGAGAAAAGCTGAGCAGACAATTTCGAGGCCGCACCCAGATCCCAGAAGGTCCAACCGCTCATCTACCCGCTCCCGAACTCCTGGAAGCAGAGTCGTTAGAAACGACTATCACCGATAACGGGCGACGAAGTGAACATCCTGTAGAAACGGGTAATGGAATGAGACGGAATGGACAACACCCGGTAGAACGTGGAGCCGGTTCCAGATAGTACCTTTAAACCCTCCCTCTTCCTCCCTTTCAGAGGGAGGTTTTTTCTCATGTGGCCCTCCTATGCACCAGGATAGCTGAAAACCCCGTCCGGGGCGAACGGCTGGTAGCCTAGGACCTTCGTCGAGGGATTCAGAAATTCAGAATTTTTCAAGCTGTTAAACAGGTCGCCCCGGACGGGGCTTAAAGGATCCTGTTTTCCCTGGTGTAAGCCAGGGAAAACGGGTTGCTCGCCGGGGTTAACCTTCTTATCCTGGCACATATGTTCCTAACTTCTCCCCATAGCCGTCATGGTAAGCTCTCAGATGCCGCTTGGTAAATGCTGTGAAGCCATCTCTGGAAATCCAGAAATGGCTTCGTCGCCGGTACCCTGACTCCCACCTCTCCTAACTTTTCCCCTCGGGAGGGACTGTTAATTCGGTTACCGAATGCACTCCCGAGGCGATCTCCGGAATAATACCCAACTGTACATAAAGGGGTCGAACCATCTCCCTTAATGCGGGAAGTTTACTTGCAAATATCCATGAGCCTAAAATACAACAGATCCCACCAATCATTAAAGTATTCGGAGCACCTATCTTACTCGCCAAACTACCCGCCAATAAACTGCCGAAAGGGATCATACCCATAAAGGCCATGGTATAAAAGCTCATGACCCGTCCCCGTTTGTCATCCTCCACGATAGTTTGTAAACTGGTATTTTTAATTTGTTCTTCGACCCAGGCGATAGCAGCAGGAGTCCTCCCTACACGTTGGCTGCTATATTCGGAAGAATATAGGAATCGTTAATTCTTTGGACGTAAGGTTTGGAGGAGAAGATCGGCCTATGGTATGACCTGACTGCGTTTCACCGGGTAGAATTTTAAACTTTGGATTTTTCTTCCCAATAGGATGATCCCCCCGGCTGCTTATTTTCCCTACCCATGATTATTTATTCGTTGGGGTTCTCCGATAGTAGGAAATAGACGATAAAATCCCCGGTCGATTCCTGGTTTTGTAAAACTTCCAAATTCCTAAATCAACGACGGGAGTTCTACGTATTTTCCAACCGGCCCGGCAGGCTCGGATCAATTATGAGCAATGTCGGCAAACTCCATACCCTTCTCCGCCCAGTACGTAAGAACTACATCCCGGCATATCACAACGATAAACAGATTCTTCCGCCCCGCAGTTACAGCGAATGATAACAGGTTCTACTTCGTAAGGGCTCAGGATTTTGATTTGACCACTGAATTGACCACACTTCAAGCAGAATATTTCTCGATCCAAAGATAAGTAATCCCAGGTAATGAGATTTTCAGCCTTCATAACTTCCCCTTTTATAGAACAAATACTAAACTTTATAAAAACATACTAACATAAAGGATAAGGATAAGAATCACCATGTCAACAGGGATTTATAGCCATTTGCATTTTATAGGATAATTCCGGGATTCCAACGTAAGGGCAGGTTTCAATCCTATCCCTGCTTTATAAAAGGCAAGTTGGTATTACTTCATAAGGTAATGCTTTTTCTCGGTTGATAGGAAGACTATTCCTTGTAGGGGGAAGGATCGATGCTAGAGGCCTAAGGTAGAAAATTCCTTGACCTCCTCTGGAAGGACCCTTAGATTACCAATATATCCTTGAGGTTACCTTAAATACCAAGGTATCGGGATCTCGAAGTTT
Source organism: bacterium (assembly GCA_030550175.1). Lineage (GTDB taxonomy): Bacteria > Moduliflexota > Moduliflexia > Moduliflexales > JAUQPW01 > JAUQPW01. The sequence goes on from JAUQPW010000049.1 coordinate 33,331, forward strand.
TTAAGTTTTCTCTGGGAGCCCTGGAATTTTTATCTAAAGGATCCTTTCTAACCGAATAGGGTCAAACACATATTCATTCTTTTTAAAGATTAGAGACTTGAGACAAAGGATCTGCCTTTAGACTCTAACCTTTAATAAAGAAGGATTATCATGATGTCAGAGAAAGATGCTTTTGCAGAGCGGGAAAAAGCGCTGGAAGAAGAATACTTTCGCAGAAAAGAACAAGAGTTAATCGAAAAAATGCGGCGTCGCGCGGAGTTGGAAGCCGAACGTAACCAATTAGCGAAGGCTACCGGTATAGCAGATCAAGTTATTCTGGAGTGTTTACAAGAACTCGGCTATACCCCCCAATCGGTGATGTTACTCCATGTGATTCCCCTGATTCAGGTGGCATGGGCGGATGGCCTGGTAGCCGAGCGTGAGCGTAATCTCATCTATGAAGTGGCCCGTTCACGTGGAATTGAGCCGGATAGCCCGGCATACTCCCAACTCACAGACTGGTTGGACCACAAACCATCTGAAGCGTTTTTTGAAAAAACCCTTCGTATTATCGGAGTAATGCTCCAAGGATTACCGGAGGAAAAACGAACAGCCGTCAAACAGGATCTGATCTCATACTGCACTCAGATTGCTTCGATCTCAGGCGGGATCCTGGGCTTGGGAAAGATATCCAATGAAGAGCAGGCGGCGCTCGAACGGATTACCGCTGAATTGGAACGTACCCATGAGGCGGCTGTTAAGGAGGTGCTCAAAAAAGGGTAGTACCTTGTAAAAATTAATTTTGATAGATAAGATCTAGTAGAAAGTATTTGATAAAATCAGCAACTTAAAACTAAATTTATTAGTCAGAATTAACTTTACGAGGTAGTAGCTATCACCATGAAAAATTCCACGATTCCCTATTATTTACCAAAAATTTTTATTATTCTCCTACTGGCACTTGTGGGAATGACCTTCTGGATTTGGGTGAAAAATAAATCAAACAACGCCTTATTTCAGAACAAAGTCGGAACCCTTGAAGGATTGGGACAATACGGTCAGGTCCCCAACTTCTCCCTTATAGAACGGAGTGGACAGACTCTTGGGTTAGCGGATTTAAAAGGAAAAGTCTGGATTATGGATTTTATGTATACCCATTGTCCGGATTCTTGTCCTCTGCAGACAGCCAAAATGGCCGAACTCCAAAAAAATCTTTCAGGAGAAGAAGATGTTCGACTGGTTTCTATCACGGTAGATCCCGAACGAGATACCCCCGAAGTTCTTTCTCAATATGCCCAGAGTCACGGGGCTGATCCTCAGCGATGGTTTTTCTTGACGGGAGAGAAGGAATACATCCATCGCCTGGCCCAAGAAGGTTTTCACCTGAGTGCAGTAGAAATTCCCCATGAGAAGCGAGATGCCAGAGGGGCTTCCCACATTCATGGTTCTCAACTTGTTCTCGTGGATCGACAGGGACAAATCCGGGGGTACTATTCCAGTGACGATCCTGATGCAATGGGACGACTTCTTCAAGATGTGAAAACGTTACTTCGGGAAAAAGTATAATACCAGGTTATGTTTCCTAACCCAGAGGGTCCTCCTCTGTAGCCCTCATGGACAGGGAAGGTGGGGCCTTTGAAGATTTGGGGATCGCCTGGGTCCCCACTCTCCTCAGCCTGTGAAATCTGGTATCGTTTTTGTAAACAGGCCGCTACGGAGCTAAAGGCTCCGGAAGCGGAATCATGGTAGTTACAAACGGGTTACCTCGGCCGGGGTTTTTTTCAGTAATTTACCATGGTCAGGTTAATTACCCTCTGAAGGATAAGTAGATGGGAAGGGGGGTTTCTTTACTCATAGCGTAAGGCTTCGATGGGATCTAAGCGGGAGGCTTTTTTAGCCGGGTATAGCCCGAAAAAGACCCCTACCAATCCGGCAAATACAAAGGAAATGACAATAGAGGAGGGAGAAATCAGGGTAGGCCAGCCAGCCAGATAAGAAATTAACCTGGCAGATAAGACCCCGGCACCAATACCCACTACCCCCCCTACTAAACTCAACACAATGGCTTCTATCAAAAATTGAAGGAGAATATCCTTCTCCTGGGCCCCCACAGCCATCCGAATTCCTATCTCACGGGTCCGTTCCGTCACGGAGACTAACATAATATTCATAATTCCAATTCCCCCTACAATGAGAGAGACTGAAGCAATACTCGCCAACAATGTTGTCATGACTCGACTGGATTCCTCAGCAGCGGCGGCTGCTTCCAATTGACTTCGGATGGAGAAGTCGTTCTCCTGCCCAGGTTGCAAACGGTGGCGCTTGCGTAAAAGTTCGGTAATCTGGGCCTGAGCCTCCGAAGAGGCCTGTTCGTTAATTGCAGAAACGGAAATATTGTTAACATAGGTAATTCCCATGATCCGACTCTGTGCGGTGGTATAGGGGATCAGAATCACGTCATCCTGATCCTGTCCCATGACCTGCCCTTTGGGGCTTAGAACTCCTACCACCGTAAAGGGGACCTTCTTAATCCGAATGGTTTGACCAATGGGATCATCTCCATTAAACAAGTTCTCTACAACTGTTTTACCCACCACTGCGACCTTGGTCTTGGCATCTACATCCTGGGACGTGATGAATCGCCCGGATTCCAGGGGCCAGGCGCGGATCTCTTGATACGCCGGGCCAACTCCATTGATGGCGGTAAACCAGTTCTGGTTATTATAAACCACCTGGGCCGTTGTCCGGGTCCCCGGGGATACCAGAGCAACAGCCGGACATTCTTTCTCGATGGCCTTGGCATCATCGGCCGTGAGGGTTATGGTACTTCCAAAACCGGTTCGAACGCCCCCCCGGGTTACACTTCCGGGAAATACAATCAGGGAGTTAGTTCCAAGTTTCTTGATGGCCTCTTCCGTGGAAGCTTTAGCCCCTTGAGCGATACCGATCATGGCGATGACGGCTCCTACGCCAATAATGACTCCCAGCATGGTCAGGGCAGAGCGCATTTTATTACGATTCAAAGCCTTAAAGGCTATTCGAAAGATCGACAGCATAATTTTCCGCCTGCTTCTGTTCCAGGAGCAATCTGAGTTCTTCCTCTGCCTGGAGAGGTTTCTCAACCCATCTGTCCTGGACAATTTTTCCATCCCGAAACGTCACAATCCTTTTGGTATAGGCCGCAATATCCGGCTCATGGGTTACCAAAATCAGGGTCATTCCTTCTTCATTGAGTTGTTGGAAAACCCGCATGATTTCTACACTTGTGAGACTATCCAGGTTACCCGTAGGTTCATCGGCCAGGAGAATGGAGGGTTCATTGATCAAGGCCCGGGCAATGGCAACCCTTTGTTGTTGGCCTCCGGAAAGCTGGTTAGGATGATGAAACTCCCGCCCTTCCAGACCTACTTTTCGTAAGACTTCCCGGGCCCGGGCTTTTCGTTCCCTGGAAGGAACCTGGCTATACAATAAGGGAAGTTCTACATTTTCAAGGGCCGAAGTTCTGGGAAGAAGGTTAAAGTTCTGGAACACAAATCCCAGTTTTTTATTTCGTAATCGGGCCAGTTCTTTTTTATTGAGGCGGGTTACTTCGACTCCATCTAGGAGATAAGTTCCGCTGGTGGGTTTATCCAGGCATCCCAGAATATTCATAAAGGTGCTTTTCCCCGAGCCGGAAGGTCCCATAATGGACACAAATTCCCCCCTCTGTATGGACAAAGAGACTTCCCTGAGGGCCAGAACTCGGATATCCCCCATGGTATAAATCTTAGAAAGACGCTCGATTTGAATCAAAGGGTTATCTATCAAGGGTTATCTATCACCATCCTTTATCAGCACTCCTTCTCAATCCTGGGGTTTCTGAAAGAGAAGGGATAGCTGGTAGAGGGATGACTCTTTTAAAAGGGTCGTCCAAAGCCAGGAGGTCTTCTGTTCTGTTGAGGACCGGTTGTTTTAAGTCCTTCGGTACCTATGATAACTTCCTGACCTTCCTGAAGGGAATCCCCTTTAATTTCTGTATAAGTTCCGTCGGTGAGGCCGACTTCTACACTAACCGGTCGGGGACCCGACTCACTTAATACCCAGACTCTACGGGTACCCCGTGGGGACGGTGTGGAGGATCCGGAGTTTTTATCTCTTTTTTCCGACCCATAGGCCGTACTGGACCCATCGGAATTTCCTTCCTGGGAGGAAGACCTGATGGGGTTTTTCCCGGCTTGTAGAAAATCAGGTTTAAAATTGAGAGCTGCATTTAAGACTCTCTTCACACCCTCCCGCCTGGCGAGAACTATACTCACCGTAGCCGTCATCCCCGGTTTCAGTTTTAATTCCGGGTTATCTACTTCGATGAGGGTATCATAGGTCACCACATTCTGCGTGGTAATGGGCTGATTTCGGATCTGGGTCACTTTCCCGGTGAAAGTCTCCCCAGGATAAGCACTGACGGTAAAGATAACTTCCTGGCCTACCCGAACTTTCCCAATATCGGTTTCATCTACACTGGCATTTACCTGCATTTTGCGTAAATCCTGGGCGATGGTAAACAAAGTGGGGGCCTGCAGGCTGGCTGCCACAGTCTGACCCACATCTACGTTCCTGGAAATAACGATTCCATCTATGGGGGAACGAATGGTGGTGTGTTCCAGGTTGACCTTAGCCTGTTCAAGGGCGGCTTCAGCCTGTTTGATGGCAGCCACCGCTGCATCTCGCTTTGCAAGGGCCGACCGATATTGGGCCTGGGTAGATTTAAGTTGGGCTTCTGCAGAATCTTCCTGAGCCTGAGCCGCTTTCAATTGTGCAACCGCTGAATCGTAGGCAGTTTGGGCCGTATCCCGATCACTGGCTGAAATTAAAGCTGCTTTGAAAAGCTCCAGACGACGCTGTAAGTTCTGCGCAGCGTCTTTAACAGCAACCTGGGCCTTTTCCACATTGGCTTTAGCGGTTTTTAAATTCGCCTGGGCATTCTCAATACCGGCAGAAAGGTTGGCTATATCCGCCTCGACGTTTTTAAGATTGGCCCTGGCACTCTCCAAATTGGCCATAGCCTGGGTCACCTGAGCCTGAAAGGTTGAAGGGTCCAGTTGAGCAATCACCTGATCTTTTTTAACCTCAGAATTGTAATCTGCGTAGAGAGCCTGGATAATGCCGGAAACCTGACTCCCCACCTGAACAT
>JAUQPW010000157.1 GCA_030550175.1 bacterium
CGAAGGGCTTCCGAAGATACTCCGAAAGAAAAACAACTGTCTCCTTCTCTGCCCTCAAAATCTTTAGCAGAACAACCCTCTCTATCTGAAAGGTTTACGCAAAAGTCCCAAAAAGATTCTCTACCTGGTCCGGAAGAATCCCCGGGTAAAGAAGTCCCTCCTTTGAAAGATTCGGTTTCTACAGTACCGGAACAAAACCTGAAGCCTGATCTCAAACGGCCAGGCCTGGTTCCTAATCCCCAGGAGCCTGTTCCAGCCGTTTCGGTACCGCAATTAGCCGAGAATCTTCCAGAGAAGGTACCCATACCCCAAAAGGAAGAGAGTGTTAAAACCCAAATATCGGACAATTCCGGATCGAACTCCGGGTTGGCCCCATCAAAATCCGGAAGTAAAGTAGCCCGAGATGAGATCTTACAGAGTCCGGCATCCGACAAAGAAACTCCTCAACCCAAAGACACGACCTCGATCCAATTAGAAAAAACAGTCTTGAAGCAAGAAGCCCCCAAATCTCCGAAACCGGAGTCGAGTTTGGAGGATATTTTGCCTCCGATCCGCTTACCTTCAGAAACTGCTTCCCGGCCTACCAAGAACGAACCTGTTCTGAAACAGGAAAACCCGGAGCAAATTCAAATTGCACAAGGTGCTACCCAACTGGAAAATAAGTTGGACATTCAAGTCAACAAGGAAGATCCTTCCTCAAAATCCATGGGAGAAGCCAAGGAAACCCCTACTTCTAAAGACAGGACTCCTGTCGAATCAGGAAATTCTCTAAGCCAGAAACTTTTGAAATCTCCGGAGGTTAAATCAAAACCGGAAGAACTGCTATCTCCTGCCACACAGCCGGTTAAGGGACTTCCTCCGGTGACGGGAAAAGAGCCGGTTCCAGAACAGGAAGACTCAAAGCAGGCCCAGATCCAACAAAACTCCCTGGAACTGGAAAAGAAAGTAGACGTTCCAATCAACAAAGATAGCCTCGATTTAAAGCCTATGGAGGGGAGTAAGGAGACTCCAGCGGTTAAAGATGGGAATTTAGTGGTGGCAGAAACTGCTCCTGCTATTTCTCTGGAGAAGAATCGGAAAGGCGGACCGCAGACTTTACTTAAAGAACCGGCACCGGTTATGCAACCCCCTTCTAAGGTTCCTGATTCGATTAAAGATCCCCAGGCTCCGGCCCGGGTTCAGGAAGGTCCCCAAAAGCAAAAGATGGTTGAGGTCCTTGAAGGACCTCAAGGGATCAAGCCGGAGTCCGGATTGGAACGTAGTAAACCTCCCCTATCAGAACCCGGCGAGAATTTCAAGGAAGTTCCCGATACCCAAGATTCTACAAACTCGGTTCCATCGGTTTCTATCTCCAAGAAAATAACCCCTGTTCCTCCGGCAATTTCGGATAAGTTACCCCTCGGAGAAACTACCGTATCCTCTGCGGAGTCTAAGACCGCACCCCTTCCCGATCAGGGTTTACCTCCTGATTCCGGTCTCTCTAAGCAAGCTTTACCTTTAGAGGTGCAGGCCTTTAATTCCGGCGAATTTAATAAAAGTTCCTTTGGGATTCCGGTACCTAAGGAAGAAGCTAAGCGGGCAGATTCTTCGGAAAAAAAGGAGACAGATTTTCTTCCTCAAGTTACAGAAGATTTACAACACCGGGAAGTCCCTTTACCTAAAAGTTTTTCCATTAAATCCCAGATTCAGGGTCCGGCCGGATCCCGGGAGATTATTTACCAACCTCCTCCACCTAAAGTAAATATCAATGTGGAAGGCGAAGTGGTGTTACAGTTTTGGATTCGACCGGATGGAAGTGTCGGTAGGGTCATTCCACGTCAGAAAGTAGATATCCAGTTAGAACAGGCGGCGATCAGTTATATTCAAAAATGGAGATTTGCCCCCTTGCCGGAAAATGTCGCCCAGGAAGAACAATGGGGCACCATTTCTATTAAATATAAACTCCGGTAGGAGGTTAAAACTTCCGCATTTTCGGTTTTACCTCCGGGTTAACCCAGTATTTGGGATAGCCGTAGGTGAGGACATGAACGGCATTTTCCGCCACTTTGACCTTGACTTCGTGGTAAGCTTCTTCTGTATAGGAAGCATAATGGGGTGTGATAACGATATTATCCAAAGTCAACAGAGGATCATTGGGGTCGGGAGGTTCTTTTTCCATCACATCGAGTCCGGCACCGGCTATCCAGCCTTCTTTAAGGGCCTTATAGAGAGCTTTTCCGTTGACTACAGGACCTCGACCGGTATTAATGAGATAGGCGGTCGGTTTCATCTTTCTTAACTCGGCTTCTCCGATCAATCCCCGGGTTTCAGGGGTCAACGGGGTATGGATGGAAATAATGTCCGATGTCCTCAATAGCTGATCCAGTGAAACCAGTTCTACCGCATAACCGTGAAGGGATTCTTTAAAAACATAAGGATCATAGGCGATTACCTTAAAACCAAAGGCGATCGCCCGTTTATAAAAAGCCCGTCCGATATGACCGAATCCGATGATTCCCAGAGTTTGTCCCCTGAATTTATAAATAGGTTTAGCTGGTAATCGACTCCAGACACCTTTTTTTACCAGATTATTGAGCAGAACGACCTTTCGAGCTACTGCCAGAAGGAGGGACATGGCCGTGTCTGCGACCTCATCCCAGCAAAAGTCCGGTACATTGGCTACACAGATCCCGGCTTCTGTGGCTGCCGGGATATCTACAGTATCTACCCCAATTCCATAACGAACGATGGCCCGACATTTCTTTAAGGCTTCCATTACCCGCCGAGTAGTAGGAATTCCAACACATAAAAGAACATCTGCGTCTTGACAACGTGCAATGACGTCATCTTCGGTCTCACAGGTTTCTGCCACAAATTTTGCACCGGCTCTTTCTATAATTTCTCGTTCGATATCCACATTCTCTAACCGCTGAGAATCGGTCATAATCACTTTGAACATAGAATCCTTCACCATGACCCGTGAGGATCCGTTATCCTTTAAATAAAAGAATCCTGGATCCCGGGTTAAATCTTCTCCCACACCCACCAGATAAACCTTGTTATAAAACTCCCCACAGGAACGGCTTCATCAATAATTAAATCCGTTTTGGTCAATACCTGATCTTGAAGCTTAACGACGATTTCTCCAACTTTTTGTCCTTTTTGGACAGGGGCCTCAAGACTACTCACGAAATTGGCATATTCGGTCTTTAGAAGGTTTTCTTGACCTTTCTTAATTAAAACACCTACGTCCTGGGCAGGAACTGGCTTTACCTTGTAGGTTTTTCCCTTTAAAACGGTAACCTCTTTATCAATAGTAAAACCTTTTTTAAATAAATTTACCTTCTTATAGGTATTAAAACCCATGGAAAGGAGTTTGATCGTTTCCGCAAATCGATCCCTTGAATTAGACCCTCCCATGACAACGGAAATAAGCCTTAGATCGTCTCGCTTAGCCGTGGCACAAAGATTAAAACCGGCTTCTGCGGTATATCCCGTTTTAAGACCGTCGAGTCCGGGAAATACCCCGAGCAGTTTATTGGTATTGGTTAAAGTGAAAGTACCATTTCGGAAAGTATCTTCTTTCGTTGAAGACCAGTGAAGAACCTCGGGATATTTCAATAATTCCCTGGCCAAAATAGCCATATCATAGGCACTGGTATAATTCTCCTCCTGGCCCCTACCGGCAGGTAAACCGTGAACATTGGCAAAGGTGGTGTCGTTCATGCCTAATTCTTTAGCCCGTTCATTCATGAGTTGAACAAAAGCTTCTGTACTACCGGCAATATGTTCTGCCAGTGCAGTAGCTGCATCATTTGCCGAGGAAATGGCAACGGCCTTCAGGAGTTCTTCTACCGGGAAGACTTCCCCTTCTTTTAAATAAACCTGGTGACCTCCTATTTTGCTGGCCCAGGCAGAGGCCGTAACCGGATCGGTAAAGTTAAGTAATCCTTGTTGGATTCTTTCCATAACCAGAAGGATTACCATCATTTTAACAAGGGAAGCGGGAATTAATCTTTGATGGATATTATATTCAAAAAGGATTTGTCCGGTATCTGCATCCATGAGGAGAGCAGATTTATAAGGTGGTGAATTATCATTTTGGGAATTTGCCTCTTGTTGTGAAGAAGGGCGTTTTTTGGCTGCATCGGCCAAATCGAAATTAAAAAATAAAAATAAAAAATTCATTATTAAAATATAACAAAGGCTTTTAGTGAGAATAGATTTCATAGCTTATTCCATTTTGCAATTAACCCTGGCAGAAGTCAGAATCCAGAATAAATTCTGACTTCTGACTTCTGATTTATAAAATAGACTTACCCATGGCTGAAGAAATTATTTCAACTCCCAGTTCTGCGGTAGCGTTCATATGGTCCAAAATTGGATTAACTTCCATGAGTTCCAGAGAGATGAGTTTTTTTGAATCCGCTATCAATTCCATGGCCAGATGCGTTTCCCGGTATGTTAGTCCTCCTCGGACAGGCGTTCCAACTCCTGTTGCGATACCAGGGTCCACTACATCCATATCTATACTCACGTGAATCCCACCGGTACCTTGACCGGCAAACTTTAGAGCTTCGAGTACCACCTGTTTCATTCCCAATTCGTCGATATCCCGCATGGTGAAAACTTTAATTCCCGTATCATGCACGAGCTTTTTCTCATAAGGATCTAAATTACGAACCCCTATGAGAACCGTATGCTCACTGGAGACTTTGGGGGAATATCCCCCCAGCTCCACCAACTGAGGAGGTCCATATCCCAGACAGGCGGCTAACGGCATCCCATGAATGTTACCGCTGGGAGTAGTCTCCGGAGTATTCATATCTCCGTGGGCATCAAACCAGAGTAAACCTATTTTTTCCGACCGCTCGCGGTAATAGGAAGATACCCCTGAAATGGTTCCCACGGCAACGCTATGATCACCTCCCAAAACGATGGGGAAATATTGCTGGCTTAAACAAGTTTTGACCGTTTCATAAAGGGTCTTACAGGTTGCCGCAATTTCCGATAAGTATTTGGCTCGAGGATCTCCGGGATCTCGGGTCTCAGGAATCGGGACCTTGATGTCTCCATGGTCGACGACTTTATACCCCAGCCGCTCAAGCTCTCTACTAATTCCGGCTATTCTAAGAGCACTGGGCCCCATATCGACTCCCCGTCGCCCGGAACCCAGATCCATAGGAACCCCTATAATTTTAACCTGCTTTAAAAACATAAAAACTCAGGAGCCGGGAACCAGAAGTCTGAGCATCTTTTGATCTCGGATTCTGGCCTTTGAATTCAAATTCCTAAAGATAAAGCCGATGCTCCCGAATATACCTTTCAACGGATTTTGGAACCAGATGGCTAATAGAAAGGCCTTTCTTAATTCTATCACGAATCAGGGTACTGCTGATATTAGGGAAATAAATGTTGGGAGTTCCGTCCTGGATATTTTCTAAATAACCACTCCTGGGAATAATTCGAAAAGTAATCATTTTTTGAAGGAGATCAAAATCCTTCCAGGAGGTAAATTCCCGGGTTACGTCGGAACCTACAATCCACTCAAATTCCACATCCGGATAGAGCCTTTTTAGGTAACGAACGGTATCTATTGTCCAGCTTATCCCTTTTTGCTCTTCTTCTATGGTAGAGACCTCAACCCGTTTATTAAAAATTTCCACAGCCAGAGAACACATATTAAACCGATGATGAAAGGCAACCAATTCTTTATCAAAAGCATGCTGATAACAGGGAACCAGCCAAACCTTATCTACATCCGTCGTTTCCAGAACATAATAGCAGATCATCAGGTGACAAACGTGGGGAGGATTAAAACTTCCTCCAAAGAGTGCTATTTTCATGGGCCAATTCTTTTTTTAATGAAGCCAATACCGCTTCGTCTTCTTCCAACTGAGAATATCCTAAGCTCCGTTTAACGGCTAAAGACCTTTCCATCAACTCCAGGGCCTCAGGATATTTTTTCTGCTCACTATAAAGCAATCCTTTACGCCACCAGATCTGACCCATTCCCAGGAGATCACCTAAATCTTCCTGGATTTGGAGACTATAGTTATAAAATTGATGAGCTTTTTCCCAATCCCCCTGAAGATCAAACAGCAGAGCCATGTTATTATAGGTTACCACCTTCCCTGCCAGGTCTTCAAGATTTTCTTTTATTTCTAAACTGAGGGAAAACCACTTTAAAGCTTCTTCCCAATGACCCGATTTGGCATGAACGGTTCCCATGTTGTTATAAACCTTTGCGATACCGGCCAGGTCTTCGAGTTCTTTTTTCAACTCCAGACTCTTCTCATGGAACTTCAGCGAGTCTTTCCATCGAGACTTAAAATAAAAAATACTCCCTATAGCCAAGTAAAGGCTCCCCAGTTCTTTTTTGTTATTCAATTCCTCATAGATTTTACAACTCCGTTGGAGAGCCTCTAAAGCTTCATCCCATTCCTGGGTTACTATATAAGATTGGGCGATTCTCTTATAAGTCTCGGCGACTTTGGGCCAATCTTTATGGGTTTTAAGTTTAAGGATGTGCAGTTTATGCTGGGCTATAACTTTATAGATTTCTTGCT